>NZ_JBSFDF010000018.1:0-134335 GCF_053593795.1 Streptomyces sp. NPDC002104 | reverse complement strand
GACCAGGAGGCGGTGCCGGGGCGCTCCCGGGACAGCCGGATGGCCGACCGTACCGCCGGTTCCTGCTCCATCAGGCGGGCGAGCTCCAGCGTGAGAGCAGCCCGTTCACGAACGAGGGGGACTCGTCCGTGGAGAACTCCTTGGCCAGCTGGACGGCCTCGTCGATGGCCACGGCGTCCGGGGTTCCGTCGACCCAGATCAGCTCGTAGGCACCGAGACGCACGATGTTCCGGTCCACGACCGGCATGCGGTCGAGGTCCCAGTCCACGGCGTAGGTGGCGATCAGATCGTCGATGCGGTCCACCTTGTCGGCGTACCCCTCGACGAGTTCCATGGTGAACTCGTTCACCGCGGGCTGGCGGTCGGTGTCCGACCGCGAGTGGCGGACCCAGTCCGCGAGGACCTCGCGCACGGAGACCCCGCGCTGGTCGGCCTCGAACAGGATCTGGAAAGCGCGCTTGCGCGCGTTGCTCCGGGCAGCCACGGTTAGCTGTTCACCCGGCCGAGGTAGTCGCTGGTGCGGGTGTCGACCTTGATCTTCTCGCCGGTGTTGATGAAGAGCGGGACCTGGATCTCGTGGCCCGTCTCCAGCGTCGCCGGCTTGGTGCCACCGGTGGAGCGGTCGCCCTGGACGCCCGGGTCGGTGTGCTCGATGGTCAGCTCGACGGCGGCCGGCAGCTCGACGTAGAGCACCTCGCCCTCGTGGCGGGCCACGGAGGCGGTGAAGCCCTCGATGAGGAAGTTGGCGGCGTCGCCGACGGCCTTCTTGTCGACCATCAGCTGGTCGAAGTCCTCCATGTCCATGAAGACGAAGTACTCGCCGTCCATGTAGGAGAACTGCATGTCGCGGCGGTCGATGGTGGCCGTCTCGACCTTGGTGCCGGCGTTGAACGTCTTGTCGACGACCTTGCCGGACATGACGCTCTTCAGCTTGGTGCGCACGAAGGCCGGGCCCTTGCCGGGCTTGACGTGCTGGAACTCGACGACGGACCAGAGCTGGCCACCTTCGAGCTTGAGCACCATGCCGAGTCACGGGACCGTCCGTGACTCGGCTCTTTGAGTGTGTGCTGCTTGTTACCGCCCGACGGTACGAGGCTGGCGCGACAGGACGTTCGCACCGCCGGGCGGAGAGGGTGGGGGAGGTTCTCCTTCACATGCAGGGGACTCTGTGCGTGGCCCCTGTACATGGAGGAGAGGTTTGGCTGGGACCGTGGCGAACGGCGACGAGAACTCCGGCTTCGTCTCCCTCAGGTCAAGAGACGGGCCTCGGAACCCATTACCACCGCACTGGCTCGCACGCTCGCCACGGTCCTCGTCCTGCCCTCACCGCGTACCACCCCTCATCCGGGTCCGCAGTGCGGGCTCAGCACCCGGATCCTGACCTCCCGTCAGGATCCCGGCGCAGCTTTTCGGCTCAGGCGTCGCGCAGGGCGCGGACGGCCTCCTCGACGCGCTTGCCGTAGTCGGCGTCGGCGGCGTGGAAGTGAGCCAGGTTCTTCTCGATGACGTCCTCGAGGGTGACCTGAGACAGGCCGCCGGCGATGGTCGCCACCAGACGCTGCTTCTCGGCCTCCGACATCAGGCGGTAGAGCTCACCGGCCTGGAAGAAGTCGTCGTCCTTGGTGTGGGCAGGAGCCTCGTGGGTGCCCGTGTAGCCGGAGACGGCCTTCGGGGCGCCCAGCGCCAGGCCGGTCTCGGCCGGACCCTGGTGCGAGTTGGGCTCGTAGTTCTTGTCGTGGCGCGAGCCGTTGCGCAGCGCCATGACGCCGTCGCGGCCGTAGTTGTCGGCCTTCGTCGCCTTCGGAGCGTTGACCGGGATCAGGGTGTGGTTCACACCGAGGCGGTAGCGCTGGGCGTCGGCGTACGCGAAGAGGCGGCCCTGGAGCATCTTGTCCGGCGAGGCGGTGATGCCCGGGACGAAGTTGTTCGGGGAGAACGCGGCCTGCTCGACCTCGGCGAAGACGTTGTCCGGGTTGCGGTCGAGGACCAGACGGCCCACGCGCTGCAGCGGGTAGTCGCTGTGCGGCCACACCTTGGTGAGGTCGAACGGGTTGAAGCGGTAGTCCGCGGCCTCGGAGGCCGGCATGACCTGGACGTACAGGGTCCAGCTCGGGTTCACACCGCGCTCGATCGCCTGCAGCAGGTCGGTCTGGTGCGAGTTGGCGTCGGAGCCGACGAGCTCGGCGGCCTGCTCGCCCGACAGGCAGCGGATGCCCTGGTTCGTCTTGAAGTGGTACTTGACGAAGAAGGCCTCGCCCTGCGCGTTGGTCCACTGGTACGTGTGGGAGCCGTAGCCGTTCATGTGACGGTACGACGCCGGGATACCGCGGTCACCCATCAGCCAGGTGATCTGGTGCGTCGCCTCGGGGGCGTGCGCCCAGAAGTCCCAGACGTTGTCCGCTTCCTGCTTGCCCGTGAAGGGGTCGCGCTTCTGGGAGTGGATGAAGTCGGGGAACTTGATCGGGTCCTTGATGAAGAACACCGGGGTGTTGTTGCCGACGAGGTCGTAGTTGCCCTCTTCGGTGTAGAACTTCAGCGCGAAGCCGCGCGGGTCGCGGACCGCGTCCGCGCCACCGAGCGAGTCGGCGACGGTGGAGAACCGCAGGAAGGTCTCGGTCTTCTTGCCGACCGTGTTCAGGAACGCGGCGCTGGTGTACGCGGTGACGTCGTCGGTCACCTCGAAGTAGCCGTACGCCGCGGAACCGCGGGCGTGCACCACGCGCTCCGGGATGCGCTCGCGGTTGAAGCGGGCGAGCTTCTCCAGGAGCTGCTGGTCCTGGATCAGCAGGGGGCCACCGACGCCGGCGGTAGCGGAGTTCTGGTTGTCGGCGACCGGGGCGCCAGACTCGGTCGTCAGCGTGCGCTTCGACATGGTGACCTTCCGTACGGGGAACTGCTGACGGAATTCGTCTTCCGTCATGCGGAACAGCCTAATTTCGGCATGAACTCGACGTCAACAGTTTGTTGAAAGAAAGAGGAGGGGAGAGGTGATCCGGACGGTGCCGGCACTTGGGCGCGACAGGACAGGTGTCAGCACCGGCACCATCCGGAAACTCAGGGCCCCGCGAACGGGGCGGGTGGCGGCCCGCCGATCGGGACGATCGGGATCGTGATCGGGCCGCCTATCCGAGCGGAGCTCAGATCTGGGCGCCGGAGAGGCGCTCGACCGCGCGGAGCAGCGCGGAGTGGTCCAGGCCACCGTCGCCCTGGGCGCGCAGCGAGGCGACCAGCTGGGCGACGACCGCGCCGACCGGGAGGGCCGCACCGACGTTGCGGGCGGCGTCGGTGACGATGCCCATGTCCTTGTGGTGCAGGTCGATCCGGAAACCGGGCTTGAAGTCGCGGTTCAGGAAGTTGGCCTTCTTGCGGGTCAGGACCGTGGAGCCGGCCAGACCGCCGTTGAGCACGTCCAGAGCGGCTTCGAGGTTCACGCCCGACTTCTCGAGGAAGACGACGGCCTCGGCGCACGCCTGGATGTTCACCGCGACGATGAGCTGGTTGGCGGCCTTCACCGTCTGGCCGGAGCCGTGCGGGCCGCACAGGACGATGACCTTGCCGAGGGCCTCGAGGATCGGCAGCGCCTCGTCGAAGTCGGCCTGCTCGCCACCCACCATGATCGACAGGACGGCCTCGATGGCACCGGCCTCGCCACCGGACACCGGGGCGTCGATGACGCGGATGCCCTTCTCGGCGGCGTTCTTCGCCAGGTCGATGGAGGTCTGCGGGGTGATCGACGACATGTCGATGATCAGCGCGCCGGACTTGGCGTTCTCGAGGATGCCGTTCTCACCGTAGGAGATGGCCTCGACCTGCGGGGAGGCGGGCACCATCGTGATGATGACGTCGGCGTCCTT
The DNA here is from genome assembly GCF_053593795.1 of Streptomyces sp. NPDC002104. Classification (NCBI taxonomy): domain Bacteria; kingdom Bacillati; phylum Actinomycetota; class Actinomycetes; order Kitasatosporales; family Streptomycetaceae; genus Streptomyces; species Streptomyces sp. NPDC002104. Next base: position 130,481 of record NZ_JBSFDF010000018.1, on the reverse strand, counting down.
GACGGCCTCGGCGATCGAACCGGCGGCGGAGCCGCCGGCCGCGGCGAGGCGGTCCAGCTTGTCCTGCTCCAGCGTGAAGCCGGTGACCGAGTAACCGGCCTTCAGGAGGTTCTCGGCCATGGGCGAGCCCATGATTCCGAGGCCGACCCATGCGATCTTGGGGAGGTTGCTCATGATGAGGGTCCTTCTCTTAATGCTTCGTACGAAAAGTTCGTCAGGTGCCTGGCTGTTCGCCCGGACTTTTCCGCTTACTTCGCGGCGCGGGCCTCGGCCGGCAGCCACGCGAAGGAGGCGGCGGCGTCGGCGGCCTTGTACTCGAGACCGACAAAGCCCTGGTAGCCGGCCTTCTGGAGCTGGTCGAGCAGCTCTTCGAGGGGCAGCTCGCCGGTGCCGGGGGCACCTCGTCCCGGCTTGTCCGCAATCTGGACGTGTCCGGTCTTGGCGGCGTACTTTTCGATGACCTCGGAGAGGTCCTCATCGTTCATCGCCAGGTGGTACAGGTCGAGCAGGAACTTGGCGTTCCCGAGGCCGGTGGCCTCGTTCACCTTGTCCACTACCTCGATGCCGGCCGGGGCGCTCACCAGGGGGTAGAGCGGCGACTCGGGCTTGTTCAGGGTCTCGATCAGGAGGATCGCGCCGACGCGGTCCGCGGCCTGGGCCGCCACGACCAGGTTCTTCAGGGCGAGCTCGTCCTGAACGGCCGGGTCCACGCCTTCGACGCGGTTGCCGTAGAGGGCGTTCAGCGCCTTGCAGCCGACCGAGGCGGCGAAGTCCGCAGCCACGTTGATGTTGGCGTTGAAGCGCTCCGACTCCTCACCGGGAACCGAAACCGCACCGCGGTCGGGCCCCGGCAGCTGGCCGGCGTAGAAGTTCAGGCCCACCAGCTGGGTGCCGGCGTCCTCAAGAGCCTTCTTGAGGGCGTCGAGCTCCGCCTGAGCGGGGGTGGGGGTCTCGATCCAGGGCCACCACAGCTCGACCGCCGTGAAGCCCGCTGCGGCAGCGGCCGCGGGACGCTCCAGGAGCGGGAGTTCCGTGAAGAGGATCGAAAGATTTACATCGAAGCGCTGGTCCGTGTATCCCATGAGGGGTGTGCGCTCCTTCCGTATTGCGGAAGTTAGTTTCTGCCTGATGGAAGACTGCAAGCAGGGCGGCCCGGTTGTCAAGTACCGCCTCCCGAAAAGTCCCGACTGCCAGGTAGCTTGAGCGGCGTGCGATTGAGAGTGGAGTTCACGACCGAGCCCTTCGATCTCGAAGAGGCCCCCGCCCATGCCGTAGCCGCTCGCGAGGTCATCCAGACGGCCCAGCTGGACGCGGTCGACGTCGGCCCGTTCGGCAATACGGCAGAGGGGGAGTCCGAGGCGGTGCTGACCGCGGTCACCGCACTGCTGCGGCACTCCCTGGAGGCCGGAGCCACGCGCGTCTCGCTCCAGGTCAACGTGATCGGGGAGGACACGCCATGACCGAGCCCCGGGACCATCCCTTCGTGGCGGCCGTCAAGCCGCTGGTGGACGCGATGGGCGGTGAGCTGATGGATCCGTCCCTGGCCCAGCCCGATGACGTCGTGCTCGCCTGGGAGGGTCAGGACCTGCTGGCCGTGCGGCTTCCGCAGCTCTCCGACTCGCTGGACCACATCCTGGCGGCGCTGGAGCGCCGGCACGGCGTACCGTTGTCGCAGCTCGACCGGAAGTCCAAGCAGGACGTCGTACGGATATTGGAGGCGCGCGGCGCCTTCTCGGTCCGGCACGGTGTGGAAACGGTGGCAGGGGCCCTGGGCGTGAGTCGCTTCACGGTCTACAACTACTTGAACAGGGACTCGAACCCTCCCAAAGGAACCACCGCGACCAACCAAGAGTGAATCCTGATTGACCCACCGTGACGAGCCGCCGCCCAATTCACCCGGGCGGCGGCTTTTGTGTACGGGAAGTTTCAACAAAGTGTTGACGCCGTGTTGTCGAGGGCGTTAGCTATGCGCAGCCCGTCAAAGCAACAACAGGCCACGGAGGCCTACCGTGACTTCGAGTCCGACCCCGGGTCTCACCCGGTTCAACGCCTTGGACGACAGTGCGGCCACGGCCGAGCTGCACGAGGTGTGTGCCAGCTCGGCATGGGGCAGCAAACTGCTCGCCCAGCGCCCCTTCACCACCGTCGACACCCTGTTCTCCGCGAACGAGGCCGCCATGGCCGAGCTCACCGCGGAGGACCTGGGCGAGGCGATGGGTGGACACGCGCCGATCGGCCGGCCGAAGCCGGGAGACCCGACCTCCGCCCGCGAGCAGCGTGGCATGGCCGGTGCCTCGGAGGAGCTCAAGAGCGAGCTCCTCGAACTGAACCTGGCGTACCAGGAGAAGTTCGGCCACGTCTTCCTCATCTGCGCCACCGGTGCGACCGGTGAGTTCATGCGGGACGCGGTCAAGGTCCGGATCGAGAACTCGCCGGAACAGGAGCGGGAAATCGCTCGTGGCGAGCTCGTCAAGATCAACCGGATCCGCCTGACCCGCCTCGTGGAATCCGTAGAAGGAGAGTAAGACCGAGCATGAGCACTGAGACCACCGCGTCGGTGTCCACGCACATCCTGGACACCAGCATCGGAAAGCCCGCCGAAGGCGTCGCGATCTCCCTGTCGGCCCGTACGGGTCTCGACGGCGAGTGGGCGGCCCTGGGCGGTTCCGCCACCGATGCGGACGGGCGCTGCAAGGACCTGCCGGCTCTGCCGGAGGGCACCACCCACGTGCGTCTCGACTTCGAGACCGAGACGTACTTCTCCAAGAAGCAAGCCGCCGAGGCACAGCAGGACGCCCCCCGCGTAAGGGACAGCGGTGCGTTCTTCCCCGAGGTCACCATCACCTTCGCGGTGAACCCGGGCGAGCACTACCACGTACCGCTGCTGCTCAACCCGTTCGGCTACTCCGTTTACCGAGGGAGCTAGCATGGCCACCATTCTGGGCCAGAACCAGTACGGCAAAGCAGAGAACCGCGTTGTCAAGATCACGCGGGACGGCGACACCCACCACATCAAGGACCTGAACGTCTCGGTCGCCCTCTCCGGCGACATGGACGACGTCCACTACTCCGGCTCGAACGCGAACGTCCTTCCGACGGACACCACCAAGAACACGGTGTACGCGTTCGCCAAGGAGTACGGCATCGAGTCCGCCGAGCAGTTCGGCATTCACCTGGCGCGCTGGTTCGTCAACAGCCAGGAGCCGATCCAGAAGGCCCGCATCCGGATCGAGGAGTACTCCTGGTCCCGGATCGCGACCTCGGACGCGAACTCCAAGTTCATCGGCTCCGACGAGGTGAACCACTCGTTCGTCCGCAACGGCGGCGAGACCCGCGTCACCCAGATCACGTACGACGGCAAGAACTGGGAGGTCATCTCCGGCCTCAAGGACCTCGTCGTCATGAACTCCACGAACTCCGAGTTCTGGGGTTACGTGAAGGACAAGTACACGACCCTGAAGGAAGCGTACGACCGCATCCTCGCCACCCAGGTGTCGGCCCGCTGGCGCTTCAGCTGGTCGGACGACGACCAGCGGATGCCCAACTGGGAGAAGTCCTACGCCGAGACCCGCAAGCACATGCTGCAGGCCTTCGCGGAGACCTACTCCCTGTCGCTGCAGCAGACCCTGTACCAGATGGGTTCGCGCATCATCAACCACCGTTCGGAGATCGACGAGGTTCGCTTCTCGCTCCCGAACAAGCACCACTTCCTCGTCGACCTCGAGCCCTTCGGTCTCAAGAACGACAACGAGGTCTACTTCGCCGCGGACCGCCCGTACGGTCTGATCGAGGCGACGGTCCTCCGCGACGGCGTAGACGCCCGTATCCCCGTGGACATGACCAACCTCTGATGTGGCACGCGCGTCCCGGGGCTCCGCAGTGGCCCCGGGGCGGCGCGACACCTGTCAGCACCCTCTCAACACTTTCAACTTCCTGAATCGGCACCCGGACGCACCACACGGGGCGGCAGTACTGTCAGCTGTCAAGGCCCCCGGCTCCGGCACTCAAATCCCCTGGGTTTTGCCGTGCCCGCACCGCCACTGAAAGCACGAGGAAGTCCCATGGCAGCATCGGCAGCCAATGACAGCGCCGTAGAGCGCATCGTCATCGAAAACTGTGCGATTGCAACCGTTGACGCCAACGACACCGAGTACGCCTCGGGTCACGTGGTCGTCGCCGGTAACAAGATCGAGTTCGTCGGCGCGGGCAAGGCCCCCGAGAACCTCGAGAACGTCGTCCGCCGCATCGACGGCACCGGGCACCTCGTGACCCCCGGTCTGGTCAACACGCACCACCACTTCTACCAGTGGATCACGCGTGGTCTGGCCACCGACCACAACCTCTTCAACTGGCTGGTCGCGCTGTACCCGACGTGGGCGCGCATCGACGAGCAGATGACGTACACGGCCGCGCAGGGCTCCCTCGCCGCGATGGCCAAGGGTGGCGTCACCACCGCGATGGACCACCACTACGTCTTCCCCAAGGGCTCGGGCGACCTCTCCGGGTCGATCATCCGCGCCGCGTCCGAGATGGGCGTCCGCTTCACCCTCGCCCGTGGCTCCATGGACCGCAGCGAGAAGGACGGCGGCCTGCCGCCGGACCACGCGGTCGAGACCCTCGAAGGTGCCCTCGCGGACACCGAGGCGACCGTGAAGAAGTACCACGACGCCTCCTTCGACGCGATGACCCAGGTCGCCGTCGCCCCGTGCTCCCCCTTCTCGGTCTCCACCGAGCTGCTGAAGCAGGGCGCCGAGATGGCCCGCCGGCTGGGTGTGCGCATGCACACGCACGGCTCGGAGACCGTCGAGGAAGAGCAGTTCTGCAAGGAACTGTTCGGCATGGGCCCGACCGACTACTTCGAGTCGACCGGCTGGCTCGGCGAGGACGTGTGGATGGCGCACAGCGTCCACATGAACGACTCCGACATCGCCGCGTTCGCCCGTACCAAGACCGGTGTCGCGCACTGCCCGTCCTCCAACGCCCGTCTGGCCGCCGGCATCGCCCGCGTCCCGGACATGCTCGCCGCCGGTGTCCCGGTCGGCCTCGGCGTGGACGGCACCGCCTCCAACGAGTCCGGTGAGCTGCACACCGAGCTGCGCAACGCGCTGCTGATCAACCGCCTGAACCCGGTCCACCGCGAGCGTGCGCTCAACGCCCGCCAGGCCCTGCGCCTCGGTACCTTCGGTGGCGCCCAGGTCCTCGGCCGCGCCTCGAACATCGGTTCGCTGGAGGTCGGCAAGTGCGCCGACCTGGTGCTCTGGAACCTGAACACCCTCCTGCACTCCTCGATCGCCGACCCGGTCACGGCGCTGGTCTTCGGTGCGGCGGCCCCGGTCACCGCGTCGTTCGTCAACGGCAAGCAGATCGTCGAGAACAACCGTCTGCTCTTCGCCGACGAGGACGCCATCGCCGTGTCCACGCGCGAAGAGGCCCAGCGCCTGGCGCGGATCTCCGCGCAGGCCTGATCCCACGGAGTCCGGCCGGGGGGGACGGCCCCCGGCCGGCGGCCGCGGACCCGAGCGGGGTCCGTGGCAGCTGTTCCCGGGTAGCGCCCGAGGTTTTTCCGAGGGCGCCCCGGGAGCGGTGACTCGTTTCACTGGCCCCGCAGCCCGTGTACCGCGCCACTGCTACGGCACCTCCAGCTCCTTTCGACTTCCTTCCGGCGGCCCCTTGGCCGCCCTGCGTGCAAACGACTCGGGCGAATCGTTTCCGCACCCCTTGGGACAAGCATTCGCAGCACCCACAACTCCATACAGGCTCGACTCGCATTGCTTTCGCATCACCTCCCAGACACATCACGTCCCTGCCGGCGTGTTTAACAGTTCGGAGGAAGCCGTGGCCCAGGCGCCCAGGTTTCGCAAAGACGCAGTCGCAGTACCGCAGGTCTCGCAGGACCCGGGGGAAAAGCACCCGGTCGACGAGACCCTGCCGCCGCTGAAAATGTTCACCAGCGGTCTCCAGCACGTGGCTGCCATGTACGCGGGTGTGGTTGCCCCGCCCATGATCGTCGGCCCGGCCGTAGGCCTCTCCGCCACCGAGACCGCCTTCCTGATGGGGGCCTCCCTCTTCACCGCAGGGCTCGCCACCCTCCTCCAGACCCTCGGGTTCTGGAAGATCGGCGCCAAACTCCCCTTCGTCAACGGCGTTTCCTTCGCCGGTGTGACCCCGATGATCGCCATCGGCAAGGGCGAGGGCGACAACGCCATCCCGATCATCTTCGGCGCGATCATCGTCGCCGGAGTCCTCGGCTTCTTCGCCGCCCCGTACTTCGGCAAACTGGTCCGGTTCTTCCCACCGGTGGTCACGGGTACGGTCATCACCCTGATCGGCGTCTCGCTGCTCCCCGTGGCCTTCAACTGGTCGCAGGGCGGCAACAGCCACGCCACCGACTACGGCTCGATGAAGAACATCGCCATGGCCGCCGTCACCCTCATGATCGTCCTGCTGATGCGCAAGTTCCTGCGCGGCTTCCTCCAGCAGATCTCCATCCTCCTCGGCCTGGTCGTGGGCACGCTCATAGCGCTGCCGCTGGGCATGACGAACTTCGACGCCGTCAGGAACGCCGACTTCGTGGGCTTCCCGACGCCGTTCCACTTCGGGGCCCCGCAGTTCCAGGTCGCCGCGATCATCTCCATGTGCATCGTGATGCTGGTGTGCATGACGGAGTCCACCGCCGACATCCTCGCGCTGGGCAAGATCGTCGGCCGCCCGGCGGACGCGAAGACCATCGAGGGCGGCCTGCGCGCCGACACCCTGGGCAGTGCGCTCAGCCCGCTGTTCAACGGGTTCATGTGCAGCGCCTTCGCGCAGAACATCGGACTGGTCGCCATGACCAAGGTCCGCAGCCGGTTCGTCGTCGCGGCCGGCGGCGGCATCCTGATCCTGCTGGGCCTGTGTCCCATCGCCGCCTCCGTCATCGGAGTCGTACCGCTGCCGGTGCTCGGCGGCGCGGGCATCGTCCTCTTCGGCTCGGTGGCCGCCAGCGGCATCCAGACCCTGGCCGGCGCTGCCATGGAGAAGGGCGAGAACGCCCTGATCGTCGCCGCCTCGCTCGGCATCGGCCTGATCCCGATCGCGGCCCCCGGCTTCTACCACGCCTTCCCGGAGGACCTGCTGGTCGTCCTGGACTCCGGCATCAGCACCGGCTGCGTCGTGGCCATCGTGCTGAACCTGGCCTTCAACCACCTCGGTGCCAGGAAGGGTGCGGCCGCGGCCGCACCGGATCCGGTACTGGTGCACTAACCGGGCTGGTCCCGGCCCGTGCGCGCCGACCGGGCCCTGCCCGGCCCGTGCAAGGGATGCGGCGGTGCGTACGTCACCCACTGCGGGGTTGACGTCCGCACCGCCGTACGCGTTGGGGCGGGGCGGGACGGGGCCGGGCGGTGCGCTTGCGTGCGGGGGATCAGGCGGTGTCCGCGGGGCCCGACCAGATGTCCGGGGCGACCGTGCGCACGCGATGGCCGCGGTGGTCCAGCTCCTGCGCCTCCGTCTTGCGGACCTGGAGCGCCACCGCCGAGTCCCTGATGCGCAGGCCCGGCAGCCGCCGGGTGAGCTCCGCCGTGTAGCGGGACAGGTCCTCCACCGTGCGCAGCCGGGCGCCGATCATGAAGTTCCAGGGGCCGCTGACGGACATGCAGATACGGGTCTCGCGCAGCCCCGCGGCGACCGCCGCGCAGTCGGCGAGCTCGCATGCGGACGCCTCCGCCCACAGCGTCGCCGACACCGGCCATCCCGACAGCCCGGAGGCCAGCGCGCAGCTGTAGCGCAGGCTCTGGCCGCCCTCCAGCCGCGCGAGGCGGCGCCGTACGGTCGACTCGCTCATCGCGAACTCCCGGGCCAGCGAGGCCACGGTGCGCCGCGCGTCCGAGGCCAGGGCCAGGACCAGCGGCCGGTCCTCCGGCTGGAGCGGCGCCACCGCGGGCCGCTCCGGGGCGGCGGCGGAAGCCGGCCGCCGGATCCGCCGGGTCAGCAGGCCGATCTGGCCCGGGGTCAGCTGGTCCAGGCGCCAGCGGTCCGGGGCGTAGTGCACCGCCGTCACCATCGAGGTGCGGGTGCCGGTCACGCCCGGGATCCGCTGCACCCGGGAGGACAGGTAGGAGTACAGCGTCGGCAGGTCGGGCACGGCCACGAAGACGAGCAGATCCCGGCTCCCGGTGGTGTGCTCCACCCCCAGGGTGTACGGATCCGCGACGAGCAGGCCCCCCACCGGGTGCGAGCTGCCCGCGGTGCACGTGACCTCCACCCAGGCCATACAGGGCTTCGTGACCCCGGTGCGCAGCCCGAGTCCGCTCAGCCACGCCTCGCCGGACCCGGTGAGCCGCTCCCAGCGGCGCGCCAGGGTGTCCGGGCGTGCGCCGAGCACCGGACCCAGCAGCTCCCAGCTCGCGCGGGGTGCGAGCTGGAGGGCGTGGACGAGCGCCCGGTCCGTGTCGTCGATGGCGGAAATGGCCGAGTTCATACCCTCCCCTTGGTGGTTCTCCCGGTCGGTGGCGGCACAACGGGATGATGAGCCGATCATCTCTCTTTGTGCGTTCAACCGTTGACCACATGACGGTGCGCACGTGACGGACATCGCGGGAGGACGTGTGGGGGAGGCCGGCTCGGGCGTGCGGCAGGCGGTGCCCGCCGAACTGTCGAGCTTCATCGGGCGGGAGCGGGAGCTCACGGCCCTCGCCTCGCTGCTCGCCACACAACGCCTGGTCACGCTCACCGGACCGGCCGGCATCGGCAAGACCCGGCTCGCGGTGCGCACCGTCCGCGCGCTGGGCGACGGCGAGGCTCCGGACGTGGTCTGGGCGGACCTCGCGGCCCTGCCCGAGCGGTGCGGGGACGGTCTCGGAGCCGAGCTCTCCGAGCGCCTCGCGGGGCGTGAGGCGCTGCTCGTGCTCGACGGCTGCGAACAGCTGGGGGACGCCGGCGCGGGGCTCGCCGCCGGGCTGCTGCGGCTGCCGGGGCTGCGGATTCTGGCCACCTCGCAGCGCCGGCTGCGGATCGCCGGGGAGGCGGTGCTCGCCGTACCGCCGCTGTCGGTGCCGACCGCGCCGCCGGGGCAGCCGCCGGCGCCGCCGCTCTCGCCGCTCGCGCCCGTCCCGCCGGGGCACGGGGCGCCCGACCCCGTGCGCCGGTTCCCGGTCGCCGACGTCGCCGGCTACGCGGCCGTACGGCTCTTCGCGGAGCGGGCGCGCGGCGCGGACCCCTTCTTCGAGCTGACCGACCGCAACGCGGGCGCCGTGGCCGCGCTGTGCCGGGCGCTCGACGGCATCCCGGGCGCACTGGAGCTCGCGGCGGGGCGCTCGCACCAGTACGCGCCCGCCCAGGCGCTCCGCAGACTCGGCTCCGACCCGCTGGGCTTCCTCGCGGGCGGCGCCGGCCGCAGCACCCGGGGCGACGCGGAACGCTCGCTGCGGCTGGCCTCGCCCGCCGAACGCCTGCTCTGGGAGCGGCTCTCCGTCTTCGCCGGTTCCTTCGACAGGGCGGCCGTCGCCGAGGTCTGCGGCTTCGGGGCGCTCACCCCGGACACCGCCGTCGAGGCACTGCTCCGGCTGGCCCCGGGACTCCTCGCGGACGCCGGCCGGGGCCGCTACCGGCTGCCCCTGTCCGTACGGGCGTACGCGGCCCGGCGGCTCGCCCACGGACCCGCCGGGGACGGCGCGACGACGGCCCGGCGCCACCGCGAACGCTCCCGGGTGATCGCGGAGCGGGCCGCGCGGCTGTGGCGCGCCGGCGCGCAGCGGGAGGCGCGCGCCCTCGCCCTGCGGGAACTCCCCGAGCTGCGCGCGGCGATGAACCCGCTCGCCGCCGGGGGCCTGGGCGCGGCCCTGGAGATCGCGGTGTCCCTGTGGTTCCTGTGGACCGCCTGCGGGATGGCCGCGGAGGGGCGCCGGCACGTGGAACGGGCCCTGGCCGTGCACCCGGCGCCCCGGCCCGCCCGGGCGCTGTGGCTCGCTGCGTGGCTGGCCGCGGCGTTCGGCGAGGCGGACGGCGCCGATCCGCTGCTGGTGGAGGCGTGGACGGCAGCCGTGTACGAGGGGGAGGACGCCTGCCTGGCGTACCTCGCGCACCTGCGCGGGACGATCGCGCTGTGGGAGGGCCGGTACGAGGCCGCCGCGGAGGAATACCGGGACGGGCTGGAACTCCTGCCGGTGGATCCCGGCTTCGGCCCAGGCCACCAGAGCCTGCGGGCCGCGCACACCCTGGCGGTGGCCCGCACGGACCCGGCCTCGGTCCGGGTCCCGGCCGAGGAGGGCCGACCGGACGCCCCGCACGACGCCCCGTACGACGCTCCGCACGACGCCCCGTACGACGCCCGTTACAACGCCCCGTACGGCTCCCCGGCCGATCCGTGGGCCCGCTCCTGGCTGAGCTACGCCCACGCGCTGGTCCAGCGCCACGCGGGCCGCCCGGCACGGGCCCGCGGCGAACTGCTCAGCGCGCTGCGGACCCAGTTCGCCCTGGACGACACGCTCGGGCAGGCCTTCTCGGTGGAACTCCTCGCCGAACTGGAGGCGGACCAGGGCCGCTACGCCGAAGCCGCCCGTCTCCTCGGCGCGGTCTCCCGCACCCGCCCGCGCGCGGCCCCGGCCCCGCGCGTCCAGCACACGGTCCGCACCCGTCTCACCCCGCAGGCCTTCCGCGCGGCCTACGCCTCGGGCGCCCGGACACCCCTGCGCGAACTCCTGCCGGAACTGTCGGGCTGAGCGGCGGCCCGGACGGGTTCCCCGCCGGTCCCGGCCGGCCCCTCCGCCGGTCCCCGCCCTCCGCCGGCCCCCCGCCCTCCGCCCCTCAGCAGGTCGAGTGGAAGAGTCCGCCCACGCGCTCGGTCGCGGCCAGCCGGTTGTAGAGCGCGACCGCGGCGGTCGTCTCCTCGGCGTGGACCTCCACCCCGGCGTCCCGGAGCAGGCGCAGGGTCTCGGGCATGGTGTGCAGCCGCAGCTCCATGCCGCGGCTGAGGACGGCCACCGTGCAGCCCCGGTCGAGGAGTCCTGTCACGTCGGCGGGCCGGATCCCCGGCTCGTGGCGCGTGCCGTGCTCGTTCCAGTCCCAGGCGCGGCCGCCGCCCGGGTACAGCACGAAGTCCTTGCCGGGTGCGAGCCCCTCCACCTCCATGCGGCCCCAGGAGACGTGCGTGACGAGGGGGGAACGGGCGGGCGGATCCCACGCCATCAGGTTGCTCATCAGCTCGGCCTGCTCGATCGCGTCGTCCAGCGCGTGGTGGGTGTGCGGCCGCCGCGAGAGCAGCCCGCGCGGCATGCGCCCCTTGACGGCGGCGCGGAGCGGGACCCGGGCCTTGGCCGCGTAGAGGGTCTTCATGTCCAGGCAGCCCGAGTGGCCGAAGGGGCTGTCGCCGCCGAAGCTCATCAAGTACCAGTACAGGAAGGTCCAGTCGAAGGAGGCCGGGTACGCGCACATCACCGGCTGGGCCCCCGCCGAGACCTCCCGCACCCACGCGCGGAACTCCGCCATGGCGGCGCCCGGTTCGGTCCCTTCCCGGAGCAGCCGGTCCCGGTCCAGCCCGCTGACCGCGAGCGCCTCCGGCACGTACGCCTCGCTGATGGGGCGCAACTCCCGGTAGAAGGTGTCCCGTTCCGGATCGGCGGCCGTGTAGGAAGCCCCGTCCTGCCGCCCCGCCACCGCGGCACCGAAGCTGATCATCGAATACGGCCCGGGGATGGGCCCGTCGGCCTCGATGTCGACGGAGATGTACACACTGGGCCGGGGCGGGCGGGGCGGCCGGGGAGCGCGGGCGGAAGCGGCTGAGGTCATACCGGGAGCATCCCAGCCGTCGCCGCCCGCGATCATCCGAATAACCGCGAGGCGGGGCCTACGTAACCGCGAGGCGGGGCCTACGTAACCGCGAGGCGGGGCCTACGGCGCCGGGGTCAGGTACATCCCGCTCTGGTCGGCCCCCGCGGTGTTCTTGCAGCCGAACCCGCTGCCCGCCGGCTGCGCCACGACCAGCGCCAGGCAGCGCCCGGCCGCGAGCTGCCCGAAGTGGTTCGGGTGCATGGACTCCTGGACCAGCCCCTGCGTCTCGCTGCTGTCGATCCAGCGCGCCCACTCGCTCGTCCTCGCCGAGGCCGGCGCCGCGGTGGTCACCTGCTTGCTCGCCTTCGCGCAGACCTCGCGCCCCTGCATCATGTCCTTCAGATCCAGGAACTGGACGCCCTTCGCGGCGGCGACCGCCTTCAGCCGCCCGGCGATCTGCGGCACGAGCGAGTCCCGTGCCCAGTCGGAGTCCTTGTTCCAGAAGGGACACCCGCCGGTGTTGAGCCGGCTCCAGTCGCTCTGGGTGTACCGGTTCTCCGTGCCGCGCGGGATGGGCGACGGGTAGGACTGCAGCACGATCCGGTACGCGGAATCGGCGTACCCGGCGCCGCGCATGACCGCCCGCACCTCGTCCACGGACTTGCCGACGTCGGCCATCACCCCGTCGATCCTCGCGTCGACCCCCTCCTGCTGGTCGTCGTAGCAGTAGGAGTTCCAGAGCACGAAGTCGTACGCGCACTCCTTGATGATGTCGGCGAAGCCGAGGTCGTTGCCGCCGATGGACAGCGCGATGACCTTGACGTTGTTGCTCGCGGCCACGGCGGCGAGCTGATCGGCCTGCGGGGCCTCGCCCTTGAAGGCGACACCGCCGCTGGAGGCGCGGAACACGTTCCGCGAGACCGCCCCGGAGCAGGCCAGGTTGATCGCGACGTCGGCGAGCGGCCCGGCGCTCCTCACCTCGGCGGAGTCCGACCGGTGGCATCCGCCGGCGGTGGCCCCGTAGACCTTGCCGGGGTCGTAGCTGCTGCCGCTCACCCAGGCCCGGTCGGTCCCGGTCCGGTTCCCGCTGTTGGTCAGGCTGTTGCCCTTCCAGCGCCCGGCCTCCCCGGAGATGTAGCTGTCGCCGAGGGACACCACGGCCGTGGGCCCGCTCCCGGGCCCGGCCACGGCCGTCCCGGCCCCTCCGGCAACCAGCGCCCCGGCGCCGAGCGCCGCCACCATGCCGATCCCGGCCAGCCGTCGCACCCGGCGGGCCCGGTCCTTGCTGTCGTTGCGCCATCCCATCACTGCGGAACTCCTGCGGTCGGCCATGCGCATGCCGGGAACAACTCCGGTGCATGGCTGGGTAAGTGGGGGTTACCTCCGGCCGGTGGCAATCGGAAAGGTCCCACCCCGCGCGTTGTTACCGCTAGGTACGGTCGGGTTACGAACAAGTAACAACCGACCGGTCGTTCGGCGCCCACCGGTCGGACGTGCCGGCCGGACCCACCGGTCGGACCCACCGGCCGGACGCACGACGGCGCCCCCGGAGCCGGAAGGCTTCGGGGGCGCCGTCGTGGTTTCGGCTGCTGTGCGTTTCAGCCGAAGGCGGGGGTGTCAGCCGATGAGCTGGTCGTACGCGGGGAGGGTGAGGAAGTCCGCGTAGTCGGCGTCGAGGGAGACCTGGAGGAGGAGGTCGTGGGCCTGCTGCCACTTGCCGGAGGTGAAGGCCTCCTCGCCGACCTCGGCGCGGATCGCGGCGAGTTCGGCGGCCGCGACCTCGCGGGCGAGGTCGGCGGTGGCGAGCTTGCCGTTCTCGAAGACCACGCCGGCGTTGATCCACTGCCAGATCTGCGAGCGCGAGATCTCGGCGGTGGCGGCGTCCTCCATCAGGCCGAAGATGCCGACGGCGCCGAGGCCGCGCAGCCACGCCTCGATGTAGCGGATGCCGACCTGGACGGCGTTGCGCAGGCCGTCGTAGGTGGGCTTCGCGTCGAGGGAGTCGATCGCGATGAGCTCGCCGGGGGCGACGTGGACGTCCTCGCGGAGGCGGTCCTTCTGGTTGGGCTTCTCGCCCAGGACGGCGTCGAAGGAGGCCATCGCGATCGGGACCAGGTCGGGGTGGGCGACCCAGGAGCCGTCGAAGCCGTCGCCGGCCTCGCGGTCCTTGTCGGTCTTGACCTTCTCGAAGGCGACCTTGTTGATCTCCGCGTCCTTGCGGGACGGGATGAAGGCCGCCATGCCGCCGATGGCGTGCGCGCCGCGCTTGTGGCAGGTCTTGACGAGGAGTTCGGTGTACGCCCGCATGAAGGGGGCGGTCATCGTCACCGCGTTGCGGTCCGGCAGGACGAACTTCTCGCCGCCGTCACGGAAGTTCTTGACGATGGAGAAGAGGTAGTCCCAGCGGCCGGCGTTCAGGCCCGCCGCGTGGTCGCGCAGCTCGAAGAGGATCTCGTCCATCTCGTACGCGGCCGTGATCGTCTCGATCAGGACGGTCGCGCGGACGGTGCCCTGCGGGATGCCGACGTAGTCCTGCGCGAAGACGAAGATCTCGTTCCAGAGGCGCGCCTCCAGGTGGGACTCGGTCTTCGGGAGGTAGAAGTACGGGCCCTTGCCGAGCTCGATCAGGCGCTTGGCGTTGTGGAAGAAGTACAGGCCGAAGTCGACGAGCGAGCCGGAGGCCGGGCCGCCCTCGAAGTTCAGGTGGCGCTCCTCCAGGTGCCAGCCGCGCGGGCGCATCACGACGGTGGCGAGCTGCTCGGCGGGCTTCAGCGCGTACGCCTTGCCCGTGCGGGAGTCGGTGAAGTCGATGCGGCGCTCGTAGGCGTCGATCAGGTTGAGCTGGCCGAGGACCACGTTCTCCCAGGTGGGGGCCGAGGCGTCCTCGAAGTCGGCGAGCCAGACCTTGGCGCCCGAGTTGAGGGCGTTGATGGTCATCTTGCGGTCCGTCGGACCGGTGATCTCCACACGGCGGTCGTTCAGCGCGGCCGGGGCCGGCGCCACCTTCCAGTCGCCCTCGCGGACCTGTGCGGTGTCCGGGAGGAAGTCGAGCGTGGAGGTGCGGGCGATCTCGGCGCGTCGCACGGAGCGGCGGGCGAGGAGTTCGGCACGGCGGGGGGCGAACCGCCGGTGGAGCTCCGCGACGAAGGCGAGAGCCGCGTCGGTGAGGACCTCGTCCTGCCGGGGCAGGGGCTCGGCGTCGACGATGGCCAGCGACGGCGCTGGTGCGGACATATCTGTCACTCCTTCAGCGGCGGTGCCTGGCGGCCGCGGGGGAATGCTCGCGCGAGACGGCACGCAGTGCCGTCGGGTGTGGAGAGTTCCGGGATACGGTCGCGGGCGCCGTCTGGGGGTTCAGGGCGCTTCTGACCAGTGGATAGTAATTTCCTCATGGTGGAAGTTCAATGGTTTGTTGATGTCGAGATTCTCTGAGTCGACAGATTCCGCTTCGCGGTGGCCCTCAGTGCCATCGTCGTCACAGCCCGCTCAGGCGAGTCGTGCCAGGTCGGGAGGGGTGTCGATGTCGAAGGCCTCCGCGATGTCGCCGCACTCGACCAGCGTGAGTTCATCCGCATGCGCCGCGAGGTGCACCCGTGCGCCCTTGTCGCCCGTGGCCGTCGCCACAATGTCCGGCCAGCGGTCCGCCCCGAAGAGCACCGGGTGCCCGCGCTCCCCGCCGTAGGCCGCCGCCGCCAGGCTCGCCGGGGAGCGGTAGGCGGCCAGGACCCGGGCCACCGCCTCCGGGCCGATGCCCGGCTGGTCGACCAGGGAGACCAGGGCCGCGCGGGCGCCCGTACCGGCCAGCGAGGCGAGACCGACCCGCAGGGAGGAGCCCATGCCCTCGGCCCAGTCCGGGTTGTCGGTCACCACGCAGCCGCTCAGGTCGGCGCGTTCGCGCACCTCGGCGGCGGAGGCGCCGAGCACCACGTGCAACGGGCCGCAGCCCGCCTCGCGCAGGACCCGTACGGCGTTCTCCACCAGCGGGCGCCCGTGGTGGGTCAGCAGGGCCTTCGGACGGCCGCCGAGGCGACGGCCGCCGCCCGCCGCGAGGAGCAGTCCGGCGATCACCGGGGGAGCGGCGGAGCCGCCGCCCGTCGCCGGGGACCGCTCGGGCCGGTACTGGTCTGGGGTGCTGCTGTGGGGTGACATGTCACCGATTCTCGCTCGCGCCTCAGGAGGCGCCGTACGGCGGCCAGCGCGGCCCCCAGGCGCAGGGGCTCGGCGATCCGGTTCTCGGCGGCGGCGAGCAGGGCTCGTTCGTCACGGTCGGTCAGCCTCGTCGACATTGCGTCATCTCCTTGCCAATCAGCGGCCAATGCAGCGAGTCTGGTCCTGGATTGGCCTGGCAGGCAGAGCCAATCGGGGGAGGTTGGCATGGCAAACGGGCGAGTGGTCCAGACGGCGGACAGAACCATCGGCAGCCGCCAGCTCGCGGCCCTGCTCCCGGCGGAGGTACGGGCCCGCCCCGGGTACCGGGCCCTGGCCGACGCCGTCCGCACCCTGATCCTCGACGGCCGGATCGCCCTGCACGTGCGCCTGCCCGCCGAACGCGAGCTCGCCGAGGCGCTCGGCGCCAGCCGGGCCACCGTCACCGGCGCCTACGACCTCCTGCGCGAGAGCGGCTACGTCCGCAGCCGCCGCGGTTCCGGGACCTGGACCGAGCTCCCCGAGGGCCACCGCCCGGTCGGCGCGCACGCCATCGTCGGCGCCGGCGGCTACCACGCCGACGGCGACCCCGGCATCGACCTCGCCATCGCCGCCATGGGCGCCGCCGAGGACACCCTCACCGACGCGGTGGCCTGGGCCGCGCCCCGGCTCCCGGCCTTCGCCCGCAGCCCCGGCTACCACCCCTTCGGGCTGCCCGACCTGCGGACCGCCGTCGCGGAGCGGTTCACCCGCCGGGGCCTGGCGACCCGCCCGGAGCAGATCCTCGTCACCGCGGGCGCGCAGCAGGCGTTCGCGCTGGTGGTGAGCCTGCTGTGCCGCCCCGGAGACCGGGTGATGACCGAGAACCCGACCTACGCCAACGCCCTGGACGCCCTGCGCCACGCGCGGCTGCGCACCGGGTCGATCGCCGTCTCCGACGCGGGCTGGGACCTGGAGATCGCCGAGTCCGCGCTGCGCCAGACCGTGCCGAGGCTCGCGTACGTGATCCCCGACTTCCACAACCCGACGGGCGCGCTGATGCCGGAGGAACAGCGGCTGAGGCTGCTGGCGGCGACCCGGCGGACCGGGACCTGGCTGGTGGTCGACGAGACCATCGCCGACATCGCGCTCGACGTGCCGGCGCCCGCCCCCACGGCCTCGCTCGCGCCGCAGGGCGGGGCCGATCACGTGGTGACCATCGGCTCGCTGAGCAAGACGCACTGGGGCGGGCTGCGGGTCGGGTGGATCCGGGCCACCGCCAAAATGATCACGGAGCTGACGGCGGTACGGGTGGCGGCCGACATGACCGGCTCGGTCCTGGACCAGCTGGTGGCGCTCCCGCTGCTGGACGGCCTGGAGCGGACGCTGCCCGCCCGGCTGGAGCAGGTGCGCGGGCAGCGGGCGGCGCTGATCGCCTCGCTGGAGCGGCACACACCGGAGTGGTCCTGGCAGGTGCCCCCGGGCGGACTCTCGCTCTGGGTGGACCTGGGCGAGCCGGTCAGCTCCGCGCTGGCCGACCGGGCGGCGGCGGCCGGGGTCAACATCGGGCGGGGCGCGCGGTTCGGGGTGGACCCGGGGACCTTCGAGCACCGGCTGAGGATTCCGTACACGCTGGGCGCGGAGCGGCTGGACGAGGGGGTACGGAGGCTCGCGGAGGCGTTTCACGGGGGCGTGCCGCTGCCTTCGGCGGTGGACCGGCCGTACTGGGTCGCTTGACGGGCCCCGGGCCCCGGGCCCCGGCCCGGGCCGCCCGGTGCGGGCAGTGGGCCCTGCGGGGCGGAGTCCCCTACCCGCCCTTCGCCCGTTCCCCGGGGCTGTGCCCCGGACCCCCTGGGGCTGTGCCCCGGACCCCCTGGGGCTGTGCCCCGGACCCCCTCGGGGCTGTGCCCCGGACCCCCTCGGGGCTCCGCCCCAGGCCCCGGTCCTCAAACCGCCGGACTGCTGGATTGCCTACGGTGTGCGGATCAGGCGGCGGGTCGCGGCCGCCGCCACCGCCGAGGTGCGGGAGTCGACGCCGAGTTTCGCGTAGATGTGGACCAGGTGGGACTTGACCGTGGCCTGGCTCAGGAAGAGCTGTTTGGAGATCTGCTGGTTCGACAGGCCGTCCGCGACCAGCTGGAGGACCTCCAGTTCGCGCTTGGTCAGGGCCTCGGCAGGCGTGCGCATGCGGTCCATCAGGCGCAGGGCCACCGCCGGGGCCAGCGCCGACTGGCCGCCCGCCGCGGTGCGGACCGCCGCCGCCAGTTCCTCCGGCGGGGCGTCCTTGAGGAGGTAGCCCGAGGCGCCCGCCTCCACCGCCGCCAGGATGTCCGCGTCCGTGTCGTACGTGGTCAGGACCAGCACCCGGGGGGACGGGGACCCGGCCGTGATCAGGGCCGTGGCCGCCGAGCCGTGCATGCCGCCGCCGGGGCCGAACTGGAGGTCCATCAGGACCACGTCGACCCCGGCGGAGGCGGCCAGCTCCACCGCCCGTTCCGCCGTCGCCGCCTCCGCCACCACCTCGAAGTCCGGCTCCGTGTCCAGCACCGCGCGCAGCCCGGCCCGGACCACCGGGTGGTCGTCGGCGAGGAGCAGCCGGATCGTCATGACAGGGCCTCCGCGGGCAGGGGAAGGGTGACGGCCACGGCGGTGCCCTGGCCGGGTGCGGATTCGACCGTGAACAGCCCGCTCAGGGTCTCGGCGCGCGAGCGCATCGCGGGCAGCCCGAACCCGCCGTCACCGGAGGGCGCGGACGTGGGGTCGAAGCCCTTGCCGTCGTCGACGATGTCCAGGGTCACCGAGGAGTCCATGAAGGTCAGGGTGATCTCGGCGCGCCCGGCCCCCGCGTGCCGCACCACATTGGCCAGCGCCGACTGCGCGATCCGCAGCAGCGCCACCTCGTAGGGCGTGGGCAGGGGGCGCGGGGTCCCGCTCAGGGAGAAGCGGACCCGGGGGCCCGGAGCCCCGGTGCACAGGCGTTCCAGCGCGGCCGGCAGCGACCCGTGCTCCAGGTCCGGAGGCGTGAGGGCCCGTACGAAGCGACGCGCCTCGGCGAGGTTCTCCTGCGCGGCCTCCCGGGCCCGGCCGATGTGCGCGAGCGCCGCCGAGCCCTCGGGCAGGCCGCGCTCGGCGGCCCGCAGGAGCAGCTGGATGGAGGACAGGCCCTGGGCGAGGGTGTCGTGGATCTCCCGGGCCAGGCGCTCCCGCTCCGCCAGGATCCCGGCGCTCCGCTCGGCCGCGGCCAGCTCGGCCCGGGTCGTGATGAGCTCCTCGATCAGCTCGCGCCGCCGCTCGCTCTCCCGGTACAGCGCCTGGTAGCCCAGGACGGTCGCCACCGCCACGGCGCCGCCCAGCAGCGGCCCGAGGAAGGCACCCGGGGTCACCGCGCTGCTGTGCGCCACGAACCCCCCGATCGCCGCGGCCGCCGTCGCCGCGACGGCCGCCACGCCCCAGCGCAGCCGCAGCAGGTGCAGCTCCAGGAAGTACAGCGGGAAGGCGATCCACAGCCCGTCGGGGGAGACCACCAGCAGCGCGGCCCAGGCCGCGCACAATCCGGCCAGCCACACCGCCCCGGCGCGCGCCGAGCGGTGCACCGCGGGGGTCCGTACGCCCGTGAGGTACACGCCGGCCAGTACCGCGCAGGCCGCGACCACCCAGCCCGCGCGCGGCGCGGAGTCGGCGACGGCCCGCCCGGCGGCGAGGGCGAGCAGGCCGAGGAGCAGGGCGTGCAGGCACAGCCGCAGGACGCGGGAGACGGGGGTGAGCGTGCGGACGCCGGGGTCGGCGCGTGCGGGGGACGGGAGGGGAGCAGTCATGTCCTGACCAGCGTAAGTCCGGGTCCGGGAGCCCCGGTCAACCAAAGGATTGATGTCTTGGTGCGCCCTTCGATACGAGGATCCCTACTGTGGCGCGATGCCTTGTGTCCACGCGGAAGACCAAGGTGGGGAACATGTTCGTCGCATGGAGAGATCTACGGTTCGCGAAGGGCCGTTTCGCCCTGATGGGCTCGGTCGTACTGCTGATCACGCTGCTGGTCGGCCTGCTGTCCGGGCTCACCGCCGGCCTGGCCCGGGAGAACATCTCGGCCATCACCGGCCTGCCCGCCACCACCCGCCTCGCGTTCGCCGCGCCCGCCGGGGACCAGAAGGTCTCCTTCACCAACTCCCAGGTGCCCGAGAAGGCCTGGCTGGCCTGGCGGGAGCAGCCCGGGGTGACCTCGGCGCAGCCGCTGGGCATCCGGACCACCAACGTCGTCGCGGGTGAGCGCACGGCGGGCGTGTCCGTCTTCGGCGTGGATCCGGCGGGCTCGCTGGCACCCCGGGGGAGCGGGCTCACCCAGGGCAAGGTGGTCCTCACCGAGAAGGCCGCCAAGGAGCTCGGCGGGCTGAGCGCCGGATCGAAGCTGCGGATCGGTCAGGTCGAGATGACCGTGGCCGCGGTCTCCGGCACCGCCGCCCACAGCCACACCCCGGTCGTCTGGATGGACCTCAACGACTGGCAGCGCGTCGGGAACCCCGGCACCTCCACCGACACCCTCGCCACCGTCGTGGCCCTGGACGGCAAGGACGGGGTGGACTGGGCGGCCGGCGACGCGGCCACCGCCACCCGGGCGCAGACCGTCGACGAGGCCCTGAGCGCGATCGGCTCCTACACCTCCGAGAACGGCTCGCTCCAGCTCATGCGCGGGTTCCTCTTCGCCATCTCGGCCCTCGTCATAGGAGCCTTCTTCACGGTGTGGACCATCCAGCGCAGCGGGGACATCGCGGTGCTGAAGGCACTGGGTGCCTCCACCCCGTACCTGCTCAAGGACGCCCTCGGGCAGGCCGTGGTGATGCTGGCGCTCGGCACCGGTGCGGGCACCGCGCTCGCGGCCGGGTTCGGAGCGCTGATCAGCGGCGGCGACGTGCCCTTCGTGCTCGACGCGGCCACCGTGCTGGTCCCGGCCGCCGTGATGATCGCGCTCGGCGCGCTGGGCGCCGCCCTGTCCATCCGGCGGATCACCGCCGTCGACCCCCTGACCGCTCTCGGGAGCGCCCGATGACCCTGCTCGTGGACGACGTGACCCTCACCTACCCGGACGGCGACGGCCGCCTCACGGCGCTGGACGCGGTCGGCCTGGAGGTGCCCGCCGGCACCCTGACGGCGGTGGTCGGCCCCTCCGGCTCCGGGAAGTCCAGCCTGCTGGCGGTCGCCGCCACCCTGGTCACGCCCGACAGCGGCCGGGTGGTCGTGGCGGGCCAGGACACCTCCGTGCTCTCCCCGGGCGAGAAGTCGGCGCTGCGCCGGGAGAGGATCGGCATCGTCTTCCAGCAGCCGAACCTGCTGGCCTCGCTCACCGCCGCCGAACAGCTCCAGGTCATGGCCCACCTCTCGGGCCGGCCCGCGCGGGCCCTGCGCCGGCGGGCCCTGGAGCTGCTGGACGCGGTGGGGCTGGCCGACAAGGCCGACAAGCGGCCGCACCAGCTCTCCGGGGGGCAGCGCCAGCGGATCAACATCGCCCGCGCCCTGATGAACGAGCCCGCCGTGCTCCTGGTCGACGAGCCCACCAGCGCGCTCGACCACGAGCGCGGCGCCGCGGTCCTGGACCTGCTGGTCACCCTCACCCGGGAGCGCTCCACCGCCACGGTGCTGGTCACCCACGACCACGCCCACCTGGAGCGGATGGACGCCGTGGCGCTGATGACGGACGGCCGTCTGACCCAGGGCGCGGACTCCGTCCCGGCGGCCTGACCGGCGCGATCACCCGCACAGCCCCCTTCCGGCGCCCGCCCGGAGGGGGCTGCCGTGCGCCCCGGCCGGCCCCGGAGCGCCGGGGGAGTACGCGAGAGCCCGGCGTCCCCTGGAGGGGCGCCGGGCTCTTTCGGGTCTACCGCCCGGCCAGGGCCTACGCCGGGTTCTGGCTCTGCAGGGCCACCGAGAGCTCCGCCGCCACGCCCTGGAGGATCGGCACGAAGGACTCGGCCACCGCCTCGGTCACCCGGCCGGCCGGGCCGGAGATGGAGATCGCGGCGGCGGTCGGGGAGTTCGGCACGGAGACCGCCAGGCAGCGGACTCCTATTTCCTGCTCGTTGTCGTCGACGGCGTAGCCCACCCGCCGGACGACCTCCAGGGCGTCCAGGAAGCCCTCGGGGGTGGTGATGGTCTTCTCGGTCGCGGCCGGCATCCCGGTGCGCGAGAGCAGGGCCCGTACCTCGTCCGCGGGGGTGTAGGCGAGCAGCGCCTTGCCCACGCCGGTGGAGTGCGGCAGCACCCGGCGGCCGACCTCGGTGAACATGCGCATCGAGTGCTTGGACGGCACCTGGGCGACGTAGACGATCTCGTCCCCGTCGAGCAGGGCCATGTTCGCGGTCTCGCCGGTCTCCTCCACCAGACGCGCCAGGTACGGGCGGGCCCAGGTGCCCAGGAGCCGCGACGCGGACTCGCCGAGGCGGATCAGCCGGGGTCCGAGGGAGTAACGTCGGTTGGGCTGCTGCCGGACATAGCCGCACGCCACGAGGGTGCGCATGAGGCGATGGATGGTGGGCAGCGGCAGACCACTGGCGGCGGAGAGCTCGCTGAGGCCGACCTCGCCCCCGGCGTCGGCCATGCGTTCGAGGAGATCGAAGGCGCGCTCGAGGGACTGGACGCCACCGCTGGCGGCGGTGGGCTTGGTGGAGGCGTCGGTGGTGCTGGCGCTGGACGTCGGCACGGGCGCGGTCCTTTCGGTGCTGGCAGGCAAGCAAGCAGCCTACCGGTCGGTCTGCGTCGGCCCTAGAGCCGGGGCACTGCCGTCCCCGCCGGTCAGAGGTGGTTTGTCCTGGTGGCGGACGTCCTCGGGAAGTTGCCCGTCCGGTTCCTGGTGGTGGTAGCTACATTCTGCATAGCGAAATCTTAATTCCATCCTGTGGAAACATCCAATTGCGGTACGTCGGCGTCGGTAGTCCGTCCGGGCGCTCTTGACTGGTTCCGCATCGACGTGAAGACTCCTTCAACAGAACGTTGAATTTCGCTCTGTGGAAGTAGATGGGGAGGTTCCGGTGTCCGACCTGGCTGTGGAACTGGTACTGCGCTCGACGCGCGTCATCACCCCCGAGGGGACGCGTGCCGCTTCGGTGGCCGTCGCCGGCGGGAAGATCGCGGCCGTGCTGCCGTACGAGGCCGACGTACCGGCCGGGGCCCGGCTGGAGGACTTCGGCGACGACGTGCTCCTCCCCGGCCTGGTCGACACCCACGTGCACGTGAACGACCCCGGTCGTACCGAGTGGGAAGGCTTCTGGACGGCCACCCGCGCCGCCGCGGCCGGTGGCATCACCACCATCATCGACATGCCGCTCAACTCGCTGCCGCCGACCACGACCACCGCCAACCTGGTGGTCAAGCAGGACGTGGCCCGCACCAAGGCGCACGTGGACGTCGGCTTCTGGGGCGGTGCGCTGCCGGACAACGTCAAGGACCTGCGCCCGATGCACGACGCCGGCGTCTTCGGCTTCAAGTGCTTCCTGTCGCCCTCCGGCGTCGACGAGTTCCCGCTCCTCGACCAGGAGCAGCTCGCCGCCTCGCTCGCCGAGATCACCGGCTTCGGCGGCCTGCTGATCGTGCACGCCGAGGACCCGCACCACCTGGAGTCCGCGCCGCAGAACGCGGGCCCCAAGTACGCCGACTTCCTGGCCTCCCGTCCCCAGGACGCCGAGAACACCGCGATCCAGAACCTGATCGACCAGGCGAAGCGACTGAACGCGCGCGTCCACGTCCTGCACCTGTCCTCCGCCTCCGCGCTGCCGCTGATCGCCGCGGCCAAGGCCGAGGGCGTGCAGATCACCGTCGAGTCCTGCCCGCACTTCCTCACCCTGACGGCCGAGGAAGTCCCGGACGGCGCCACCGAGTTCAAGTGCTGCCCGCCCATCCGCGAGTCCGCCAACCAGGACGTCCTGTGGGACGCGCTCGCCGACGGCACGATCGACTGCATCGTCTCCGACCACTCTCCCTCCACCGCGGACCTCAAGACCGGCGACTTCGCCACCGCGTGGGGCGGCATCTCCTCCCTCCAGCTGGGTCTTCCGGCCATCTGGACCGAGGCGAAGAAGCGCGGCCGCACCCTGGAGGACGTGGTCCGCTGGATGTCCGCCGCGCCGGCCGCCCTCGCCGGCCTGTCGGGCAAGGGCGCGATCGAGGCCGGCCGCGACGCCGACTTCGCCGTCCTGGCCCCTGAAGAAACGTTCACTGTGGACCCGGCCCACCTGCACCACCGCAACCAGGTCACGGCGTACGCGGGCAAGACCCTGCACGGCGTCGTGAAGTCCACCTGGCTGCGCGGTGCGCAGATCGCCGACCACGGCACCCCGTCCGAGCCCACCGGCCGACTCCTCGAAAGGCAGAACTGACAGTGGCGATTGAATCCTTCACCGGCAACGCGAACCCGTACGGAGGCGGCGACCCGTACGCGGACTACCGCAGCGCGGACTTCCCGTTCACCCAGTACGCGAACCTCGCCGCCCGTGAGCTCGGCGCCGGTGTCATCGAGGCCAACGACGAGTTCTTCGCCCAGCGCGAGAACCTGCTGATCTCCGAGGCCGCGCACTTCGACCCCGAGGACTTCGGTCACAAGGGCAAGGTCATGGACGGCTGGGAGACCCGCCGCCGCCGCGGCATCTCCGCCACCCAGCCCTGGCCGACCCCCGAGGACCACGACTGGGCGCTCGTCCGCCTGGGCGCCCCCGGCGTCATCCGCGGCATCGTCGTCGACACCGCCCACTTCCGCGGCAACATGCCGCAGGCCGTCTCCGTGGAGGCCACCAACTGGGAGGGCGCCCTCGCGCCGACCCCGGCGGAGCTCCAGGGCGACGACATCAAGTGGACGACCATCGTCGCCCGCACCCCGGTCGGCGGCCACGCGGCCAACGGCTTCGAGATCGACTCCGAGCAGCGCTTCACGCACCTGCGCGTCAACCAGCACCCCGACGGCGGCATCGCCCGCCTGCGCGTCTACGGCGAGGTCGTCCCCGACCCCAAGTGGCTCGCGGCGCTCGGCTCCTTCGACGTGGTGGCCCTGGAGAACGGCGGCTCCGTCCAGGACGCCTCCAACCGCTTCTACTCCCCGCCGACCAACACCATCAACCCGGGCCGCTCCCGCAAGATGGACGACGGCTGGGAGACCGCCCGCCGCCGCGACAACGGCAACGACTGGATCCGCTACCAGCTCGTCGCCGAGTCCGAGATCCGCGCCGTCGAGATCGACACCGCGTACCTCAAGGGCAACTCGGCCGGCTGGGCCTCGCTGTCCATCAAGACGGGCGAGGAGGGCGAGTGGACCGAGTTCCTGCCGCGCACCCGCCTGCAGCCCGACACCAACCACCGCTTCGTGCTCGACGCCCCGGCGGTCGGCACGCACGTGCGCATCGACATCTTCCCGGACGGCGGCTTCTCCCGCCTGCGCCTCTTCGGTGCGCTGACGGAGGCCGGCACCGCCGCGCACACCGCCCGCCACCAGGAGCTGGGCGGCTGACGCCACCCCTCGTGACCGCCCCGGGGGCCGACACCTCCGGGGCATGCGCGAACTCCCCGCAGGGGCGCACCGTTTCGACGGTGCGCCCCTGCGGCGTTCGTGCGGTGTGCGGTGTGCGCACCGCCAAGGGCCTCGGGCCCGTACGTCGTCGCCCCCGCGGGCCGTGCGGACCGCCGGGCCCGCTAGCCTGCCGGCTACAGCGGACGGCGGACACCCGGGGGGCCACGATGACGCAGAGCACGCCACGTACGAGGGAGCAGCGGCGCGAGGACGCGCTGGCCCGGTTCGGGAGCGACGTCGACGTGTGGGTCGCCACCGCCGACGCCACGGGCGTCCCGTGCCTCGTGCCCCTCTCCTTCCGGTGGGACGGCGAAAGCTTCCTGCTGTCGACCGGGCGCACCCTGCCCACCGGACGCAACCTCGCCGCGAGCGGCCGGGTGCGGCTGGCCTTCGGCGCGACCCGCGACGTGGTCCTCGTGAAGGGCACGGTGACCCGGCTGGAGGCGGCGGAACTCGCGCCCGGCGAGATCGAGGCCTTCGCGGCGCACTCCGGCTTCGACCCGAGCGCCCTCAAGACGCCCTACCCGTACTTCCGGGTGACGCCCGTGTGGATCCAGGCCTGGCGCGAGGCCGACGAGATCGCCGGACGCGACCTGATGAAGGACGGCCGCTGGCTGCCCTGACGGCCCCGTCCAGATCCTGACGGGTTGTGAGGCCATGCTGGTATGCACGGCCTTGACGCCCCGCCAGACTGTTTCGGATCGCCGGACCTTGACGGCCACCAGGCTGTGACGGGTCGGCCAAGCTGCGACGGCCGTGAGGCCTTTCCGACCCGCCAGGCCTTGGTGGCCCGTCACGCCCCGGCGGCCCGCCAGGGCGTGGCTGCCGTCGTGGCCGGCGCTGCACCCGGAGCCGCGGCGGGCTACGCCGCGTGGCCGCCGTCCACCGCGAACTCGGCGCCCGTGACGTACGTGGAGTCCGGGCCCGCCAGGAAGGACACCATGGCGGCCACCTCCTGCGCGGTGGCGAAGCGGCCCAGGGCCGTCATGGCCGACTGCGAGGCGGCGTAGGGGCCGTCCGCCGGGTTCATGTCGGTGTCCACCGGGCCCGGGTGGACCAGGTTCGCGGTGATCCCGCGCTCGCCGAGCTCGCGCGACAGGGCCTTGGTGAGGCCCGTCAGAGCCGCCTTGCTCATCGCGTACAGGGTGCCGCCCGGCCCCGGTACCCGCTGGGTCATGCAGCTGCCGATGGTGATGATCCGCCCGCCGCGGCCCATCCGGCCGGCCGCCGCCTGGGAGGCCAGGAAGGCACCCCGGACGTTGACCGAGAGGACCCGGTCCACGTCCGCGAGGGTGAGCCCCTCCAGCGGGCCGAGCACACCGGCCCCCGCGTTGTTCACCAGGACGTCGAGCCGGCCCAGGCCCCGTACCGTCTCCTCCACCGCCCCGGTGGCCCGCTCCGCGTCCCCCGAATCGGCGCGCAGCGCCAGGCCGCGCCGGCCGAGCGCCTCGATCTTGCCGACGACCTCCCGGGCGGCCTCCTCGTCGTTGACGTAGGTCAGGGCCACGTCGGCCCCGTCCTGCGCCAGCCGCAGCGCGGTCGCCGCGCCGATGCCCCTGCTGCCGCCGGTCACCAGGGCCACTGTGTTGCCGCCGTTCATGGTGTTCCTCCCGCTCGTGTGGTTGAGAGTTCAATGAAATCGTCCGGGGAGCAACGGCGCTGGCAGGAAACGGACATCGCGTTCGCGCGCGCCGGAGCGATGAGTCCGGGGCGGCCCGGGAGTCTGAACCCGTGACAGCGGACGTACCGGAGCCAAGGAGCGCAGTGCCATGGGAAAGCTGACCCTCACCACCTTCCTGACCCTCGACGGCGTGATGCAGGCCCCGGGGGGCCCGGAGGAGGACCCCAGCGGCGGGTTCGCGTACGGCGGGTGGCTCGTGCCCTTCGCCGACGAGGGCATGGGGGAGTTCATCACCGAGGTCTTCGACCGGGCCGGGGCCTTCCTCCTCGGGCGCCGGACGTACGAGATCTTCGCCGCGTACTGGCCGCAGCACGACGACCCGGCCGACCCGGTCGCGAGCAGACTGAACCGGCTGCCCAAGTACGTGGCCTCGACCACGCTCAAGGAGCCCGCCTGGGGCCCCGCCACCGCGATCGACGGGGAGCAGCTGCAGAGCGAGGTCGTACGGATCAAGGACGCGACCGAGGGGGAGGTGCAGGTCCACGGCAGCGGCGCGCTGGCCCGGTGGCTGCTGGCCCGGGACCTGGTGGACGAGCTGAACCTGCTGGTCTTCCCCGTCTTCCTGGGCGGCGGGCGCCGCCTCTTCCCGACGGGCGGGCTGCCGACGGCCTTCGAGCTGACGGGCTCCCGCACCACCTCGGCCGGCACGGCCATCCACAGCTACCGGCCGAAGGGACGCGCCGCGTTCGGCACCTTCGCGTGACACCGGGCCCGGCGGTCAAATGGCTCGACCGGCCGATCACGCTCGGGTAGCTTGAGTCCTTCCCCCGTGCGAGCCGCCGAAGTCTCCACCTGCCTTCTGCCGTTGGAGAACCGGTGTCCACCATCGCCGCCCCCGTACCCGTGCCGGTCGCCCCCCGCCGGGCCTGGCTCGCCGACCTGCCGGTCCTGCTGGTCGCCGTCGTCTGGGGCGGCAGCTACCTCGCCGCCAAGGGCGTCACCACCACGCACACCGTGATCGCGGTGCTCGTCCTGCGCTTCGCGCTGGTCCTGCCCGTCCTCGCCGTCGCCGGCCGTCGCAAGCTGCGCGCGCTGACCCCCGCCCAGCTGCGCGGCGCCGGCGCGCTGGGACTCGTACTCGGCGGGATCTTCCTGCTGGAGACCTACGGGGTCGTCCACACCTCCGCCACCAACGCCGGGCTCATCATCAGCCTGACCATGATCTTCACCCCGCTCGCCGAGTCGGCCGTCCGGCGCCGGGCCCCCTCGCCCGCCTTCCTCGGCGCCGCGGCCGTCTCCGTCTGCGGGGTCGTGCTGCTCACCCAGGGGGCGGGCTTCACCACCCCGAGCCTCGGCGACCTCCTCATCCTCGGCGCCGCGCTGGCGCGGACGGCGCACGTCCTGCTCATGTCCCGGATCAAGGCCGTGCAGGAGGCCGACTCGCTCTCCCTGACCACCGTCCAGCTCGGGAGCGCGGTCGCCGTGTTCGCCGTACTGGCCCTGATGCCCGGCACCGGCGCGAGCCCCTGGGCGGCCGCCGCCGATTTCGGCGCCGCCGAATGGGCCGGGCTCGCCTTCCTCTCCGTCTTCTGCACCCTGTTCGCCTTCTTCGTGCAGATGTGGGCCGTCCGCCGCACCTCCCCCTCCCGCGTCAGCCTGCTGCTCGGCACCGAGCCCCTGTGGGCCGCCGCGGCGGGCATCGCGCTCGGCGGCGAGCGGCTCGGCGCGGCCGGTTTCGCCGGGGTGGCACTCGTACTCGCGGGTACCGCATGGGGCCGGCGCGCTGCTGGCTGAACGAATGTCCGAAAGCCGCTCGGGACGGATCAACTCCCGGTCTAGTGTGGCGACATGCCGGTTCTGGACCTCAGTTCGATCGCCGAAGACTTCAACGAGAACCCGTACCCCCACTACGCACGCATGCGTGCCGAAGGGCCCGTCCACCGCGTGAAGGCGGCGGACGGCCAGGAGGTCTGGCTGATCGTCGGTCACCAGGAGGCCCGCCAGGCCCTCACCCACCCCGCGGTGTCCAAGAACTGGCTGGCCTCAGGGCTCTACACCGACCGGGAACGGACCGAGGCCAGCGCCAACATGATGCGCGCGGACCCGCCCGACCACACCCGGCTGCGCCGGCTGGTCTCCCGCTCCTTCGCCCCGGGCCGGATCGAGGGGCTGCGGCCGCGCGTCCAGGAGATCGTCGACGGACTGCTCGACGCGATGGAGGCCCTTCCCGAGCGCCGCGCCGACCTGATCGAGTCCTTCGCGCAGCCGCTCCCCATGACCGTGATCTGCGAACTCCTCGGGGTTCCGGAGGCCGACCGCGGAGCCTTCCACGGCTGGATCACCGAGATGGTCTCGCCCACCGGGGTCGAGTCGGAGAACGCGGCCGTGCGCGCCATGACCGCCTACACCTCCGGGCTCGTCGACGCCAGGATCTCCGAACCGGGGGAGGACCTGCTCAGCGACTGGGTCACCAGCCGGGGGGACGGCGGTGACCGGCTCTCGCGCCGGGAGCTGGTCGCCATGGCCGTCCTGATGATGGTCGGCGGGCACGAGACCACCGTGCACCTGGTCTCCAACGGGATGCGGGCGCTCCTCACCCACCCCGACGAGCTCGCCGCGCTGCGCGCCGACCCCGACGGGCTGATCGACGGGGCCGTCGAGGAGATCCTGCGCTACGACGGCCCGGTCGAGACGGCCACGTTCCGCTTCGCCGGCACCGATCTGGAGATCGGCGGCACCTTCATCGAGGCGGGCAGCGCCATCCTCGTCTCCCTCGCCGGAGCGGACCGGGACCCCGCCCGCTTCGACCGCCCCGACACCTTCGACATCCGCCGCCCCGGCCGCGGCGGGCACATCGCCTTCGGCCACGGCATCCACCACTGCGTCGCCGCCCCGCTCGGCCGGCTGGAGGGCCGGATCGCGATCCGGTCCCTGGTGGAGCGCTTCCCCGGCCTCCGGGAGGAGCCGGCCGTCCTGGAATGGGCGCCCGGGACCCTGGTCCGCGGGACGACCCGCCACCCGGTGCGCTGGTAGCCGCCGTGCCCGACGGCTCACGCACCCCGGGCATCCGGGCGCGCTCCCCGCAGATCCGGGCCCCGAGGATCCGCGCCTCGGAGCTCCGGGCCCCGGGACTGCGGGCCCCGGAACTCCGGGCCCCGAGGATCGGCGCCCCGGAACTCCGGGCCCCGGAACCCCGCGTCTCAGAGATCCGGGAGTTCTTCCAGGGCCACCCGGCGCCGCTCCCGCCGCGAGAGCTCGCAGGCCTCCGCCACCCGGAACGCGGCGAGCGCCTCGGGTCCGTCGCACGGATTGGGCCCCTCGCCCCGCACCAGCCGGACGAAGGCCGCCAGCTCGGCCTCGTAGGCGGGCGCGAAGCGTTCCAGGAACCCGGTCCACGGCTTGGTGGCCGGGGGCGGGCCCTGCGGTTCGGCCGAGGCGATCGGCGTACGGTCGTCCAGCCCCGTGGAGACCTGGTCCAGCTCCCCTGCCAGCTCCATCCGCACGTCGTACCCGGCGCCATTGCAGCGCGTACCGGTACTGGAGACCAGCGTCCCGTCGTCCAGCGTGAGGACGGCGGCCGCGGTGTCGATGTCGCCGGCCTCCCGGAAGCGGTCCGGTCCCGCGTCCGACCCGGTCGCGTACACCTCGCGGACCTCGCGCCCGGTCACCCAGCGGACCATGTCGAAATCGTGCACCAGGCAGTCCCGGAACAGCCCGCCCGAGCTCCGCAGGTACTCGGGGCCCGGCGGCGAGGGGTCCGCGGTCATGGTCCGTACGGTGTGCAGCCGGCCCAGGGCCCCGGAGCGGACCAGCTCGCGCGCCGTCGTGCAGCCCGCGTCGAAGCGGCGCATGAACCCGATCTGGAGCGTTCCGCCGGCCGCCGCCACCTCGCGGAGCACCGCCAGAGTGCGGGCCAGGTCCGGGGCGACCGGCTTCTCGCAGAACACCGGCAGCCCGCCGCGGACGGCCCGTACGACGAGGTCGGCGTGCCCCTCGGTGGCGCAGGTGACCACCAGCGCGTCCACGCCCCAGGTGAAGATCTGCTCGACGGTGGGCGCGGCGGTGGCCCCGAGCCGGTCGGCGAGGCGCACCGCCCGCGCGGGGTCGGCGTCGGCGAGCAGGAGCGAGCCCGCGTCCGCCTGCCGGGCCAGTGCCGACGCGTGGAAGGAACCGATCCGGCCCGTCCCGATGAGCCCGATGCGCATGCACTCAACGTGGCCCCGTCCGGGGGAGCTGTCAATCTGTCCCGCTGTGTCCGGCACGGTCCGCAATGGCCCCGATGACCTTGCATGGTGCACTGTGACGGATACTGGGCGGCTGCGGCTGGAAACATACGACCGTTTTGACGACCGGGTACCGCGGCGGGACAGCGCGCGCGGAGCGGCCCGACAAGCGAAAGGCACGGGCAGACGTGGCCAGGAATCGGACAGGGGTACGCCTCGTGGGCGCGGTGCTCGCGGCGGTACTGGGTGCCTCCCTCGCGGGCTGCAGCAGTACGGGCGGCAAGCGCGCCGAGGACCGCGCGAAGGCCGAGGCGGCGGGCCGGCCCGCCGTTTCCACCCCGCGCTGGACCTTCGCGATGGTCACCCACGCGGGCGACGGCGACACCTTCTGGGACATCGTGCAGAAGGGGGCCAAGGAGGCCGCGGCGAAGGACAACATCAACTTCGTCTACGCCCACGACGACCAGGCGCAGCAGCAGGCCCAGTTCGTCCAGAACGCCATCGACCAGAAGGTCGACGGGCTGATCGTCTCCCTCGCCAAGCCCGAGGCCCTCAAGGACGTCCTCGCCAAGGCCGTCAAGGCCGGCATCCCGGTGATCACGGTCAACTCCGGATCCGAGCAGTCCGCCGCGTACGGGGCGCTCACCCACATCGGCCAGGACGAGGCGATCGCCGGCGAGGCGGTCGGCACCGAGCTGGGCAAGCGCGGCCGCAAGAAGGCCGTCTGCGTCCTGCACGAGCAGGGCAACGTCGGCCACGAGCAGCGCTGCGCCGGGGCGAAGAAGACCTTCGCCGAGTCCGGCGGCACCATGGAGAACCTGTACGTGGAGGGCACCAACATGCCGTCCGTCCAGGCGGCCCTGCAGGCCAAGCTCCAGGCCGACCCCTCCGTCGACGCGATCGTCACCCTCGGCGCCCCCTTCGCCCCCACGGCCGTCAAGGCCAAGGAGGCGGCGGGCAGCAAGGCCGAGGTGGACACCTTCGACCTGAACGCCTCCGTGGCCCGCGACCTGAAGTCCGGCACCCTCGGATTCGCCGTCGACCAGCAGCCCTACCTCCAGGGCTACGAGGCCGTCGACCTGCTCTGGCTCTACCGCTACAACGCCGACGTGCTCGGCGGCGGCCGTCCGGTGCTCACCGGACCGCAGATCGTGACCGGGGCCGAGGCGGCCACCCTGGAGAAGTTCATCAACCGGGGCAGCCGATGAGCACCACCACCAAGGCCCCCGCCCCGGCCCCGGCCCCCCGCGACGAACGGCTCGCGCCCACCTCGCTGCTGCGCCGCCTGCTCGGCCGGCCCGAGCTCGGCGCGGTGGTCGGCGCGCTCGCCGTGTTCGTGTTCTTCTCCTTCGCCGCGGACAGCTTCCTGCGGGCCTCCAGCCTGAGCACGATCCTGTACTCGGCCTCCACCATCGGCATCATGGCCGTCCCGGTGGCCCTGCTCATGATCGGCGGCGAGTTCGACCTGTCCGCCGGGGTCATGGTCACCTCGTCGGCGCTGCTCAGCTCGATGTTCAGCTACCAGATGACCGCCAACGTCTGGGTGGGCGTCCTGGTGTCGCTGCTGGTCACCCTGGGGATCGGGTTCTTCAACGGGTTCATGCTGACCCGCACGAATCTGCCCAGCTTCATCATCACGCTCGGCACCTTCCTGATGCTGACCGGCCTGAACCTCGGCTTCACCAAGCTGATCAGCGGCTCGGTCTCCACCAAGACCATCGCCGACATGGAGGGCTTCTCCTCCGCCCGCGCGCTCTTCGCCTCGCAGTGGACCTTCGGCTCGGTCACCCTCAAGGTCACCATCCTGTGGTGGCTGGTCCTGGTCGCCGTGGCCACCTGGATCCTGCTGCGCACCCGGGCCGGGAACTGGATCTTCGCCGTCGGAGGCGGCGCGGACGCGGCCCGCGCGACCGGTGTCCCGGTCGTGAAGACCCGTATCGGCCTGTACATGGGCGTCGCGCTGTGCGCCTGGATCTCCGGGCAGCACATCCTCTTCTCGTTCGACGTGGTCCAGTCGGGCGAGGGCGTCGGCAACGAGTTCCTCTACATCATCGCGGCCGTCATCGGCGGCTGTCTGATGACCGGCGGCTACGGCTCGGCCATCGGCTCCGCCGTGGGCGCCTTCATCTTCGGCATGACCAGCAACGGCATCGTGTACGCCCAGTGGAACCCGGACTGGTTCAAGTTCTTCCTCGGCGCGATGCTGCTGCTGGCCACGCTGCTCAACGCATGGGTCCGCAAGCGGGCGGAGGCGAAGTGATGACGACCGATCCCGGAACCGCGGCGGTGTCCCCGGACCTGCCCGACCCCGCACCCGCCCTGGTGAAGCTGACCGACGTCAGCAAGTACTACGGCAACATCCGCGCCCTCCAGGGCGTCTCCCTGGAGGTCTCCGCCGGCGAGATCACCTGCGTCCTCGGCGACAACGGCGCCGGCAAGTCCACCCTCATCAAGATCATCGCGGGGCTGCACCGGCACGACGCCGGCACCTTCGAGATCGAGGGCGTGGAGACGGTGCTCGCCAACCCGCGCGCCGCCCTCGACCACGGCATCGCCACCGTCTACCAGGACCTCGCCGTGGTCCCGCTCATGCCCGTCTGGCGCAACTTCTTCCTCGGCTCCGAGCCCACCAAGGGCCGAGGCCCCTTCCGCCGGCTCGACGTGGAGCTCATGCGCGCGACCACCCGCGCCGAGCTGCTGCGCATGGGCATCGACCTGCGGGACGTGGACCAGCCCATCGGCACCCTGTCCGGCGGCGAGCGGCAGTGCGTGGCCATCGCCCGGGCCGTCCACTTCGGCGCGAAGGTCCTCGTACTCGACGAGCCCACCGCGGCCCTCGGCGTCAAGCAGTCCGGGGTGGTCCTGAAGTACGTGGCCGCGGCCCGTGACGCGGGTCTCGGCGTGGTCCTGATCACGCACAATCCGCACCACGCCCACCTGGTCGGGAACCGCTTCGTGCTGCTCAAGCGCGGCACCATGGCGGGCAGCCACACCCGCGAGTCGATCACCCTGGACGAGCTCACCCGGCAGATGGCGGGCGGCTCCGAGCTCGACGAACTGAGCCACGAACTGGAGCGGGTGGCAGAATCAGGACCCGACAGCACTTCCGGCCCCGCCACGGGCACCACCGCACCCTGAGGGACGACACGACTCGATGAGCACGTACCGGGACTTCACGCTCGCCCACCGGGGGGCGGCGCGGGGCACCGTCCTGCGGACCATCGGGACCCGTGAGCGCAGGTCGCACCTGACCGCACCGCGCGTTCCGACCGTCGGCATCGACATCGGCGGCACCAAGGTGATGGCCGGGGTCGTCGACGCCGACGGGGTCATCCTGGAGAAGATCCGGACCGAGACCCCGGACAAGTCCAAGAGCCCCAAGGTGGTCGAGGACACCATCGTCGAACTGGTCCTCGACCTCTCCGACCGGCACGACGTGCACGCGGTCGGCATCGGCGCCGCCGGCTGGGTCGACGCCGACCGCTCCCGCGTCCTGTTCGCCCCGCACCTGGCCTGGCGCGACGAGCCGCTGCGCGACGCCCTCCAGTCCCGGCTCGCGGTCCCGGTCATGGTGGACAACGATGCCAACACCGCCGCCTGGGCCGAATGGCGCTTCGGCGCCGGCCGGGGCGAGGACCACCTGGTCATGATCACTCTGGGCACCGGGATCGGCGGGGCCATCCTCGAAGGCGGCCAGGTCAAGCGCGGCCGCTACGGGGTCGCCGGCGAGTTCGGCCACATGCAGGTGGTCCCCGGGGGCCACCGGTGCCCCTGCGGCAACCGCGGCTGCTGGGAGCAGTACAGCTCCGGCAACGCCCTGGTCCGCGAGGCCCGCGAGCTGGCCGCCGCCGACTCCCCGGTCGCCCACAACCTCATCGCCCGGGTCGGCGGCAACGTCCAGGAGATCACCGGGCCGCTCATCACCGAGCTGGCCCGCGAGGGCGACGCCATGTGCGTCGAGCTCCTCCAGGACATCGGCCAGTGGCTCGGCGTCGGCATCGCCAACCTCGCGGCCGCCCTCGACCCCTCCTGCTTCGTCATCGGCGGCGGCGTCAGCGCCGCCGACGACCTGCTGATCGGCCCCGCCCGCGACGCCTTCCGCCGCCACCTCACCGGCCGCGGCTACCGCCCCGAGGCCCGCATCGCCAAGGCCCAGCTCGGCCCCGAGGCCGGCATGGTCGGCGCCGCCGACCTCTCCCGGCTCGTCGCCCGCCGCTTCCGCCGTGCCACGCGCCGGCGCGTGGAGCGGTACGAGCGCTACGCGCAGTTCGGCCGGCGCGACACCACCACCGGCCCCGAGGACCAGGAACAGCAGTGACACCGCCCTCCCTGCCCCGCCAGGCCCCGTCCCCCGACGAGCGGTCCGGCGGGCCGATCCCCGCCGAGGACCGCAGGCACGTGGTGCGGCGGCGCTGGATCACGGCGATCATCATCCTGCTGCTGGTCGGCGTCCCGGCGGGCTACCTCGCCGTCTCCGCCCAGCAGAGCCGCCAGAGCGGCCGCGACAAGGCCTCCAAGGTCGGCGCGGCCAAGGTCCGCACCGGCTGGCCCTCCAAGGTCCAGCGCAGCATCTACGAGGTCCCGATCCCGGCGACGGCCTCACGGGTCGGCTACCTGGAGACCAACAACTGGCACACGAGCCGGCTGTACGTGCAGTTCGGGCTGACCCCGGAGGAGCTCGACACCTTCCTGGCCGACGTCGGCACCAGCCGGGAGGCCCTGACCAGCGGGGTGTCCATCTCCTCGAGCGACACCAGGATCGCCGGCTGGAACTGGGGGCCGGAGGGCGACTGGCACGGGATCACCCTCGACGCCCCGGCCCGCCGGCCCACCCGTGACATCACCGTCGACCTCAGCCACCCCGGGTACCCCAAGGTCTACGTGGTCTCCACGACCGTGCCGTAGGCGCGGGCGCCCCCGCGGGTAGAGTGCGCCCCGGGGGCGGAGCCGTAGCGCAGAGGTCGTCGCGCGCGGTCTCCAAAACTGCGAGGACGCCGGTTCGAATCCGGTCGGCTCCGCCTTCCCGCAGTGCACCGGTGCCCGCGGCGCTAGCCTTGGATCATGAAGCTCACCAAGCGGCTGCACTCCTGCGTCCAGCTGGAGAAGGACGGGCGCGTGCTCGTCATCGACCCCGGCGCCTTCAGCGAACCGGACGCCGGCCTCGGCGCCGACGCCCTGCTCGTCACCCACGAACACCCCGACCACTTCGACGAGGGCCGGCTGCGCGCCGCCCTCGACGCGAACCCGGCGGCGGGGCTGTGGACCCTGCGCAGCGTCGCGGAGAAGCTCGCCCCCGCCTATCCGGGCCGCGTCCACACCGTGGGCCACGGGGACGCCTTCACCGCGGCCGGGTTCGAGGTCCAGGTGCACGGCGAACTGCACGCCGTGATCCACCCGGACATCCCGCGGATCACCAATGTCGGCTACCTGGTGGACGCTTCCGTCTTCCATCCGGGGGACGCGCTGACCGTGCCCGCGACCCCCGTCGAGACCCTCATGATCCCGGTGCACGCGCCCTGGAACAAGATCGCCGAAGTGATCGACTACGTCCGCGAGGTCAAGCCGCGCCAGACCCTCGCCATCCACGACGCCGGTCTGACCGACCTCGTGCTGCCGATCTACGCGAACCAGATCGGCAACCTCGGCGGGGCCGAGTACGGCCGGCTCACCCCGGGACACGCGGCCGAACTGTGACTGTCGGTGCCGGGCGGTAGGTTGGACGGCATGCGTATCGCCACGTTCAACGTCAACTCGATCACCGCCCGGCTGCCGCGCCTGCTGGCCTGGCTGGAGAGCTCCGCCGCCGATGTCGTGTGCATCCAGGAGACCAAGTGCTCCGCGGAGCAGTTCCCGTACGAGGAGCTCCGCGCCCTGGGCTACGAGTCGGCCGTCAACGCCACCGGCCGGTGGAACGGCGTGGCCCTGCTCTCCAAGGTCGGCCTGGAGGACGTGGTCGTGGGGCTGCCCGACGGGCCCGACTACGAGGGCGTCCAGGAGCCCCGCGCCATCTCCGCGACCTGCGGCGGCGTACGCGTCTGGTCGGTGTACGTGCCCAACGGCCGCGAGGTCGAGCACGACCACTACGGCTACAAGCTGGAATGGTTCCGGGCCCTGTCCGCCGCCATCGCCGAGGACGCGGCGGGGGAGCGCCCCTTCGCGGTGCTCGGCGACTTCAACGTGGCCCCGACCGACGAGGACGTCTACGACCCGGCGGTCTTCGCGGGTCTGACCCACGTCACCCCCGCCGAGCGGGCCGCCCTGGAGCAGCTGCGGGCGGCCGGGCTCTCCGACGTCTTCCCGCGCGCGCTCAAGTACGACCGGCCGTACACCTTCTGGGACTACCGGATGCTGGCCTTCCCGAAGAACCGCGGCATGCGCATCGACCTGGTCTACGGCAACCCGGCCTTCACCAAGGCCGTCACCGACTCCTACGTGGACCGCGAGGAGCGCAAGGGCAAGGGTGCCTCCGACCACGCACCGGTCGTCGTCGACCTGGAGCTCTAGACCGGCGGCCGGCTCCCGGCCCGACCCCGCCCGGCGGGAGCCCCGAAGCGTGCGAGGCAGCGCCGCACCCTCTTGAGGGCCTGCTCGTCGTGGCGGCCGGCGCGCACGGCCTCCCCGATGCACCGGGGATCGAGCCGCCCGCCGTCCGCGACGGCCGCGCCCAGCTCCACGTACTCCTGTCCGCGGTACCCGGGGTGCACCCGCAGCTCCCCGACGGAGAGTTCGAACCCGCCGTGCCACTCCAGCGGGCAGGGCAGGCGCAGGGCCGCGGCCTCCACCTCCGTGCCGCGGTAGCACGGGTCCAGGACCAGCGCCTCCACGTCACGGTCCAGCTCGACCGGTCCGTGCACCTGCGCCTCGACGTAGTCGTCCAGGTCGTCCTGGTCGTCGGCCTCGGCCAGGGCGATCAGCGCCATGCGGGACGCGACACCGAAGTCCGAGGGTTCGAGGAAGCTGTCGGGGTAGCAGAAGGTGGTCCGTGCCAGGGAGCCGGCGGTCAGCCGGAAGTGGGCGGACCCGAAGCGCGGTGCGCCGCCGGCCTGCTTGCGGCGGAAGTTCAGGGCCCCGTAGACGGGCCGCTCGTGCGCGGGCGCTTCGTCGTAGGCCTCGGCGAAGATCCTGCTCTCCCAGCGCCACCGGTCCCCGCCGGGGTGGGCGGTCAGACCGCCGTTGCTCACACCCGTGACGAACTGTGAGCGGTAGGTTCCCTCCCGTGCGAGGGCGTCGAGGATCGGCCTGCCCCGCACCTGCCGGTCCGGGTGGAAGTTGACGGTCACGCGCAGGGCCGGATCCACGGGATCGCCGGACGACAGCCCGGTGACGTGGAGAAGGGCCCGTTCCTGCGGGGTGGCCGGGGCCGTGGAGTTCATCGCGCCAGTCTCTCCGAAGGTGATCGTCCGGTGCGCGCGGATTGTGCACGCGGATGGTGCGCGCGGACGGTGCCCGCGGTCCGCCCCGCGGATTGTGCCCGGGGCCCCGTGATCCTCAGGCGCGCCCTATGGCCCGTCGTGGATCCTGGTGTCAGGCTGGCCCCATGAACATCCCTTTTCTGGCCAACTGGATCAACCGACATGAAACGGACCGGGGCGCGGGACTCGCCGCGGCCCTCGCGGACGATCCCGAGGGGATCAACGAGCTGTTCGCGGAATGCGAGATGCTGCGTGCCCACGCACGCTCCGCCGGGCTCGAACTCGACGAGAGCCCGGGGTCGTTGGAGGGGATCGACCAGCTGATGCCGCGCTGGCGCCGGGATCCGGAGGTCACCCCGTGGCTCGGCAACGACGCGGGCTTTTACCTCGGGACCGTGATCGTCCGCTCCGTCCCGGGAGCCGCCTGGCAGGTGTGGCCCAACGGGCAGCCGATGATCCGGCTGGCCTCGGGCCGCGAGCTGAACGTGGTCGAGTCGGGGGTGTCCTGGGCGATGACGGGCTCCCCCGAGCTCAGCCAGGCGTACGCCGAGGCCTCGGAGGGCTGAGCGGCCCGCGGAGGGCTGAGCCGCCCGCGGAGGGTGAGCGCCTTTGGCCGTACGTCGTCTCCGGAAGCACGATCTCCACGTAAGGCTGACCTCGCGGGCCTTTATGCGGCTTTTAGGCGTGTCGCGGTGAAGTGCCCTTCCGCGGCTGGATAGTTTGCGCTGACCTCGACACACCGACCAAGTGGGCAGGGCAGCGTATGGCCGTCGATCCGTTGATCGAGCTGCGGGACGTCAACAAGCACTTCGGACAACTGCACGTCCTCCAGGACATCAACCTCGTCGTCGGCCGCGGGGAGGTGGTGGTGGTCATCGGCCCCTCCGGCTCCGGGAAATCGACCCTGTGCCGGGCGATCAACCGGCTGGAGACCATCGAGTCGGGCACGATCACGCTCGACGGGAAGCCGCTGCCGGCCGAGGGCAAGGAGCTCGCCGCGCTCCGCGCGGACGTGGGGATGGTCTTCCAGTCCTTCAACCTCTTCGCGCACAAGACGGTCCTCGCCAACGTCTCCCTCGCCCAGATCAAGGTCAGGAAGCGCAAGAAGGACGAGGCGGACAAGCGCTCCCGCGAGCTGCTGGAGCGGGTCGGGCTCGCGAACCAGGCCGAGAAGTTCCCGGCCCAGCTCTCCGGTGGCCAGCAGCAGCGCGTGGCCATCGCCCGCGCGCTCGCCATGAACCCCAAGGCCCTCCTCTTCGACGAGCCCACCTCGGCGCTCGACCCGGAGATGATCAACGAGGTGCTGGAGGTCATGCAGCAGCTCGCCGCGGAGGGCATGACCATGGTCGTGGTCACCCACGAGATGGGCTTCGCCCGCTCCGCCGCCAACCGCGTCGTGTTCATGGCCGACGGAAAGATCGTCGAGGACCGCACCCCGGAGGCCTTCTTCACCGCCCCCGAGAGCGAGCGGGCCAAGGACTTCCTCTCCAAGATCCTCAAGCACTGAGGGGCGGCCCGATGACACACCCGACGCAACACGCTCGTACCCGCATCCGCTCCCGCGCCGCCGCCTTCGCCCTGGCCCTCGCCCTCGTCCTCGTGGGCGCCCTCGCAGGCTGCGGCAAGTCCGGCAGCCCGCCGGTCAAGGGCCCGCAGCCCGAGGACCTGCCCGTCTACCAGGTGGCGGCCGGCTTCCAGTTGCCGCAGTCCCCGACCTGGACGAAGGCCAAGAAGCGCGGCCACCTCGTGGTCGGCGTCAAGGAGGACCAGCCGTACATGGGGGAGAAGGACCCCGCGAGCGGCGGCTACTCCGGCTTCGACATCGAGATCGCCAAGATGATGTCCGCCTCGCTCGGCTTCGACCCCAAGACGATCGAGTTCAAGACCATCGCCTCCGCCAACCGCGAGACCGCCCTGCAGAACGGCCAGATCGACTACTACGTGGGCACCTACACGATCAACGACAACCGCAAGAAGCAGGTCGGCTTCGCCGGCCCCTACTTCATGGCCGGCCAGTCCCTGCTGGTGCGCAAGGGGGAGACGGACATCAAGGGCCCCGAGGACCTCGCCGGCAAGAAGGTCTGCTCGGCCGCCGGCTCCACCCCCTACCAGCGGCTCCAGAAGGAGTTCCCGCGCGCCGTCCTCGTCGCCTACGACACCTACTCGGTCTGCGTGGACAACCTGCTGACCTACCAGGTCGACGCCGTCTCCACCGACGACTCCATCCTCCTCGGCTACGCCGCCAAGGTCCCCGAGGAGCTCAAGGTGGTCGGCAAGCCCTTCTCCGAGGAGCCCTACGGCATCGGCGTCCCGCGCTCCGACAGCGCGCTGCGCTTCGCCCTCGACGACGCCCTCGCCGCGAACGAGAAGAACGGCAACTGGAAGAAGGCCTACGAGGCCACGCTCGGCCTCTCCGGAGAGCCCGCGCCCTCGCCGCCCGCCATCGACCGCTACCCGGCGAGCTGAGGGGAGAGCGCACCGCCATGGACGTACTCACGGAGAACTTCTCGCTCTACGGGAAGGGATTCCTCGGCACCGTGGAACTCACGTTCTACGCCTCCCTCCTGGCCCTGGTCCTCGGATTCCTGATGGCCTCCTTCCGCGTCGCCCCCGTCGGCTCCTTCCGGGTCTTCGGCACCGTCTGGGTGACCATCCTGCGCAACACCCCGCTCACCCTGCTCTTCTTCGCGGTCCTGCTCGGCCTGCCCCGCTTCGGCCTGGTCCTGCCCTTCCAGCTCTTCGCGGTGCTGGCCCTGGGCTGCTACACCTCGGCCTTCATCTGCGAGGTCCTGCGCTCCGGCATCAACACCGTGCCCAAGGGCCAGGGCGAGGCGGCCCGCAGCCTCGGCATGTCCTTCGGCCAGACCCTGGGCACCGTCGTCCTGCCCCAGGCCTTCCGCTCCGTCATCCCGCCCATCGGCTCCACGCTGATCGCGCTCGCCAAGAACTCCGCGATCGCCGGGGCCTTCAGCGTCACCGAGCTGCTGGGCACGTACAAGACCCTCAACGAGCTGGGCTACAGCATCATCTGGACCTTCGTCTGGATCGCGGTGGGCTACCTGATCATCACCCTGTCCATCAGCGCGCTGTTCAACGTGCTAGAAAAGCGCTACGGAGTCGCCCGATGACCGCGCACGCGCTCCGCGGTGACCTGGAGTCCACCGCCCTCTACGACCTGCCGGGCCCGCGCGCCCAGCGCCGCCACTTCTTCTACGGGATCGCCTCGACGGCCGTCATCCTCGCTCTCATCGGCTGGCTGCTCTACCTGCTCTTCGACACGAACCAGTTCACTGCGGCCAAGTGGACCCCCTTCGCGTACAAGGGCATCCAGGAGCTGCTGCTCAAGGGGCTCTGGAACACCCTCAAGGCCTTCGCCTACGCCTCGGTGCTCTCGCTCCTGCTCGGCGCGGTGCTCGCGACCGGCCGGCTCTCGGTCCACCGGCCCGTGCGCTGGCTGTCCACGCTGTGCGTGGAGTTCTTCCGGGCCATGCCGGTGCTGGTGATGATCTTCTTCATCTTCGTCGCGCTCAAGGTCCAGCCGCTGCCCGCGCTGGTCGCCGGACTGACCCTGTACAACGGCTCGGTGCTGGCCGAGGTCTTCCGGACGGGCATCAACTCCGTCGAGAAGGGCCAGCGCGAGGCCGCGTACGCCCTGGGCATGCGCAAGACCCAGGTGATGACCCACGTCCTGGCCCCGCAGGCGGTCCGGGCGATGCTGCCCACGATCATCAGCCAGCTCGTGGTCGCCCTGAAGGACACCTCGCTCGGCTACCTGATCACCTACGAGGAGTTCCTGCACGCGGGCAAACTGATCGCCTCCAACCTCGACTACGACCTGCCCTTCATCCCCGTCGTGATGATCATCTCGCCGATCTACATCGGGATGTGCATGCTCCTGTCCTGGTTCGCCACCTGGGTGGCCCGGCGCGAGCGGGGCAACCCCAAGACGAAGGCGGTCGGCATCGACATCGACACGGCCGACCCCTCGGCGGCGCTGCCGGGCCGGATCTGACCCGGAGGGCGCACCCCCCAGAGCCACACCCGGCCCGGCTGCAGCCGTGGATCACTGCTCGCGCAGCGGCACCGAGACGTACGAGGGATCGGTGCGCGGCGAGGAGAAGGTCAGTTGCGCGCCGGTCGGGTTGTGCTCGATGTACAGCGGGTCGACGGAGTCGACGACCACCGCCAGGCGGTGCCCGGCCGGGACGTCGTAGGCCGTGGAGAAGAGCTCCAGGTCCACGCCGAAGGGCCGGCCGGCCGGCCGGTCGTGGAAGGTGTACGGGGCGTTGCTGATCAGCTTCCCGATGCCGAGCGGGCCCACGTCGTAGAGGTACGCGACGAAGGTGCCGTCGGACTTCGACGGGGTGACGGTGGTGTGCACCCTCACCGTGCCCCGGACCCGGCGCTCCTCCTCGTGGCGCGGGGACTGCCAGACGGCGGCGAAGGCGCGGGGGAGCAGCGGGACGGAGGCGGCGGGGGGCGCCTGGGCGATCTGGTCGAACAGGCTGGAGAGCAGGACGATCCCGCCGTTGGCGCCGGAGTCGATGCCGGTGAACAGGTGCTCGCTGTCGGAGAGCATCAGCTTCTCGGTGCCGCCCGCGCCGACCGACTTCCAGTCGGCGTAGCCCTCGTACCCGCCGTCGCTGCGGGGCTTGATCTGCACCGGGGCCTCGGTGTCGACGCCGTTGGCCGCACCCTTGAGGTAGCGGTCGAACCAGCGGTGGGCGTTGGTCCAGGTGTCGTTGGGCAGGCCGAGGAGCCCGGTCGCCTCGGCGGTGGCGTGGTCGCCGGGGCGCAGCTCCAGGCGCTTGGGGCCGGTCAGCTTCTCGAAGAACTTGGCGTACTGGTTGGGCGGGAAGATGGTGTCGCCCCAGGCGTTGCCGAGCATGATGGCGGCGCCGTTGGCGTTGATCGCGTCCACCTTCTCGGCGGCGGAGCGCTTCTTGCCCCATTCGATCATCTGCGGTTCCCGGTCCAGCTTCGAGCCGAGGAAGTCGCCGAGGATCTGCTGGAGTTCGGGGCCGGGGCGCCCGGTGAGGAAGCCGGCGCCGCCGAGCAGGGCGGCGGCCTGGAGGTGCTGGGTGCGGCCGGAGTAGATGGACTCGATGAGATCGGCCCAGCCGCTGAGCGCGACCACGGCCTTGATGCGCGGATCGCTCGCCGAGGCCAGCAGGCTGATGCCGGCGCCGTACGAGACCCCGCCCATGCCGATGTGCGCGGCGTCGGCCGGGGTGTTCGCGAGCGCCCAGTCGATGACGGCCGAGACGTCGGCGATGTCTTTCGGGCCGGCGGTCTCGATCTCGCCGCCGGAGAGCCAGAAGCCGCGGGAGGTGTAACTGACCACCACGTAGCCGGAGTCGGCGAGCTGTTTGGCCTGGGCGATGTATTCGATCTGCGGCATGCCCCAGCTGGTCGGCAGCACGATCAGCGGATACGCCGTGCCGGCTGCGGCGCCCGCCGGGGTGAAGACGTTGCCCTTGAGGGTGATGCCGCCGGAGCCGGGGATGTCGTGGAAGCCGACCGCCGAAGAGGCTGCCGAGAGGGCGGCGGCCGGGGTGGCGGGGGCCGCCTGGGCCTGATGGGGGGCCAGGCCCAGGGCGGCTGCCGCGAGTACGGCTGCCATGGCGGCCGCGGTGCTGGTGGTGCGGACCGTGCGGACCATCGATCGCTCCTCGCGTGTGCCGGGTGTCAAAGTGACCCGACGGTAACGGGAGGGGATTACCGCTAGTAACCCGTGGGTAAGTTACGTGCCGGTAACGATTGAATGATGGTCAACTTCACGGAAGGGGGGGCGGTGTCGCCCCGCCGCCGCGGCGCACCGCCTCAGCCGACCTGCGGGGTCCCGGCGAGGGCGCTCCTGCTCTGCCACTGCTCCCAGCTCATGTTCCACTCGCCGTAGCCGTTGCCCGGGTCCGGGTTGCCCTTGGATCCCTGGCCCACGACCTCGAAGGGGTCACCGACCTGCGCCGCCGCGAAGAAGGCCTTGGCGTTGGCGTCGCTCATCCCCACGCAGCCGGAACTGGTGTTGGCGCGGCCGAAGTTGGCGGTGTTCCACGGCGCGGCGTGCACGTACATGCCCGACCAGGTCAGCCGGATCGAGTAGTCGACGTCCTTGTCGTAGGCGTCGCCCAGGCCCACGGTCTCGGAGTTCATCCGGATCGTGCCCTCCTTCGCCATCAGCACCATCTTCCCGTCCCAGGAGGCCTTCTTGCCGCCCGGAGTGCCGGCCGAG
This sequence comes from Streptomyces sp. NPDC002104, assembly GCF_053593795.1. NCBI lineage: Bacteria > Bacillati > Actinomycetota > Actinomycetes > Kitasatosporales > Streptomycetaceae > Streptomyces > Streptomyces sp. NPDC002104. The sequence continues at coordinate 85,582 of NZ_JBSFDF010000018.1, read as the reverse complement.
ACCGGGATGGTGTCGACCGTCCGGCCGTCCTCGGTGACCGACATCTGCTTGGAGCTGAGGTCCACCTTGATCCGGCGGTCCTTGCCGATCTTGAACTCGGTGCTGTAGTCCTTCACGAACATCCCGCCGCCCGGGCCGGAGTCCACACCGTTCAGGTTCATCTGGACCTTCACGTCGGTGCCGGACTTCCAGTACTCCTTGGGGCGCCAGTCCACCCGGTCCCGGCCCGAGTAGTCCTTGATCCAGCCCCAGGAACCCACCGTGTTGTCCGTGGTGGTGACCTTGAGCCGCTTCTCCACCTCGGCCTTGTTCTTCACCGGGTTGTCGAAGACGATCGAGACCGGCATGGCCACACCCACGGTGCTGCCCTTGGAGACGTTGATCGAGACCTTGTTCACCTTGTCGGGAGCCGAGGTCTTGAACGCGGTGGTCGCGCTCTGGCTGTCGGTGTTCTGGGCCTCGACCTTGTACTCCGCCGAGGGCAGGGCATTGCCCTGCGAGGTCCAGGTCTTGCCGTCGGCGGATATCTGCCCGGGCAGCTCGCCGCCCTTGGCGTCCGTCACCTTCACCGAGGCGAGCTTCCCCTCCGCGATGGTCACGGTCACCGGCGCCCCCGCCTTGACCTGGTCGCCGGTGAGGTTCACCGAGACCGCCATGGCCGGCTTCTCCTTCATCTCCGCCTTGCCCCCGCCGCCCGCGGCGGCGCCACCGCCACCGCAGGCCGCCAGCGAGGCGGCCAGCAGAGCGGTACCGGCCACCAGTGCGGTGCGGCTGCGTACAGAGAAGACCCGGCGTGTGCGGCTCAACGAAAACCCCTCCGAAGTAATGATCGTCCGCAAAAGGAGATGCGAACGGGACAACTCTAGGTTGCGGGAGATCAGGAAAACTTCAGGATTTCCCATGTGACATGGACCGCAGCGATACGGTCATCGTCCGGTCACAATCGCCGAACACCGCGGTCACGGGCGCCTGTGAGAGTCCTGTGCAGCCACCGAATGGAGTGGACAGGACGTACAGGAAGGCCGGTCAGCCGTGTGTGCACTGCTCGTGACCCCCACCCAGCAGCACCAGACCCGAAGCCGGGACGGGGAGCTCACCGTGCGCTCCCTGTCCGTCCCGGAATATCAGGGATTCCTTTCCCGGGACGGCCGGGCCAGTTTTCTGCAGTACCCGTCCTGGGCCGGAGTAAAGGACCTTTGGCGGTCGGAAAGGGTCGGATGGCACTACCCCGGCGGTGAAATCCAAGGGGCCGGGCTCGTGCTCTTCCGCCAATTCCCCGGCACCCGCAAATACTTCGCCTATCTCCCCGAAGGACCCGTCGCCGACTGGGCCGACCCCGACATCGACCGCTGGCTGACCCCCCTCAAGAACCACCTCAAGGCCTCCGGCGCCTTCGCCGTCCGCATCGGCCCCACTCCCGCCTACCGCCGCTGGGACGCGGCCGCCGCCAAGGCGGGCACCGGCCCGGGCCGGCAGATCTCCGACGTGCTCGCCACCGAGGTCGACCCGGTCGGCGCCGCGCTCGCCGACCGGCTGCGCACCCGCGGCTGGAAGCGCTGCGGGGGCGAGGACGACGGCGACGCCCAGCCCCGCCACGTCTTCCGCGTCCCGCTCGCCGGACGCACCCTCGACGACCTGTGGTCGGGCCTGAACCAGGAGTGGCGGCGCAATGTGCGCAAGGCCACGAAGGCGGGGGTCGAGACGGTCGTCGGCGGCGCCGCCGAGCTGCCCGAGTTCTACCGGCTGCTGCGCATCACCGAGGAACGCGATGGCTTCCGCCTCGGCCGCTCCCTCGCGTACTACCAGCAGCAGTACGAGGTCCTCAACGCCGAGGAACCCGGCCGCATGCGCCTCTACCTGGGCGTTCACCAGGGCGAGATCCTCGCCGCGCACACCATGGTCGTGGCCGGCCGCCGGGTCTGGTACCAGACCGGAGCCTCCGCGGACCACCGCCGCGAGGTCCGCCCCAGCAACGCCCTGCAGTGGCGCATGATGTGCGACGCACATGCCCTCGGAGCGGACGAATACGACATGCGCGGGGTACCCTCCACCCTCGACCCCGACGAACGTTCCTTCGGGCTGCTGCGCTGGAAGCTCGGCACCGGCGGGCAGGTCGTCGAAACCCTCGGCGAGTGGGAGACCTCCATGGACGGATGCGCCAACACGGCCCTCTACAAGGCGTTCCAGGCGTACATGGCCCGCCGGTGACCCTCGCAGACCCCAGAGCGGCCGGCGCCCCGGCCGCGGCGGACACCCCCGACCCGGCAGGAACCGGCACCGGCACCCGCACCGACAGCGCGGCACCGAGGAAGACCTCGGTGCTGCGCAGCGGCGCGCTCATGGCCGCCGGCTCGATCGTCTCGCGCGCCACCGGCTTCGTCCGCTCCGCCGTGATCGGCGCCGCCCTCGGCACCGCCCTGCTCGGCGACGGCTACGCGGTCGCCAACACCGTCCCGAACATCCTGTACATCCTGCTCATCGGCGGCGCCCTCAACGCCGTCTTCGTGCCCGAGCTGGTCCGCGCCGCCAAGGAGCACGCCGACGGCGGCGCCGCCTACACCGACCGGCTGCTCACCGCCTGCACGGCCGCGCTGGTGGTCCTCACCGCCGCCGCCGTCGTGGCCGCCCCGCTGATCGTCTCGGCGTACACCGGCTACAGCGGCGGCCAGGAGTCCACCACCGTGGCCCTGGCCCGGTACTGCCTCCCGCAGATCCTGTTCTACGGGCTGTTCACGCTGCTGGGACAGGTGCTCAACGCCCGCGGCCGGTTCGGCGCCATGATGTGGACCCCGGTCCTCAACAACCTGGTCGTCATCGCCGTCTTCGCGCTCTACCTCGCCGTCTCGCACGGTTCCGCCGGGACGCTGAGCGCCTCCGACACCCGGCTGCTGGGCATCGGCACCACCGCCGGCATCGTCGTGCAGGCCCTCGGCCTGATCCCCTCGCTGCGCTCCGCCCGCTTCCGCTGGCGCCCCCGCTTCGACTGGCGCGGCAGCGGACTGGCCCGCCCGCTGCGCAACGCGGGCTGGCTCGTCATGCTCGTCCTGACCAACCAGATCGCGTACTGGGTCGTGACCCGGCTCTCCACCGCCACCGGCCGGCACGCCGTCGACCAGGGCGTCGCGGGCGGCGCCGGCTACCTCGCCTACAGCAACGCCTACCTGCTGTGGATGGTCCCGCAAGGCATCGTCACCGTCTCCCTCGTCACCGCCCTCATGCCCCGGATGAGCGGCGCCGCCACCGACGGCGACCTCGCGGCCGTGCGCAAGGACGTCTCCTACGCGCTGCGCTCCAGCGCGGCCCTGGTCGTCCCCGCCGCCGCGCTCTACGCCGCCCTCGCCCCCTGGGTGATGGGCGCCGTCTTCGAGCACGGCCGCACCGGCCCCGCCGACGTGGCCGTCATGGCCGGCATGCTCGCCGCCTTCGCACCGGGCCTCATCGCCTACTCCGCGCAGTACGTGCTCTCCCGCGGCTTCTACGCCCTCTCCGACACCCGGACCCCCTTCTTCCTCAACCTCACCATCGCCGCCCTCAACGCCGGGCTCTCGGCCACCGCGTACCTCCTGCTGCCGCCGCGCTGGGCGGTCACCGGCATGGCCGCGGCCTGCTCGGTCGCCTACATGGCGGGCGCGGCCGTCACCGCGTACGTCCTCGCCCGGCGGCTCGGCCCGCGCGCGGGGACCCGTACGGAACGCCGGAGCACCGCACTGCGGACCCACCTGCGGCTCCTCGCCGCCTGCGCCCCGGCGGCCGTCGCCGGGTACGCCGCCGCGCGGGCCGCCGAGCGGTTCGCGGACCTTCCCGGGATGCTCGGGAACATCACCGGGGCCCTGCTGGGAACCGTGGTGATCGCCGTCGTCGTCGTACTCCTCGCCCGCCCCCTGCGGATCGCGGAGATCACCGACCTGCTGGCCTCCGCACGGCGCAGAACCGGTCGCTAGACCGCCTGCGCCGTCCCGCTTCCGGCCGCCCATATCGGCCGAAAGCGGGAGGGGACCGATCGACGACCCTGGAATACTGACCCGATGCCACGCGTACTGCTGATCGAGGACGACCCTTCCATCCGGGAGGGCGTGGGCCTCGGCCTGCGCCGCAGAGGCCACGACGTGAGCGCCGCGGAGACCGGCGAGGCCGGACTCGACCTCATGGCGAGCTTCCATCCCGAGCTCGTCCTGCTCGACCTCATGCTGCCCGGCATCAACGGCGTCCAGGTCTGCCGCCGGATCCGCGAGACCAGCCAGGTCCCGATCATCATGCTCACCGCACGCGGGGACGACTTCGACATAGTCGTCGGCCTGGAGGCCGGAGCCGACGACTACATCGTCAAACCCGCCCGCACCGAGGTCATCGAAGCCCGCATCAAGGCGGTGCTGCGCCGCCTCACCGAACCCGCGGGCGGCCGCCCCGACGTGGAGTTCCACGGAGAGCTGGCCATCGACCGCGCCGGGCTCACCGTCGCCAGGAACGGCGAGCGCCTCCCCCTGGCCCCCAGCGAGATCAAGCTCCTGCTGCACCTGTCGGCCTCGCCCGAGCAGGTCTTCTCCCGCCAGCAGCTCCTCGAATACGTGTGGGAGCACAGCTACCACGCCGACGCCCGGCTGGTGGACGCCTGCGTACGCCGCCTGCGCCACAAGATCGAGGACCCCGAGGGCGCCCCCCGCTACATCCAGACCGTGCGCGGCTTCGGCTACCGCTTCGGCCCGCTGTAAGCGCCGCGCATGAGACGTTTCGCACCGCTGGGGCTGCGCACCCGGCTGATCGCCGCCTTCCTGCTGGTCGCCGCCATCTGCGCGGTGAGCACGGCCGCCCTCACCTACCAGCAGGCCCGCAACGCGATCCTCAAGCAGAGCCAGGACACCGCCGTCAGCACCCTGCGCGACCTGGTGGACTCCCAGTACACCCAACTGCCCATGGGACAGGCGGAACTCCAGCGGCTCGTCGGGGAACTGGGCAAACGCGGCCAGCCGCACCCCTGGATCGTCTACGGGGAGTACGGAAAGCTCCGCGCCACCTCCAACCAGGGCGGCCCGGCCACCTCTTCCTCCCTCACCGACCAGCTCCGCGGCCAGGTGGCCTCCCATCCCCACGGGGCCTTCCAGCGCGTCCGGGACCGGGCCGGCAACCTCTCCCTCGTCGTCGGCATGCCCGCCGTCTTCAAGTACGGCGAGGCCTACGAGACCACCGGGGCCGTCTTCTACGCGGTCGTGCCCCTGGACAGCGAACAGACCACCGTCGAGGCCCTGGTCGCCGCCGCCCGCACGGGCGCGGTACCGGGCCTGGCCATCGCCCTGATTCCCGCCCTGCTCGCGGCGCGCAGCGTCCTGAGACCCGTACGCGACATGCGCAAGGCCGCGCAGCGGCTGGGACGCGGCCGGCTCGACACCCGGATCGAGGTGCGCGGCGCCGACGAACTCGCCGGACTCGCCCGCACCTTCAACGAGACCGCCCGCGCACTCGAACAGTCGGTCAGCGAACTCCGGGAGGCCGAGGCCCGCGCCCGCCGCTTCGCCGCCGACGTCTCCCACGAACTGCGCACCCCGCTCGCCGGGATGCTCGCGGTCACCGAGGTGCTCGACGAGGGCGCCGAGGAACTCGACGCCGACACCGCCAAGGCACTGCGGCTGATCAGCGCCGAGACCGGGAAACTGGCCGTGCTCGTCGAGGACCTCATGGAGATCTCCCGCTTCGACGCCCGCGCCGCCGAGCTCAACCTCGACGAGGTCGACGTCGCCGAGGCCGTCACCAAGACCCTGGAACGCCGGCACTGGACCGACGGGCGGGTCACCACCGACCTGCCCCCGGACATCCGCGCCCGGCTCGACCCGCGCCGCTTCGACGTGGTCCTCGCCAACCTCGTGGGCAACGCCCTCAAACACGGCGGGACCCCGGTCCGCGTCGCCGTCCGCACCGCGACCGGGCCCGAGGGCGAGCGGCTGATCGTCGAGGTCGCCGACAGCGGGCCCGGCATCGCCCCCGAGGTGCTGCCGCACATCTTCGACCGCTTCTTCAAGGCCGACGCCGCCCGCACCCGCTCCACGGGCAGCGGCCTGGGCCTGGCCATCACCCTGGAGAACGTCCGCCTGCACGGCGGCACCCTGCGCGCGGCCAACGGCCCCGGCGGCGGCGCGCTCTTCACCCTCGACATGCCGCTGGAGGCCCGCGTATGACCCGGGTGCGCAGGGCCGCCGCCGCGGCCGCGCTGACCGTCCCGCTGCTGCTCGCCACCGGCTGCGGCATCGCCACCACCGGGGTCGTCGAGAGCGGCCGCGCCGGGACCGTGAAACTGGCCACCGCGCCGGACCCGGGCCTGCTGTACTTCATCGCGCCCGGCGGCGCGCTCGTCCCCGTCCCGGTCTCCGACCGGATGCAGCGGCCCGACATCGGCTTCACGATCCAGGTCCTGCTGGAGGGCCCGGGCGAGGCCGCGCGGGAAGCCGGTCTGACCACCGAGATCCCGGCGCCGGACAGGACCGCGGACGGCACGGACCGCGCCCGGGCGGCCGTCACGTCCGACGGCGACGGGAAGACCCTGCGCGTCGCCCTGCCCCTCCCGGTCGAGCCGCTGTCCGGAGCCGCCCTGCGCCAGCTGGCGTGCACGGCCCTCGCGGCGGCGCACACCAGCCCGGCCCCCGAGGTCCTCCTCACCGGCACCGACTCCAGGGAACGGCGCGCCGAGTGCGTCACCCTGCCGGGGACGGGCCAGGGCCGGGAGGGCTGACCTCCGGCGAGGTCCCGCCCGGCGGAGCCCCCTTGCGGGGCGGGCCGCTCCCCGCCACCGTGTGGCGCATGGACCAAGGACCGGCCCCCGACGTCTTCGACCCGCGCCTCTACGCCGAAGGCGTCCCGTACGACCGCTACCGCCTGCTCCGCGACCACCACCCGGTGGCCTGGCAGAGCGAGCCGGAGGTGCTCGGCTGGCCCGCCGGCCCCGGCTTCTGGGCCGTCACCCGGCACGCCGACGTGGTCCGGGTGCTGCGCGACCACCGGACGTACTCCTCGCACCTGGGCGCCACCCAGATCCGCGACCCCGACCCGGCCGACCTGCCGTTCCTGCGGCGCACCATGCTCAACCAGGATCCGCCCGACCACGGAACCCTGCGCCGGACCGTGGCCCGCGCCTTCACCCCGGCCCGCGTCGACGCCTTCGCCGCCCGGGTCAGGGGACGCGCCCGTACGCTGCTGCGCGCCGCCCGCGACGGCGCCGAGGACGGGGCCGCCGACGTGGTGCGCACCGTCACCGACGAGTACGCCCTGCTGAACCTCACCGACCTGCTGGGTGTGCCCGCGGCCGACCGGGGGCTGCTGCTGGAGTGGACCGTACGGATCATCGGGTACCAGGATCCCGAGGACGCCCCGGCGCCGCGGCTCGGCCCCGAGGGGAAACCGCTGAACCCGCGCTCGCCGGCGCTGCTGGGGGAGATGTTCGCCTACGCCCGCGAACTGGCCGCGTACAAACGGGCCCACCCCGGCGACGACGTGATGACCGCCCTCGCGCTCGCCGGACTCCAGGACGCGGAGCTGGAGATGTTCTTCTTCCTGCTCACCGTCGCGGGCAACGACACCGTGCGCAGCGCCGCGCCCGGCGGCCTGCTCGCCCTGGCCCGCGACCCGGACGCCTACGCCGCACTCGCCGCCGGCCGGGTCCCGCCGGACCGGGCCGTCGAGGAACTCCTGCGCGTGCACCCGCCGGTGCTGAGCTTCCGCCGTACCGCCGCCGCCGACACCCAGCTCGCCGGAGTGCGGATCCGGGCCGGTGACAAGGTGGTGGTCTTCCACGCCTCCGCCAACCACGACGAGCGCGTCTTCGCCGGGCCCGGCCGCCTCGACCTCGGCCGTGCCCCCAACCCGCACGTCTCCTTCGGGGACGGCCCGCACGTGTGCCTGGGCGCCCATTTCGCGCGGCTCCAGCTGCGCGTGCTCCACGAGGAGTGGACCGCGTCCATGCCGGCGCCCGAACTGGTCGGCCCGCCACGCCGGTTGGTGTCGAACTTCATCAACGGGATCACACGGCTGCCGCTGCGGGTGTCCGGGCCGGGCCGGTGACATCGGCGACGAGCTCGGTCACGTCGGGGCCGTAGGCATCGGAGTTGATCACCTTGAGCAGGACGCAGAAGGAGTCGTCCTTGTAGGAGTCGGCCAGCTTGCGGTGGTAGCGGGCCAGGTACCGGGCCGCGGCCTGATTGCTGATGGCGGTCTGCCCGCACAGCAGGAACACCGGCCGGGACCCCCGCCCGGTCGTCAGCCGCGCCAGCAGCACGTGCTCGACGAGGCCCTTCTGCCAGCGGTAGGTCTCCCCGCCGACGGTGATGGCCCCGCGATCCGGTACCGGCTCGCTGGAGACGATGATCCGCACCCCGGGCAGCATGGAGGCCAGATGGGCCGTGGTCCGGGCGTTCGAGGAGGGTCCGCCCACACAGAACTCGGCGCGTTCGCCGAAGCCCTGACGGGCCGCGTCGTGGGTGACGATCTGCACGTTCGCCCCGCAGTCCTTGATCAGGGCGGATATCTCCAGCAGCGCGAAGGCGTCGTTGCGGTGCAGGGAGGAATCGGTGCCGCCCATCTGCCGGTTGACCACGAACAGGCAGTCCGAGCCGGTCGGCAGTCCGAAGAAGGCCTGTTTGCGGCGCAGGGCGCGGCGCCACAGGTAGGTCCGGGTGAACCAGCCGAAACCTCCGCTGCATGCGGTGGCGATCACCCCGAGCACGATGTTGCGGACGTCCTCATTCATGCGGCGGATCGTAGCCGTCACGCCGCCGTCATGACGCGGTGGGTGCGCGGAAGTTAGGCTGCCGCTCCAAGGTCTGACAGGCAGTCGACTGGAGGAACCGAATGCGTGGTCCCGCCGCACGTACGTTAGCGCTCGTCGCGCTCGCCGGGGCGCTCGTCTCGACCGGGGCGGATGCCCCGTCGTCGCAGAGCGCCACCCCGCCGAAGGTCCCGGTGGCCGCCGGCTACGGAGGGGCCGTCGCCAGCGTCGACGCCGATGCCAGCGCGGCCGGCATCGCCGTCCTGCGCTCCGGCGGCAACGCCGTGGACGCCGCCGTCGCGACGGCCGCGGCGCTCGGGGTCACCGAGCCGTACTCCGCCGGCATCGGCGGGGGAGGGTACTTCGTGTACTACGACGCCCGCTCCGGCCGGGTCCGTACCATCGACGGCCGCGAAACCGCCCCGGCGACGGCGACCGCCGGGCTGTTCCAGGAGAACGGCCTGCCGATCCCCTTCGCCGAGGGCCAGACCAGCGGCCGCGGCGTCGGAGTCCCGGGCACCCCGGCGACCTGGCAGAGCGCGCTGGAGGCCTGGGGCACCCGTTCCCTGGGCCAACTCCTCAAGCCCGCCGAGAAACTGGCCCGCGAGGGCTTCACGGTGGACTCCACCTTCCGGGCCCAGACCGAACTGAACGAGGCCCGCTTCAGGGACTTCCCCGACACCAGGGAGCTCTTCCTGCCCGGCGGCGCCCTCCCGGTGGTCGGGTCCACCTTCAAGAACCCCGACCTGGCCGCCACGTACGCCGAACTCGGCCGCAAGGGCGCGGGCGCGCTCTACCGGGGCCGGCTGGCCGAGGACATCGTCCGGGCCGTGCGCACGCCCCCGGTGGACCCGGCCGCGACCCGCGTGGTCCGCTCCGGCGATCTGACCACCGGGGACCTGCGCGAGTACGAGACCAAGCGGCAGGACCCGACCCGGGTCGGCTACCGGGGCCTGGACGTGTACAGCATGGCCCCGTCCTCCTCCGGCGGCACCACCGTCGGCGAGGCACTGAACATCCTGGAGCGCACCGACCTCGGCTCGCTCACCGAAGCCCAGTACCTGCACCGCTTCATCGAGGCCTCCCGGATCTCCTTCGCCGACCGGGGCCGCTGGGTCGGCGACCCGGCCGCCGAGGACGTGCCCACGAGGGAGCTGCTCTCGCAGGCCTACGCGGACACCCGCGGCTGCCTCATCGACCCGGCCAAGGCCCTGACCAGCCCGCTGGCTCCGGGCGATCCCCGCCACCCGGTCGCCTGCGGCGGCTCCGGGCAGGCCGCCCCGACCACCTACGAGGGGGAGAACACCACGCACCTGACGGTCGCCGACCGCTGGGGCAACGTGGTCTCCTACACGCTGACCATCGAGTCCACCGGCGGCAGCGCCATCACCGTCCCGGGGCGCGGCTTCCTGCTCAACAACGAGCTGACCGACTTCTCCTTCGCCCCGGCGGCGCCGGGCGTCCCCGACCCGAACCTGCCGGGCCCCGGCAAGCGGCCGCGCTCGTCGATGTCGCCGACCATCGTGCTGGAGGACGGGCGCCCGGTGCTGGCGCTGGGCTCCCCGGGCGGGGCGACCATCATCACCACGGTGCTCCAGACCCTGACCGGGTACCTGGACCGCGGGCTGCCGCTGGTCGACGCCATCGCGGCGCCGCGGGCCAGCCAGCGCAACCAGAGCACCACCGAGCTGGAGCCGGGCCTGTGGAACAGCCCGGTCCGCGCCGAGCTGGCGGCCCTGGGGCAGGGATTCCGGCAGAACCCGGAGATCGGTGCGGCCACCGGGGTCCAGCGGCTGCCCGACGGGCGCTGGCTGGCCGCGGCCGAGACGAGCCGGCGGGGCGGGGGCTCGGCGATGGTCGTGCACCCGCACGGGAAGCAGTAGGCCTCAGAGGGCGGTGAGGATCCTCGGACCGGCGGCGGTGATCGCGACCGTGTGCTCGGCGTGCGCGGCGCGGGTGCCGTCGACGGTCCGCAGGGTCCAGCCGTCCGGGTCGCAGGCGTAGTCGTCCGTACCGCCCGCGATGAGCATCGGCTCGATCGCGATGACCATGCCGGCGCGCAGCTTCGTACCCTGCCCGGCCGGGCCCTCGTTGGGCACGCCCGGCTCCTCGTGCATGGAGCGTCCGATGCCGTGGCCGCCGAAGCCGTCGGGGATGCCGTACCCGGCGGTGCGGCAGACGGTGCCGATGGCGTGGGCGATGTCGCCGACGCGGTTGCCGTGCCGCGCGGCGGCGATGCCCGCGGCGAGGGCGGCCTCGGCGGTCTCGATGAGCCGCAGGTCGGCGGGGCGGGGCCGGCCGACCGTGAAGCTGACGGCCGCGTCGCCGACCCAGCCGTCCAGTTTCGCGCCGCAGTCGATGCTGACCAGGTCGCCGTCGCGCAGCCGGTAGTCGGTGGGGATGCCGTGCACGATCGCGTCGTTCACGGAGGCGCAGATGACGGCCGGGAAGGGAACCGGTGCGAACCGCGGCCGGTAGCCGAGGAAGGGCGAGCTCGCCCCGGCCTCGCGGAGCACCTCGCGCGCGGCGAGGTCGAGCTCCAGCAGGGAGACCCCTACGGCGGCCCGGTCCCGGGCGGCGGCGAGGGCGTGCGCGACGACGCGGCCGGCGGCGCGCATCAGGTCGATCGATCGGTCCGTCTTGAGTTCCATCATGCCAATAACTATACCGGTATAACTGTAACGGGATACTTATTGGGTCCCGGGGTAGTATGAGGGCATGGTCCGTACCCCCCTCACCCCCGAAGAGCGCGAACGCGGCGAGCGGCTCGGCGCCCTGTTGCGCACCGCCCGTGGCGGCCGCAGCATGGTCGAGATCGCGGCCAGCGCCGGGCTCTCCGCCGAAACCCTCCGCAAGATCGAGACCGGCCGGGCCCCGACCCCGGCCTTCTTCACCGTCGCCGCCCTGGCGGGGGCCCTCGGGCTCTCGCTGGACGAAGTGATGCGGCGCTGCACCCTCGTGCCCGTGTAAGGGGCTCCGGGTGGGCGGGCCACGGCCGTTCGGCCGACGGGCCCGCCCTTCGGCATGCCGTTAGGGCGGGCCCGGCGGGCCGAACGGCCCAATCGGCGGTGGGAGGGCCGGGGCGCGGGGCAAGCGTGAAGGCGTGTCAGACATGAACGCATCCACATCCAAGCGACTCGGCCTCGGACTCGTGGGCGCCCTCCTCGCGGGCGGCCTGCTGCTCGCGGCATGCGCCGCCCCCGAGGGCCGGGCCCACGCCAGGGACCCGGGCGAGGTGGTCTTCCGCCACCCGGGCGTCGTCGTCAGCCACACCCGGCTCCAGCACGCGAAGCAGATGGTCGCGGCCGGCAAGGAGCCGTGGAACTCCGCGTACCGGGCGCTGCTCAAGAGCCGCTACGCCTCGCTCGACTACCGGGCCCACCCGGCCGACGTGGTGCCCTGCCCCTTCAACTCGGGGCCGCAGTCCTGCCTCGACGAACGGCAGGACGCGATCGCCGCGTACACCCACGCCCTGCTGTGGTCGGTGAACGGCAAGGCCTCCCACGCCCGCAAGGCCGTGCAGATCATGGACGGCTGGTCCGCCGTGATGAAGCGTCACGCCGAGGACAACGCCGGCCTCCAGGCCGCCTGGTCGGGCTCCACCTGGGCGCGCGCCGCCGAGATCGTCCACGCCGACTACCCCGGCTGGGGCGCCGGGCGGGTCGCCCGCTTCAAGGAGATGCTGCGCACGGCCTATCTCCCGGCCGTCCGCGCGCAGGTGCCGGCGTACAACGGCAACTGGGAGCTGGCCATGACCGACGCCGCCCTCGGCATCTCCGTGTTCCTGGAGGACCGGGCCGTCTTCCAGGAGTCCCTGGACCGCTTCCGCGACCGCGTTCCCGCGTACTTCTACCTCAAGCGGGACGGCGCGCACCCGCTGGCGCCGCCGCGCACCGCCATCGACTCGCCGGAGAAGGTGACGGCGTACTGGTTCGGCCAGGCAACGTACGCCGACGGCGTCGCCCAGGAGACCTGCCGCAACCTGATGCACGTCGGCTACGCGCTCGCGGCGTCCGCGCACATCGCGGAGACGGCCTGGCACCAGGGAGTCGACCTGTACGGGGAACAGGGCGAGCGGCTCCGGGCGGCACTGGAGTTCCACGCGAAGTACCAGCTGGGTGAAGAGGCCCCCGCGTGGCTGTGCGGCGGGAAGCTGGAGCGCACGATGGGACCCGACCTGGAAGTCGCCCTCCAGCACTACGCGGTGCGGACGGGGGCGAAACTTCCGTACACCCGCGAGCTGGTCGAGAAGACGCGGCCGGCCGGGACGGACGACCTGTTCGTGGCGTGGGAGACCCTCACCCACGGGGAGCCGGCGCCGGCCGCCTGAGGCGGCCCTTCTCAGACGTCCACGGGGTGCCATTGCGTGCCGCCGTCGGCGTCCTGCCGCACGTGCCCGAACACCACGTCGGCGAAGTGGACGCCGAAGCCGATGGTGTCCGGCTCCGCCAGCTCGGCCACGAGCCGGCGGCGGTGGACGGCGGTGCGGGCGGGATCGTGGTCGAAGGCGGCGGACCACTCGGGGTGGTCGATCTGGACCGGTGAGTGCGCGGCGTCGCCGAAGGCGATCAGCCGTCGGCCGCCCCCGGTGACGACGTACTCGGCGTGCCCGTCGGTGTGGCCGGGAGCGATTCGCACGCGGACCCCGGGGAAGATCTCCTGCCCGTCGTCGACCGTGCGCACGCGCGGCGCGAGGGCGGCGGCCAGTTCGGCCGTGCCCTCGGCCGCGGAGGGGTCGAGGGCGGCCCACTCGGGTGCGGTGACCAGGTACTCGGCGCGGGGGAAGAGGGGCCGGCCGTCGCCGGGTACGGGGTGGAGGGCCCAGCCGACGTGGTCGGAGTGGAGGTGGGTGAAGGCCACGGCCTCGATGTCCGAGGGGGCGACGCCCAGTTCGGCCAGGCTGCCGGGGAGCGCGCCGCCGTGGATCGCATCGATGGGTCCGCCCGGGGTCCGGAAGCTCTGCGGGCCGATGCCCGCGTCGATCAGCAGTGCCCGGCCGCCGTGCTCCACGAGCAGGGCGCCGACGCTGCCCACGAGGTGGCCCGTGGCGTCCAGGTACTCGGGGTGGGCGGCCCATGCGTCGTCGGTGGTGTCGGGGAGCAGCTTCCGGGGCCGGAGCCGCACCTCGCCGTCCGGCACGTACGAGACCTTCGTGTCGCCCAGCCACAGCGAGCGGATCGCGGCCGGCCGGGTCAGTCGTTCCTCGCGCGTCGTCGTCACGTCCTGCATGTGAATCCCCTGGTGAGTAAGTGTCAGTCCACCGCCGGGTGGTCCGCCGGGTGGTGGGGCTAACCATAAGCATCAAGCTTGAATGATTCAAGTTGTAAATATGCTGGCTTGATGGACTTGCTAGACTGGAGCCATGACGACGCCTCCCGAGCACCAGGTCCTCGCCGAGCGGCAGCTGTGCGGGCTGGTGGACGGGCTGGCCCACCGGATCGCCGAGCACGTGCGCGAGCGCGCCGCCACCCTGGGCCTCACCCCGGCCCAGGCCACCGCGTTGCGGGAGATGAGCGGGCCCATGACCATGCGGGAGCTCGCCGAGCGCATGAGCTGCGAGCCCTCCAACGCCACCTTCGTCGTGGACAAGCTGGAGAAGCAGAGCCTGATCGAGCGGCACCCGCACCCCACCGACCGTCGCGCCAAACAGCTCGCCCTCACCCCCGGGGGCGCCGCTCTGCGCACCCGGCTCCTCGGCCTCCTCGCCGTGGACTCACCGGTGTCCGGACTCGCCCCGGAGGAGCAGGGCCTGCTGCGGAGCCTGCTGGAGCGCGCCGTCGCCCCGCGCTGACCGGACTCCCGCCGATCGGGCTCCCGCCGGCCGGGCTCCCGCCGGCCGGGCCGCGTAGGGCCGGGCCGCGTAGGGCCGGGCCGCGTAGGGCCGGGCCGCGTAGGGTCGGGCGCATGACGATCGAGGAGCTGGGCAGAGCGAGGTACGTCAGTCTCACCACCTTCCGCAAGAACGGCACGCCGGTGGCCACGCCGGTGTGGGCGGTGGCGGACGGCGACGAGCTGTACGTGTGGACGCGCGACGACGCGTGGAAGGTGAAGCGGATCCGCAACGACGGGCGGGTCACGGTCGTGGCCTGCGACGTACGCGGGCGGGTGGCCGAAGGGGCCGAGGCCGCCGAGGGTGAGGCGCGGCTGCTGGACGCGGACGGGCTGAAGCGGGTGCGGAAGCTGATGGGGCGCAAGTACACCTGGCAGTTCTGGATGCTGGACGTGCCGGCCGCCATCGTCCGGCGCGGGCGGCCGCACATCGCGATCGCCGTCAGGCTTGCCCCGCCCGCCGTCAACCTTTGAGACTCCTGTAGCCCGCCCGTAACGCGGGTGCGATCCAATGCGGGGATGGAGACCGCGACTTCGCAGGTGATCGGCCAACTCTCCGGATACATGCGGGGGTTGACACAGCGGCTGGATCCGGGGGCGGGCTGGTACGGGGAGTTCCTGCGGCGGGACCCGCAGGGCATGCGGGCCTGTCTGGACGGGGCCGCGATGCCGCCCTGGGACGTACTGGAGTCGCTGCTCGGCGACTTGGCGGCATCGACGGGCGCGGCGGCGCTCGAGCGGGAGGCGCGGTACGCGGCCGGTCTGCGGGCCGCGGCGGTCGGTGTCTGGGACCGGCTGCCGGGCGGTGTGGAGGAACTGCACACCCTGCTCGCCTCGGCCGCCGAGCAGCGGGCACGGGCCCGGGACGCCCTGCGCGTGCTGTCGGCGCGACTGGCGGAAACGGCGGACCCGGCGCAGGCGCAGGCCCTGTCGCGGGAACTCTCCTGGACCCGCGACGACGCCGCCCGCGCGGCGGCCCGCCACGACGACCTGACGACCCGCCTGGAGGCTGTGGCCCCGGGCCCGTCCGCGGGACCCCCGGCACCGGAACCCCTGACCGGGGTACCCGCCCAGCGCACCGCGGCATGGCCGGGCCCCCGGGACGCGGGGTGGCCGGGAGCACCGACGGCCGAGGCACCGGGCCGGGCGCCGGGGACGGCCTCGGACGAGGCGTCGAGGTGGTCGCCGGGCTCGGCCTCGGGTCGGGGGCCGGGCACGCCTTCGGACGTGGCGTCGGGCCGGGCGCCGGGGATGCCTTCGGGCGAGGCGGCCGCCCCCACCGCGGACCCCGTGCCGGACGGGGCGGCGGAGCCCGTCGGGCGGGCCGAGGGACGGTGGCTGCGCGGTGCGCGGCGCAGCGGCGGGGCCCGGTACGCAGGGGCTGCGGCGCCCGACGCCGGGGCCGTCACCGTGCCCCCGGGGCAGCCTTCGTCCGCCACGCCCCTGCGCGGCGCCCGCTTCGGCCGCCCCGCCCGCCCCGAGGCCGAACCGTCCCCGGCGGGGCATCCCGCCGCTCCGGCCGGTCCGGCACGCGGAACCCTGCGCGAGCCCGCCCGCGCGGGCTCCGAAGGCCCGTCCGCAGCTGCGGGCGACGCCGACCACGCTGGCTCCGGCCCCACGGCCGGGCACGCCGGAGCCGCGCCGACGGCGGACGGCGCCTGGCCCCCCGCCGAGGGCCGGCCGCACGGCGCACCCGGCCCCACGGGCCAGGGCACCCGCCCTCCCACGGCCCCGGCTTGGAGCGCGGGGCGCGCCCCAGCACCCGCTAGCGCACCAGCACCCGGCTGGGCTCCCGCCTCGGGCGGGCCTTCCCTGCCGGGCGGGGATTCCGCCTGGGGCAGGGGTGCCCGCTCCGGCGAGGCTCCCGTGCCCGACCGGGCTCCCGTGCCGGGCGGGGATTCCGCCTCGGGCGGGGCTCCCGTGCCCGGCGCGGCCTCCGCCTCCGGACCGGATCCCCGGCCTCACCCGCAGGGCCAGCGCGCTCCGTGGCCGGACCGCGCTCCCGACGGCTCCGCCCACTGGGCCGCCCCGACCCCGGGCGCCGGCCCGCAGGGCGTTTCCCCGGCGTGGGACGGCTCTGCCTCTGCCGACGGCCCGCAGGGTGCGTCCGCTCCGTGGCGCGCCCCGGCTTCCGCCGCCGACTCGGACGGTGCTTCCGCCCCGAGTGGCGGCCCGCAAGGCGCGTCCGCTCAGTGGCACGCCCCGGCGGCCGGCCTGCACGGCGGCTCCGCCCCGGGTGGCGGCCCGCAAGGCGCGTCCGTTCAGTGGCACGCCCCGGCCGCCGGCCTGCACGGTGGCTCCGCCGCGGGCGGGGGCTCGCACGGGGCGCCCGGCCAGTGGCGCGCCCCGGCTTCCGCCGCCGACTCGGACGGTGCTTCCGCCCCGGGCAGCGCCCCGCAAGGCCCCGCCCCGTGGGCCCGAGGTCCCCGGGGTCTCGTCGAGGGGCTCATCGCGTTGCGGAGTCAGGGGCGGAGCGGGGAGGCGCATGTGCTGCTCTGCGAGGCGGCTGCCGGGCCCGCCGGGGAGCTGGTGGTGCTGGGGGAGGAGCTGGGGCGGGCCGGGCTGGTTGCGGACTGGGCCACCCTGCTCTGGGAGGCGGCCTCGCTGCCGCCCGCGCGGTTCGCCGCGGCCGCCGCCGCGCTCGGGCCGGCCGACCGGGAGGCCCTGCTGCGTCAGGGTGCCGCCCGGCCGGCCGCCGAGATCGCCGAGGCCGCCCTCGTGCTCGCCGCGGCCGACCACGCGGAGGAGGCCGACGCGCTGCTCGCCGCCTTCGTGCGGGTGCGCACCGCCGAGGAGTCGGCCCGGCTCGCGCGCCGGGATCCCCGGTGGTTCGCGCCCCGGCTGCTCCGCGCCGCCGAAGCCCTCTCGGGGGCTCATCACCGCGACCTGTTGCACGCCCTTCGAGTCGCGAATCTGCCCGTCGGATGATCGGAAACGACCACGTGCCGACGTAACTCCTGCGTTTGGTGATCCACTACTCCAACCGCGCAACGCGGTCTTGCCCCGGGCCTGACCGAGGCCTACCTTCAACTCCCTACGCGCAGCCGTCGAACACCCTCTACGTGCGTAGAAGCCGGCGTACCCCGTCGCGAGGAGCAGCTCATGGCCCAAGTCGTCCGCGCCGCACTCGTCCAGGCCACCTGGACCGGAGACACCGAGTCGATGATCGCCAAACACGAGGAGCACGCCCGCCGGGCCGCTGCCCAGGGCGCGCAGATCATCGGCTTCCAGGAGGTCTTCAACGCCCCCTACTTCTGCCAGGTCCAGGAGCCCGAGCACTACCGCTGGGCCGAGGCCGTCCCCGACGGCCCCACCGTCCGGCGGATGCAGGCACTCGCCCGCGAGACCCGCATGGTGATCGTCGTACCGGTCTTCGAGCTGGAGTCCGAGGGCCACTACTACAACACCGCCGCCGTCATCGACGCCGACGGCAGCTACCTCGGCAAGTACCGCAAGCACCACATCCCCCAGGTCAGGGGCTTCTGGGAGAAGTACTACTTCCGCCCGGGCAACCTCGGCTTCCCGGTCTTCGACACCGCCGTCGGCCGCATCGGCGTCTACATCTGCTACGACCGCCACTTCCCGGAGGGCTGGCGCGAACTGGGCTTGAACGGAGCCCAGTTGGTCTACAACCCCTCCGCCACCTCCCGGGGCCTCTCCGGATACCTGTGGCAGCTGGAGCAGCCCGCCTCGGCCGTCGCCAACGAGTACTTCGTCGCCGCCATCAACCGCGTCGGCCAGGAGGAGTACGGCGACAATGACTTCTACGGCACCAGCTACTTCGTCGACCCGCGCGGCCAGTTCGTCGGGGAGGTCGCCAGCGACAAGGAGGAGGAACTCCTCGTCCGCGACCTCGACTTCGACCTGATCAAGGAGGTCCGCGACCAGTGGGCCTTCTACCGCGACCGCCGCCCCGACGCCTACGGAGGACTCGTACAGCCGTGACCAACCCGATCCCCCTGCACAGCCGGCACCGCTCCGTCCTGCCCGACTGGCTCGCGCTCTACTACGACCGCCCCCTCGAACTCACCCACGGCGAGGGCCGCCACGTCTGGGACGCGGACGGCAACCGCTACCTCGACTTCTTCGGCGGCATCCTCACCACGATGACCGCCCACGCCCTGCCCGAGGTCACCAAGGCCGTCTCCGAACAGGCCGCGCGGATCATCCACTCCTCCACCCTCTACCTCAACCGCCCGATGATCGAACTGGCCGAGCGCGTCTCGGCGTTGTCCGGCATCCCCGACGCCCGGGTCTTCTTCACCACCTCCGGCACCGAGGCCAACGACACCGCCCTGCTGCTCGCGACGACGTACCGCCGCTCCAACCAGATCCTGGCGATGCGCAACAGCTACCACGGCCGGTCCTTCTCCACCGTCTCCATCACCGGCAACCGCGGCTGGTCCCCGACCAGCCTCTCGCCGCTCCAGACGTACTACGTCCACGGCGCGGTCCGCACCCGCGGCCCCTTCGCCCACCTCGACGACGCCGCCTTCACCGCCGCGGCCGTCGCCGACCTGGAAGACGTACTGGGCCAGGCGCGCGGCGGGGTCGCTGCGCTCATCGCCGAGCCGATCCAGGGCGTGGGCGGCTTCACCTCGCCCCCCGACGGGCTCTACGGGTCCTTCCGCGAGGTGCTCGACCGGCACGGCATCCTCTGGATCAGCGACGAGGTGCAGACCGGGTGGGGCCGGACCGGCGAGCACTTCTGGGGCTGGCAGGCCCACGCCCAGAACGGCCCGCCGGACATCATCACCTTCGCCAAGGGCATCGGCAACGGCATGTCCATCGGCGGGGTCGTGGCCCGCGCCGAGGTGATGAACTGCCTCGACTCCAACTCCATCTCCACCTTCGGCGGTTCACCGGTCACCATGGCGGCCGGCGTGGCCAATCTCGGCTACCTCCTCGAACACGACCTGCAGGGCAACGCCCGCCGCGTCGGCGGCCTGCTGCTGGAGCGGCTGCGGGCCGTCGCCGCGACCGTGCCCGCCGTACGCGAGGTGCGCGGCCGGGGCCTGATGGCCGGACTGGAGCTGACGAAACCCGGCACCGACCAGGCCGACCCGGACGCGGCCGCCGCCGTACTGGAGGCCGCCCGGGCCGGCGGACTGCTGCTCGGCAAGGGCGGCGGCCACAACACCAGCGTGCTGCGCATCGCGCCGCCGCTCTCCCTCACCGTCGCCGAGGCGGAAGAGGGAGCGGACATCCTCGCCGAGGCCCTCCACACCCTCAACTAGTACCGGGGGAGACGTACATGAGCAGCATCCGCACCCTCATCCGAGGCGGCCTCGTCATCACCGCGTCCGACGAGCTCCACGCCGACGTGCTGATCGAGGACGGCCGGGTCGCCGCCCTCGCGGCACACGGCACGGTCGCGGCCGGGACGTGGACGGCCGACCGCACGATCGACGCGAGCGGGAAGTACGTCATCCCCGGCGGGGTCGACGCCCACACCCACATGGAACTGCCCTTCGGCGGCACCGCGGCCTCCGACACCTTCGAGACCGGCACCCGCGCCGCCGCCTGGGGCGGCACCACCACCATCGTGGACTTCGCCGTCCAGACACCGGGGCACGCCCTGCGGGAGGGCCTCGACACCTGGTACGCCAAGGCCGACGGCCAGTGCGCCGTCGACTACGCCTTCCACATGATCCTCTCGGACGTCAACGAGCGGACCCTGAAGGAGATGGACCACCTGGTGGGGGAGGGCGTGACCTCCTTCAAGCTGTTCATGGCCTACCCCGGGGTCTTCTACAGCGACGACGGCCAGATCCTGCGCGCGATGCAACGCGCCGCGGGCAACGGCGGGCTGATCATGATGCACGCCGAGAACGGCATCGCGATCGACGTGCTCGTCGAACAGGCCCTGGCCCGTGGGGAGACGGACCCGCGCCACCACGGCGAGGTCCGCAAGGTGCTCCTCGAAGCCGAGGCCACCCACCGGGCCATCCAGCTCGCGCGGGTGGCCGGCTCCCCGCTGTACGTGGTGCACGTCTCGGCGGAGGAGGCGGTCGCGGAGCTGGCCGCCGCCCGGGACAAGGGTCTGCCGGTCTTCGGCGAGACCTGCCCGCAGTACCTCTTCCTGTCCACCGACAACCTCGAAGAACCCGACTTCCAGGGCGCCAAGTACGTCTGCTCCACCCCGCTGCGCCCGCGCGAGCACCAGGCGGCGCTGTGGCGGGGGCTGCGGACCAACGACCTCCAGGTGGTCTCCACCGACCACTGCCCCTTCTGCTTCCGGGGCCAGAAGGAGCTGGGGCGCGGGGACTTCTCGAAGATCCCCAACGGGCTGCCGGGGGTGGAGAACCGCATGGACCTCCTCCACCAGGCCGTCCTGGAGGGGCACATCAGCCGCCGCCGCTGGATCGAGATCGCCTGCGCGACCCCGGCCCGGATGTTCGGCCTCTACCCCCAGAAGGGCACCATCGCGCCGGGTTCCGACGCCGACATCGTCCTCTACGATCCGCACGCCGAGCAGGTCATCTCCGCCGAGACGCACCACATGAACGTGGACTACTCGGCGTACGAGGGCAAGCGGATCACCGGACGCGTCGACACGGTCCTCTCGCGCGGCGAACTCGTCATCGACCGGCGGGAGTTCACGGGCCGGGCCGGTCACGGGGCCTTCATCCCCCGCTCCACCTGCCAGTACCTGTGAGCACCGCACGCAGCAAGGAGCAGCCAGCCATGGACTTCGGCCTCGTCCTGCAGACCGATCCGCCCGCCTCCCAGGTGATCAGCCTCATGAAGCGCGGCGAGCGCAACGGGTTCAGCTACGGCTGGACCTTCGACTCGGCCGTCCTGTGGCAGGAGCCGTTCGTCATCTACAGCCAGATCCTGGCCAACACGCAGCGCATGCACGTGGGTCCGATGGTCACCAACCCCGGGACGCGCACCTGGGAGGTGACCGCCTCCACCTTCGCGACCCTCAACGACATGTACGGCAACCGCACGGTCTGCGGCATCGGCCGCGGCGACTCGGCGATGCGGGTCGCCGGGCGCGCGCCCAACACGCTGGCCCGCCTCGGCGAGGCCATCGACGTCATCCGGGACCTCGCGGAGGGCCGCGAAGCGGTCGTCGACGGGAACCCGGTCAAGATCCCCTGGATCCGGGACGGGAATCTTCCGGTCTGGATGGCGGCCTACGGGCCGAAGGCCCTCGCCCTGGCCGGGCAGAAGGCGGACGGGTTCATCCTCCAGCTCGCCGACCCCTACCTCACCGAGTGGATGATCAAGGCGGTACGGCAGGCCGCCGTGGAGGCCGGCCGTGACCCCGACTCCCTCACCATCTGCGTGGCGGCCCCGGCGTACGTGGGGGACGACCTGGCGCACGCCCGCGACCAGTGCCGCTGGTTCGGCGGAATGGTCGGCAACCACGTCGCCGACCTGGTCACCCGCTACGGCGAGCACTCCTCGATGGTTCCGGACGAACTGACCGAGTACGTCAAGGCACGGCAGGGCTACGACTACAGCCACCACGGCCGGGCCGGGAACCCGTCCGCCGACTTCGTCCCCGACGAGATCGTCGACCGCTTCTGCCTCCTGGGCCCGGCCGAGGCCCACATCGAGAAGCTCCGGGCCCTGCGGGATCTCGGGGTGCACCAGTTCGCGCTCTACAACATGCACGACGCCAGGGAAGCGACCATCGACGCGTACGGCTCCGAGGTCATCCCGTCGTTCGGCTGACGTCCGCGAGCGACTCGGGGCGGTGCGGTGGGCGTGTCATCCCGGCGCGGCGGCGTTCGGCACGGTAGATCAGGCAGGACTCCCGCCAGATCAGGCAGGACTCCCGCCGAGCCCGACACCGTCCCGGAGGTCCCATGCCGAAGAGCGGCGCGCCCCGCACCGACGTTCCGCCCGAGGCACCCGCGCGGGCGCCGCTCGTTCTCGCTTCCCTGATCATCGTTGCCGCGGTCGCCAACCTGAACCTGTCGGTGGCCAATGTGGCACTGCCCGCGATCGGGAAGGCGTTCGATTCCTCCCAGACCTCGCTGAACCTGGTCGCCGTGGGGTACTCCCTGGGCCTCGCCGCATCGGTCCTCTACCTGGGGGCGATCGGCGACCGTCACGGACGCAAGCTGCTGCTGCTCCTCGGCACCGCTCTGTCCGTCCCCGCCTGCCTGCTCGCCGCGTCCGCGCCGAGCGACACGGTCCTGGTGATGGCCCGCATCCTCGGCGGGCTCTCGGCCGGCATGGCCTACCCGACCACCCTGGCGCTCATCACCGCCCTGTGGGCGGGGCCCGGGCGGACGAAGCCGATCGCGCTGTGGTCGGCCCTGGGCGGCGGCATCTCCATGCTCGGACCGGTGATCGCGGGCGCGCTGCTCGAACGCTTCTACTGGGGATCGGTGTTCCTGATCACCCTGCCCCTCGCCGTGGTCGCGCTGGTCATGGCCCTGCTGTTCGTCCCCGCACACGCCAACGAGTCGGCCGAACCGGTGGACAACCTCGGCGGCGTCCTGTCCGTCCTCCTGATCGCGGGACTGGTACTGGCGATCAATTTCGCCGCCGTCCCCCATCAGGGAGCACTGGTCGCCGGCCTCGTCGTGATCGCCCTGGCCGCCGGAGCGGCGTTCTTCCGGCGTCAGCGCCGGGCACCCAACCCGCTGTACGACCTCCACATCGCCGGACGGCGCACGTTCTGGGTCGCCGCGTGCGCGGGAATCATCGTCTACGGCGCCATGATGGGGTCGGCGTTCATCAGCCAGCAGTACCTGCAGAACGTGCTCGGGTACAACCCCGTCGAAGCCGGCGCCGCCATCCTCCCCCTCGTCGTGATGATGGTGCTCGTGGCGCCACGGTCCGCGAAGCTGGTCGAGACGCGCGGCGCCCGCACGACCCTGCTGATCGGCTACGCGTTCCTCTTCCTCGCCTTCGCCTGGATGCTGCTGTTCTGGGGCGAGCACAGCCGCTACTGGCACATCGGCCTGGCCTACGTGCTCACCGGCATCGGCGCCGGCCTCGCCGGGACGCCCGCGTCCCACTCGCTGACCGGATCGGTGCCCGTGCGGCGGGCCGGCATGGCCTCCGGCACCGCCGACCTGCAACGGGACCTCGGCGGGGCCGTCATGCAGTCCATCATGGGGCTGCTCCTCACCGCCGGCTACGCCTCGGCCTTCAGCGCGGCGATCGCCTCCTCCCGCGAGGGCAAGGACGTGTCGGACCAGGTCCAGAGCGAGCTGACGAAGTCGTTCGCCTCCGCCGGTCAGGTCGCCCAGCAGCACCCCCAGTACGCCGGCCAGATCGTCGAGGCGGCACGCCGGTCCTTCCTCCACGGCGACGACTGGGCGTACACCGTCGGCCTGGCGGCGATCGGCCTGGGCGCCCTGCTGATCTTCTTCATGTTCCCCCACCGGGACGCCGAGCGGGAACTCCTGGGGCGCTACTACGCCGAGGACCGCGCCTCCGCCGCCACCGGGAGCCCGCGCCCCAGTTGAGCCGTTCGGTTCGGGAGAGCACCCCATCGGGTCAGTGGCAGTCGCGCCACCGGGCCACGGCAACGCGGTGGTGCTGTCGTGGTGGCGATGAACAGCGCGCTCGCGATCCTGGCGGACCCCCCTCCGCAGCTGCTCCCCGCCCGCCAACTCATGGCCTTCACCCTGGCCTCCCACATCCTGCTCGTTCCCTTCGGCGTGGCTCTTCCCGCCATCACCCTGCTGATGCACTACCGCGGGCTGCGCAGGAGCGATCCGGTCGCCCTGCTGCTCGCGCGGCGCTGGTCGGCGGTCATGGCCGTGCAGTTCGCCATCGGCATCGTCACCGGGACCGTGCTCTCCTTCGAGTTCGGCCTGCTCTGGCCCGGCCTCATGGGCCGGTGGGGCGATGTCTTCGGCCTCGGGTTCGGGGTCGAGGCGTGGGCGTTCTTCCTGGAGGCGATCCTCATCGCCATCTACCTCTACGGCTGGCGGAAACTGAAGCCGTGGACGCACTTCTGGCTGGCCCTGCCCCTTCCGCTGACGGCCCTGCTGGGCGCGTTCGGCATCATCGCCGCGAACTCCTGGATGAACACGCCGCGCGGCTTCTCGCTCGACGCCGGCGGCAACCCCGTGGACATCGACGTCCGCAAGGCGATCTTCACGCCGATCTTCGGTCCCGAGTACTGGCACTTCGTGGCGGGTGTCGTCCTCACGGCGGGCTACGTCGTGGCCGGGGTGTACGCGGTGGGCTGGCTGCGCGGCCGGCGTGACCACTATCACCGGCTCGGCTTCACCGTTCCGTTCACCGTCGCCGCGATCCTCACCCCCGTGCAGTTCGTGCTCGGGGACTCCATCGCCCGCTCGGTCTTCCAGCAGCAGCCGGTGAAGTTCGCCGCCACCGAGCTGGTCTGGAAGACCGGCGCCCACCAGCCGGAGTACCTGTTCGGCCGCCTGCGCGAGGACGGAACGGTCTCCGGCGGGCTCAAGTTCCCCCAACTGGACTCGATCCTCGCCGGTTTCAGCCCGGACACCCGGGTGACGGGCCTGTCCTCGGTCCCCGCGAGCGACCGCCCCACGGCGACCCAGGCCACGATCGCCCACTGGGCCTTCGACATCATGGTGTCCATCGGGAGCGCGCTCCTCCTGCTCGCGCTCTGGTACGGCTGGTGCTGGCTGCGGCGACGCGACCTGCCGGGTTCCCCGTGGTTCTTCCGGTGCGCCGCCGTGGCGGGGGCGGCCTGCCTGCTGACGGTGGAATGCGGCTGGATCACCACCGAGGTGGGGCGCCAGCCCTGGATCGTGTACGAGAACATGCGGGTGTCCGAAGCCGTCACGGACACCCGGGCCGCGTCGCTGTGGACGATGCTCGCCGTCGTCATGGTGGTCTACGTACTGATCTTCGGCACCTTCCTGGGCGTCCTGCTCACGATGCGCACCCGCTGGCGGATCGCGGACGAACAAGAGGGCGGCGCCCTGGCCGCCGGCACTCCGGAAGGCGACGCCCCCTACGGGCCCCGCCGGGCGACCGTCGCGGCCGCACCGGATCACGATCACGGTTCCACTCGCGGTGACGGAGGAGGACGATGATCCAGGACGTCGTGGCCTGGGTGCTGCTGGGCGCGGTCGCCGCCTACGCCTGTGCGGGCGGGACGGACTACGGCGCCGGCTTCTGGGACCTCTTCGCGGGCGGCGCCGTACGGGGCAAGCGGCCCCGGTGGCTGATCGACCACGCCATGGAGCCCGTCTGGGAGACGAACAACGTCTGGCTCATCTTCGTCCTGGTGTTCATGTGGACGGGTTTCCCGGTCCTGTTCCAGACGCTCTTCACCGCCATGTGGCTGCCCCTGGCGCTCGCCACCCTGGGGCTCGTCCTGCGCGGTGCGGGCTTCGCGCTGCGCAAACCCATGACACGCCTCGCGCACCGCAAGATCTACGGCAGGACCTTCGCCGTTTCCTCCCTCCTGGTGCCCTTCTTCCTCGGGGCGGTCGTCGGCGGGCTGGCCACGGGCCGGGTCGCTCCGGGGGTGAAGGCGTCCGCGGACGCGTGGTCCAACGGGACCTCCGTGCTCTGCGGCCTGCTCACCGTCGCCGCGACGGCCTTCCTGGGAGCGGTGTTCCTCACCGCCGACGCCCGCCGCTTCGACGCCCCCGACCTCGTCCACTACTTCCGGCTGCGCGCGTGGTGCAGCCTCGGGTCCATCGCCGTCCTGACCGCCGTCGGCCTCGTCGTCACCCGCCACGACGCGCGCTACGTCCACGACGGCCTCACCAGCGGCGCAGGCCTCGCCTGCGTGCTGGGGGCCGCCGTCTGCGCCGTGGCCACCGCCGCGCTGCTCCTGCGCACGGCCACGGGGTGGGCGAGGATCACCGCGGTCGGGAGCGTCGCCCTCGTCGTCATCGCCTGGGGGCTGGCCCAGCGCCCGTACCTCATCCCCACCTCGCTGACCGTGGACCAGGCGGCCGGAGCGCCGACGACACTGCGCTGGCTGCTCCTGGTCACGGTCATCGCGATCGTGCTCGTCGGACCGCCGCTGGTCCTGCTCTACCGGCTGGACACCAGCGGCGCCCTGCAACCCCTCGCCGACAACGATCTGCGCCGCACGGCGGTGAACCGTGATCCGGGCCGGCACGGCTGACCACCCGGCCCTCCACGACGGCTCCGACATCATCCCCGGGTTCGCCCGATCCCCACGGCATCCCCACCACAGGTCCGGACGGTGATGGGAGCCGCCGCGGCGACCGCGGCGGTGGCCGCCCTTTCGGGGTCCGACCATTCGAGCAGGCGCAGGCCGTCCTGACCGGCCTTCAGTACCGCCTCCCTGCGGACCCACGACCGCAGCAGCGCGGAACCCGGATCCGTACGGGAGGCCGCCTCGCGGAGCTCCGACTCCGGGAGGAAGCGCCGGAGCATGTGCGGGGGCCCCGGGCGGCGGGCCGAGGGCTCGACGTCGATGCCGACGGCTCCCGGGGCGACGGCCGCCGCGACCAGCCCGTCGGCGTGGCTCATGCTGAGCCCGAGTCCCGGCCGGCCCGGCAGGTACGGGCGCCCGTGGCCGGTGCGCCCGCAGCCGGGGCAGAGCTGGGCCGGCTCCGATGCGCGCAGGGTCAGGCCCGTGTGGCGGGCCACGCACAGCCGCAGGAGCAGCCGGGCGGCCACCACCTCGCGGCGGCGTTCCCGTACCCGGATGCGGGCGAGCCGCTGCCGTTCCCAGGGCGCGAGCAGCGCCTCGTCCAGTCCGGGATGGGCGAGGACCTCCTGCGTGGTGGCCACGACGGCGAAGCCCGCGTCCCGGGGGCCGGCCACGGGAGGGCGGGGCCTTCAGCCGGCGGCGTTCAGGAAGCGTTCCTGAACCCGGCCGAGGGTGCGGAAGTCGTCGATGGTGACCTCCTGGAGGTCGATGGTGCTGCCGGAGAGTTCCTCCAGGAGGTCGATGAACTCCAGGAAGTCCATCGAATCGATGAGCCGTGCCTCGATGAGGTCCTCAT
The DNA here is from genome assembly GCF_053593795.1 of Streptomyces sp. NPDC002104. Taxonomy (NCBI): domain Bacteria; kingdom Bacillati; phylum Actinomycetota; class Actinomycetes; order Kitasatosporales; family Streptomycetaceae; genus Streptomyces; species Streptomyces sp. NPDC002104. Next base: position 58,105 of record NZ_JBSFDF010000018.1, on the reverse strand, counting down.
CGGTGTCGATGGGGCCGTCGAGACCGGGGTTCTTCTCGTGCAGCCATGTCACGAGGTCTTCCATGGGAGTGCTCCTTTCAGGGGCGGGTCGCGGCGCGGAGCCGGTCCAGGGCCCCTTCGGGGGTGCCGTGGGCGAGGATCATGGCGTGCACCCAGCGCTCGACACCGAAGGCGACGCAGGCGCTGTACGCCGGGCCCTCGGAGCCCGCCCGGATGTCCAGCCGTTCGCCGAAGAAGTTGCGGTGACGGTTCACGGAGGCGATGGCGGTGCCGTCGGGGGCGCAGAACTCGTGCTTGACGGGGTCCAGGGCCATGAGCCGGGCCCGGGAGCCGCCCTTGTCGTAGAAGGGGTCGTCGGCCACGGCCCGGCTCAGTTCCAGTCCGAGCAGTGCGGCGGCCTCCCTCACGAACTCGGCGCCGTGTGCCAGGTGTTCGACCGCGCCCTCCTTGGTGCCGAGATACAGGACCTCGCGCATGTGGAAGCCCCACAGGCGGCGCAGTCCGTCGTAGTGGGTCTCGTTGCGGAAGCATCGCCCCGCGGCGGAGAGGCGCAGGCCCGCCTCGCCGATGTCCCTGCCCTCCAGGGAGAGCAGCAGTCCGTAACAGGTGGCGGAGGGCAGGAGGTACCCGGTCGGGCTCAGCGCCAGGTCTCCCGGCGTCCCGCCCGCGGCGAGAGCGTCGAAGGCCTCCGGGGCGAACCGGCCCGCGGAGACGCCGAGATGGGGGAAGTTCCGGAAGAAGTCGAGGCGTGCCAGGCCCTCCACGGAGAGCAGGGGAGGGCCGACGACCTCGGGCGCGTGGAGGCGGGCGGCCAGCCCGGTGAGCAGGCCGTCGAGTCCGTGCAGGAGCGCGGTCCGTACCGGATCCAGCGTGACCAGGCCCGCACCCGGGCTTCTCAGGCCGCCGTCCGGCAGCGCCGTGGTGCTGGGTGTGCTCATGGAATCCGCTCCCTCTGTGCGTGGGCGTGGGTGTCGCGAACAGTCTTCGGGTGCCGGCCGGACGGCGGGGAGGCATGCGTCACGGAGTCGTCGCCGACCGCGCGGCGCATGCGGTGGCGAACGGGCCGGCGGGTGTCCCGTGAGGGGGATCCGACTGCGCAAAGGGGACAGTAGGCCGTCGGCGCACCTATTGTCTAGACCAAATTTACCGGCCCCCGGAGTCACCCCCTTCTCCGCCCGTGAGCATCCCGGCGAGACAACTCCTGCTGTTGAGAACCTACTTGCCAGGGGCTATGGTCTAAACCAATCCGGTCGAACGTGCGCGCTCGCGGAACCGGGGCCGTCCGCGCCCGCCGCAGCGCCGGGCCACCTTCCCCGACTCCCGTTCTGGAGTGACCACATGACGACCCCTGCCCCCAGCCGGACCCGCCGCCCCCGCCTCCACCGGGCGGCCTCGGACGTGCCGTACTTCAGCGCGGACGGCGAGTCGTACCTGGCGCAGAGCACCCTGCGGGAGCTGAAGAAGTCCAGACCCCTGAGGGTCCTGTCCGAGGAGGACTTCGCCCACTGGCAGACCTACGGCTACGTCATCGTCCGCGAGGCCGTCCCCGCGCGGGTCGCGCAGCGGCTCCTCGACTTCACCTGGGAGTTCCAAGGCCTCGACCCGGACAGGCCGGACAGCTGGTACGAGGACCGGCCGATGCGCTCCGAGCTGGACCGGCAACTGCACGTGTACGGCTTCGTGGAGGCGTACCACCACCAGTTGCTGTGGGACAACCGACAGGCACAACGCGTCTACGACGCCTTCGTCGACGTGTGGGACTGCGAGGAACTGTGGGTCACCCAGGACCGGTTGAACCTCAACCCGCCCAACGTCAAGAACCGGGACCGCGCCCTCATCGAGCCCACGGACCGCGGTTTCGACATCGAACTCCACTGGGACATCGACACCACCCTCGGCGTCCCCCCGCAGCGGGTGCAGGGGATCATCGCGCTCAACGAGACCAGGGCGGAGTCGGGAGGCTTCCAGTGCTGCCCCGAACTGTTCCGCCGGTTCGAGGAGTGGAAGGCCGGCCGGCCCGCCGACCGGGACCCGCTGCGTCCCGACGTGGACCGTACGGAGTACCCCGTGGTCCGGCCCGACCTGTACCCCGGCGACCTGCTGATCTGGAACGGCCTGCTGGCCCACGGGGTGGCGCGCAACGGGTCCGCGGACCAGGTGCGCGCGGTCCAGTACCTGTCGATGATGCCCGCCCTGGAGGAGCACGAGCGGCTCAGGCGCTCCCGCGTCGAGTCCTGGCGGCACCTGCGGACCCCGCGCTGGAACCGCACGCTGGTCGGTGACCCCGTACTGCACGAGTCCAAGCGGTACCCCACGGCCGAGCTGAACGCACTCGGGAGCCGGCTGCTCGGCCTGACCTCCTGGCAGGACCCGGTCACCGCCCCGGAAGCGGGCGCGGGCGCGGGGGAGGCGGCATGCGCCGTGTCTGTCTGACCCTGCCGACCGACCGGGCCTGCACCGAGACCATCCTCGCCGTGGCCGAGGAAGCCGCTTACGGAGCCCGCGCGTTCGGCGCCGAGGTGCACCTCCTGATCCTCGACTCCTCCCCGGCCCCGGTCCTCGCCGAGCACCGCGCGACGGTGGCCGCGCTGTCACCGGCCCCCGGCGTGCTCGTGCACCACCTCGACGAGGACGAGCAGCGGGCCTTCCTGCGCGAGGTGACGGCCCGCTCCGGCGCCGGTGCACCGGAGCGGCTGCTCGGCCTGATGCTGCCCTCCGGCATCTCCTACGGGGCCTGCACCAACCGCGCCTTCCTCCTCGCCGAGGCCCTGGGATGCACGTCCGTGCACCGCCGGGACTCCGACAGCCGCTACCAGTACCTCGACGGCGGGCCCGTTTTCCCCCTGCGCCACGAGCTGACGGCCCTGGGACGCCGGGCGGCCGACGTTTCCGCCCTGGTGACCCGCAGCAGGCTCGACCCCGCCTGCGCGCACCGGCCCGTGGCCCTGGTCGGCGGCTCCTTCATCGGCGAGATGTCCGTCGACGTCGAGGAGATCCGCCGCCTCGACCCGGCCGTGTACGAGGAGGTCATCGGCCTCTCGGTGCCCGCCGGCCTCCCGGAGATCTGGCGCCGGAACCAGATCGAGCGGTCCTTCCGCGGCGCCGGAACCACCCCGTTCACGGGCGACCGCACCACACTGACCGCGGTCGCCCCGACGCAGGTCGACATGTGCAACATCGCCCTCGACCGGGAGGTCTACGGCCGGGTCCCGCTGCCACCCGCCACCGACACCATCGGCAGCGACTACTTCCTCACCCGCCTGGTCCACGACGCGCGCCTGCCCGGGGTCCTGCACAACCGGCACATCGTCAACTTCCACACGAAGGAACGCCGGACCGACGCCGGCTTCCTCGCCTACCAGATCAGGTTCGCCAAGTTCCTCCTCGCCGAGGGCCACTTCCAGAGCGTGTACGCCGCGACGAAGACGGCCGGTGACGCGCTGCTGGACACCGGCGGCCACGTGCGGGCCGATGCGGTCGCCGGCCTCGTCAGGGGCGGCATCCGCGTGGACCCCGCGGAGAACGCCGGACGCCTCGACGTCCTCGAACGCTCCTACCGGTCCCTCGGCGGCCGCTACGCCACCGCCGCCGACGCCCTCGCCGGACGCCGCGCCCAACTCCTCGACGAGGCGGGCCGGGACATGGAGGACTTCGCCCTCCTCGTAGACTCCTGGGCCCAGTTGACCCGGGCGGCCCGCGCGACGGCCCTAGCCACCGCACCGGCCGCCCCGCCAGCCGGCTCATCAGCAACCCCGGCGGTCGCCCCGGCGGTCGCCCCGCCGGTCCGTACGACGCTCGCGAGCGTCACCGTCGCGTACGCTGGCGGCCAGGTGCGCCGGGGCCCCGTCACCATGGGGCAGGCCAACATGATCCGCTGCATGCTGCGGGACGAACCCGAGCACATCAACATCCACGACGTGTGGCCCGTTCCCGAAGGCACCCGAACCGACGCCGTGATCGAGGCCCTGCGCACCCTGGTCGTGCGGCACGAGGCGCTCCGCACGACCTTCCCGCACGCCCCCGGCGAAACCCCCGGCGAACAAGTCGTCGCGGATCGGGGCACGTTCACGATGGCGGTCCTGGATCACCTCGAACTGCCGGACGGCGGCGCCGCGTACGCCGACTCGCTGGCCCGTGGGGCGCGCGTCGAACGCTTCCGGCTGGACCGGGACTTCCCCCTCCGCCCGACCCTGGTGACGCTGCGGGGTGCCCCGGCCTACGTCACCATGGCCGCCAGCCACGCCGTGACCGATGTCGGCGCCCTCACGGTCCTGCGACAGGAGTGGCTCACCCTGCTCGCCGGAACGCCGCTCGCCCCACCGTCCTCCCTCACCCCGCTCGACCTCGCGGCCGAAGAGGCGAGCCCCGCGGGCCTGCGCAAGTCCGCCGCCTCGCTGCGGCACTGGGAACGCGTCATCCGTACCGGCCCCCAGGCCATGTTCGCGGAACCGGGAGCCGAGGGCACCGAAGCGCCGATGCCGAGGCTCACCCTCCGGTCACGGCGGGCCGCCCGCGCCCTGGCCCGCGTGGCCGCCCGCACCGGAGCCCTGCCGTCCACCGTGCTGCTGACCGCCTGGGGCGCGCTCATCGCCCACCGCACGCGGCAGAGCGCGTGCGTCATGGCCGTCCCCACCTCCAACCGGTACCACCCCCGCCTCGCCCAGGCGGTGAACACCCTCTCCCAGGACGCCCTGCTCCTCCTCGACGTGCAGGTCCCGGCCTTCGACGCCCTGGTCAAGAAGGCCTGGGGGGCGGCGCTCAACGCCTACCGGCACAGCCAGTTCGACGCCCTCGCCCTCTGGGAGATGATCGGCGACACCACCTTCGCGCGCGGCAGCCGGTTCACGCGCGACGTGGTGTTCAACGACGTCAGCACGCTCCCGGCCGCCCCGTCCCCGCTCCCCGGGGACGCGGGCCGTGCGCGGCCCGAACCCGAGCTGGAGCTGACGTGGGGGCCGGAGCAGGTCCTGCCGACCCGCACCCTGACCTTCGTACGGGCCGTCGAACCGTCGGTGCACCTGGACCTGTGGGCGGATCCCGCCCTGTTCGGACGGGCCGAGGCGGAAGGCTTCCTCACCGGGCTCGTACGGCTCCTCGAAGAGGCCGCGGACCACGACGTACCGCTCGCCTCGCTCACCGGTGCGACGGGCGTCCGGCCGGTCGAACACGGGCCGGGATGGCACCGGATCGACGGCTGCTGGACCTCGCCGCCCCTGGTGGCGGCCACCCTGAGCCAGGCCCTCGCGGGCCTGCCCGTACACGTCACGGCGGACGCCCCCGACGACGGCGACGGCGCACCGCCCGGAGGCGGCCTCACGGCCTACATCGCCTCCGGCGGCACCCCGGTCACCCCGGCGCGGGCGCACGCCGCACTGATGGACGCCCTCCCCGGCCGCCCCGGCGTACTGGCTCCGCACCGGTACGTGATCGTCCAGGACCCGCCGGCGGAGGCGGACCGGAGCAGCGCATGGCTCCGTCAACAGATTCTCAGGGAAGGGACCGGCCGGCCTCCGGCGGATACGACATGACGATCGACGAGGCAACCGCGACACCGGAGCAGAGCTCCCCGCCCCCCAGCCCGTGGCGGTCGAACCGCTTCCGGCTGTTCTTCACCGCCCGCAGCACCTCACTGCTCGGCGACGGCATGCTCATGGTCTCCCTGACGACCGCCGTGCTCGGAGCGGGGTACGGGGCCGCCGGCGTGGGCTACGCGCTCGCCGCGTGGATGGCGCCGATCGTCGTGCTCGTCCTGGTCGGCGGGGTCCTCGCCGACCGCTTCACCCCGCAGGTGATGATGGTCGGCGCGGACGTGGTCCGCATGGTGGCCATGCTGACGCTCGCGGTCCTGCTGATCGCCACCGACATACGGCTGTGGCACATCATGGCGCTGCTCGCCCTCAGCGGCGCCGCGACCGCCATGTTCCAGCCGGGCCTGGCGAGCCTGGTGCCCCAGGTCGCCGAGGACATCCAGCGGGCCAACGCGCTCCTGAGGGTCTCCGAGGCCATCTGCACCCTCCTCGGCCCCGGCCTCGCGGGCCTGCTCGTCGCCTACTGGGACGTGGCGGGTTCCTTCCTGGTCATCGCGGCGGCCTACGCGTGCAGCGCCCTGGGCCTGGCGCCGCTGCGCAAGCTCGGCACCGCCCGGGACGAGAGCAACGACCCGCTGTGGCAGCGGCTGGCGACCGGCTGGCACGAGTTCCGCTCGCGTTCCTGGCTGTGGGGGGTCATCGCGATCTGGGCGGTGTACGGGCTCTTCGTGTTCGGGCCGGCGCTGCCGCTGGGCGCGGCCCTGCTGACCGAACAGCACGGCGCGGGCGGATACGGCTGGATCGCCTCGGCCGACGGCGCCGGCACGATCGTCGGCGGCCTGCTCGGCATGCGGGTCCGGCCGCGCCGCCCGCTGGTGGCGGGGGCCTGCGCCATGTTCTTCTTCTCCCTCAACCCGCTCGCCCCCGCGCTGGGCTGGTCCTTCACCCTGACCGCGGCCACCGGGGTCGTGGCCGGCTGCGGATTCGCCTTCTGGGGCGTGATGTGGGCGACCAGCGTGCAGTCCCACATCCCCCTGGCGGTCCTCAGCCGGGTCTCGGCCTACGACGTGGCCGGCTCCATCATGGTCATCCCGCTGGGCCGCGCCCTGGCCGGCCCGGCGGCGGAGGCCTACGGCGCGGACCGGGTCCTGCTCTTCTCCTCGGCCGTCGGCCTCGTCTGCATCGCCGCGATGCTCTGCGTCCCCGCGATCCGCGCCCTGACCCGCGCCCCCGACCGCCCCGCGGCACCGCCCGCGCCCGCCCCGCCCGTCCAGGAGGGCTGACGCGGCCGGGGGACGTGGGGCGAGCGGCCCGGGGCCCTCAGCCGGCCCCGGCCGCCCGCCCCGTCACGGGCGTCCGGATCTCTAGCCGCCCGCCGTCCGGGCCCGCTGGGCAAGGTCCGCGAGCACCTTCGCCGGCCGGGTGTCAGGCCGTACGGCTCCTCCGATGTTCTTCTTGAAGTCGGCGCTCACCGAGGCCCAGGACTTCTTGCCCACCGGGTACAGGCGTGAGGACGGCAGGGCGCGCAGGAACACCTTGAGCGGTGCGACCCCGGGGTCGTCGGAGTCGAGCATCCGCCGGTAGCCGCTCGTCGTCACCGGCAGCAGCCCGTACTTCGAGGTGAAGGCGGTGACGTTCTTCTCCTCGTACAGGAAGTCGAGGAACTGCCCGGCCTCCTTCGGGTGCCCGTTCTTGAAGGCCATGACCCAGTCGGCGACGCCCATCGCCTGCGGCTCCGAGGCGTCCGCGGCTGGCAGTGCGATCATCCCGAGCCTGATGCCCTTCGCGGTCGCCTGCTTCACCAGGGTGGGGTGGCCGTTGAGGATCCCGACCTCCCCGCGGGTGAAGGCGTCGAAGGCCTTCTGGCGGTCGAGCTTTCCCGGTTCCTCCGGCCCGGTCAGCCCGGCGCCGACCAGGTCCTCCCGCAGGAACTCGAAGGTCTTCACGTTCGCGGCCGAGTCGATGGCGTAGCTCTCGGAGTCGTTCGTCATGCCGCCACCGCCGGCGAGCATCCACTGCATCGACTCGGCCTGCGCCTCCTCCGGACCCAGGGGCAGCGCGATCGGCGTACGCACCCCGTCCCGCTTGAGCTTCTTCGCCGCCGCGGTGAGGTCGTCCCAGTTCCGGGGCTGCCAGGACGCGCCCTTGGTGATGACGCCCGCCTCCTCCAGGAGCTTGGTGTTGTAGAACATCAGCCGGGTCGACGCCACGAACGGGAGCCCGTACTGATTGCTGTGGATCCTGCCCGCCTGCGCGAGCGGTGTCAGCAGATCGGCCTCCGTGCGCACCGACAGGAGTTCGTCGGCCGCGTACAGCTTTCCGGCCGCCGCGTAGTCGGCGTAAGCGCCTATCTGCGCGATGTCGGGCGCGTGGCCCGCCCGGACCATCTCGGCGACCTTCGCGTCCACGTCGTTCCAGGACAGGACGCTGACCTCCACCCGCACGTCGGGGTGCGCCTGCTCGAAGCTGTAGGCCAGCTCCTTCCAGTACGGCTCGGAGGAGTTGGCCGGGCTGTCACCGTAGTCGGCGGCCACCACCCGCAGCACCACCTTCGCGGAGGCCGGATCGGACACGGTCCCGCAGCCGGCCAGCACCACCACCGCCAGACATCCGGCGCCGGACGTCCACCAACCACGACGCTTCACCCTCATGACCCACCCTTCTTCGCTCCCTTGCAGGGCGTAGGTCTACACCACTTTCACGCCGTCTTCACAGGGGTCTGCACGAACGAGTCCGCAGTGTGACCACAGCAAATCCCCCCGGATGCCGACCAGTTGTATCCGGCACGAACTTCCGGCCGGGCGTGCTGCGCGAAACCGGGGCGCCCGCGCATCCCCCGTGAGAGCTGCACGAGCCGTCCCGCCACGAGTGATCTCGTCCCCGGCCGAACTCGGCCTGCGCGACCGGGTCCAGGCCGTCGTCCCGGCCCACCGCCTCGCAGTGGTCCCGCTCTTCCTGACCGGTGCGGCGGTACGGGCCGCCGGCCCGGGGTAGGTTTCCCCGCGCGAGGCGGTCACTCGACGGGGGCCGGGAATCCGTGAACCCGGCCGGACCCACGACGACCCGCCGCCCCGACCGCGCAACAGGAAGCCGAGGCAGAACCAGGATGACCGAGGACCCCGCGAACGAGCCGCACACCCCCACCGACGCCGAGCGCGCGGCGCGCGCCCGGGTACGGGAGCAGGCCACCGGTCTGACCCACCACGACAGCGAGCAGGCATTCGAAGCCGCGGAGGCGGCCGCCGAGGAGGCCGCGGGCGATCTGGAACACGCCGACGCCGCCACCCGCGCCACCGTCGCGGAATGGCGGCGCATCACGGAGCTGCTCTTCGACCACGGCGGCCCGTACTCGCCCGACACGGATGCGTTCGTCCAGGGCCAGCTGGCGGCCCGCGAGGCCCATGCCGACGCCGAGTAGCCGGCCGAGGCCGCCCGGTCATCCGGCCCGCCGGTCAGCCTTCGGCCGGTGGCCCGGCCGAGCCGGTCAGCCGGTCGCCCGGACCTCCAGTGCCCCACTCCACACCGGGTCGCCGGCCGAGCGGCCGACCAGGATCTCGTAGGTTCCGGGCTCCGTGCGCCAGGCGCCCTCCGTCTGCGACCAGTGCCGCAGGGCCCGCGCCGGGATCTCCACGACGGCGGTCGCCGACGCGCCCGGTTCCGCGTGGACGGCGGCGTAGCCGGCGAACCAGCGGACGGGCCGCTCGACCGTGGACTGCGGACGGGCCAGGTAGACCTGCACGACCTCGCGGCCGGGCCGGGCGCCCGTGTTGCGCACCCCCACCCGGACCGTGAACGGGGAACCCTCCCCGATCTCGGCCGGGGCCCGGACCGCCCCGTACTCCCAGGTGGTGTAGCCCAGGCCGTGGCCGAACCAGTAGGCCGGCTCCTGGCCCGTGCGGAGCCAGGCCCGGTGGCCGATGTGCACGCCTTCGCCGTAGGCGAGGCGGCCGTCGACGGGACGGGCGTGGGTGACGGGGGCGTCGGTCAAGGCTGCCGCCCAGGTGGTGGGGAGGCGGCCGCCCGGCTCGGCGTCACCGAAGAGCAGGTCGGCGAGCCCGGTTCCGGCCTCCTGCCCCGGGAACCAGGTCAGGAGAGCGGCGCCCACCTCGTCGCGCCAGGGCAGCTCGACCGGGCCGCCGCTGTTGACCACGGCGATCGTGCGCCGGTTGACGGCCGCCACGGCGCGGACGAGGGCGTCCTGGTGGCCGCCCAGCGAGAGGCCGTCGCGGTCGTGGCCCTCGGTCTCGGTGTGCTCGGTTGTGCCGACGACCACGATCACGGCGTCCGCGTCGCGCGCCGCCCGCACCGCTTCGGCGAGGGCGTCCCCGGCCTCGGGCTCCGGTGGCGCCGCCGCGACGATCGTGGCGCGCCCGGCTCCGGGGACCAGCTCGCGCCGGGCCATCAGCAGAACGGGCCCGGTCGTGTCCAGGGCCGCCCGCGCCGTGTGCAGGGGCGGGTTCACATGGACGATGGCCGGGTCGTCGGTGGTGCAGGGGAACTCGCCTTCCAGGACGGTCCGTTCGCCGAGGGTGAGGCTCATCCGGCCGAAGCCGGCGATGCCGAAGGTCCATTCCCCCGCCGCCGGCGGCCGGATGAGCGCGCTGATCTCCACGGTCCGGGCCGCGGGACCCACCGGCGGTTCCAACTGGGTGCCGGACAGCCGGTGTTCGGCGTGGAGTTCGCGGCCGGCCCCGTCCAGGACGCGCAGCAGTACGCCCGGCTCGCCCGACCGCGGGTCTTCGCACCAGCCGGGGGCCAGGGGCGCCGGGGGAACGCCCAGTCCCGGACCCGGTACGTGCACGACCTCGGCCAGGCCGTCCAGCCGGGCGCGGATCCCGTCGAGCGGAGTGACCACGCGCGAGGGGAAGACCCCCGCACTGCCTCCGCCCTGCACCCGGGGAGAGGCGGCGTGCACGCCGATGACGGCGACCTTCGTCAGCGCCGCCGGGTCGAGCGGGAGCACCTCGCGGTTGGTCAGCAGGACGCAGCCGGCGGCCACGGTGCGGCGCAGCAGCGCCCGCGTGCCCTCCGGGCCGAACACCGCACTGCGCGGGCGCCGTTCCGCGTCGAGCGCGCCCACGCGTCCGGCCAGCCGCAGCAGGCGCCGCACCTTCTCGTCCACCACCTCCACCGGGACCCGGCCCTCCTCCACGGCCCGGACGAGGGAGGCCTCCCAGGGGCCCTGCGGTCCCGGCATCGCCAGGTCGAGCGCGGCAAGGGCCGGTTCCAGCGCCGAGCGCAGGGCCCCCCAGTCGGATACCACCACCCCGTCGAAGCCCCAGTCGCCCTTGAGCGGTTCGGCGAGCAGCGGACTGGCCGTCATCGTGGTGCCGTTCACCCCGTTGTAGCCGGCCATCACGAGCCATACGCCCGCCTCGACGGCAGCCTCGAACGGAGCCAGGTACACCTCGCGCAGCACCCGCTCGGACACCCGTACGTCCACGTGCATGCGGCCGGTCTCGGAGTCGTTCGCCACGTAGTGCTTGGCCGTGGCCGCCACCCCGGCCGCCTGGATGCCCCGGATCAGTGCGGCGCCCGTACGGCCGGTCAGGAGGGGATCCTCCGAGAAGCACTCGAAGTGGCGGCCGCCCAGCGGGGTGCGGTGCAGGTTGAGCGTGGGCGCCAGGACGACGTCCACGCCCTTGCGGACCGCCTCCGAAGCGAGCAGACCCCCCAGCTCCTCGGTCAGGCCCTCGTCCCACAGCGCGCCGATCGCGGACGCCGAGGGCAGCAGCGCGGAGGTGAGCCGCTCGTCCCAGGCCTCCCCCCGCACCCCGGCGGGGCCGTCGGAGGTCACCATCTCGCGCAGGCCGACGGCCTGTTCGCCGGCCGTGCGCCAGGTCGTGGCCCCGGACAGCAGTCGCACCTTCTGCACCAGATCGAGCTTCTCCAGCAGTCGATCGAGCGTGTCCTCGCTCATCCCCACCCCATTCACGTCGTCCCCACCCCGTCCGCTCCCACTCGTGGGAGAGCGCTCTCCCAAGCATTGGTGCGTACCACGTGCACCGTCAAGCCCCCTCCGGTTCCCGTCCCCGGCAAAAGGAGAAGACCCGGCTCTCCCCGTGGTCGGACGGGGAGAGCCGGGCCCGTACGGAGGGCCGGCCGCGTCAGGGCGGCCGGTACTCCGCGTTCAGTACCGCGCCGTCAGCGGGTCAGCTGTAGACGCCGAACTCGTAGAGGGAGTAACCCCAGGCGGTGCCGCGTGCGGTCAGGTTCAGCCGCACGTGGCGGGCGGTCGCCGACACGTTGATGGTGTCGATGTCACCGTTGCCGTTCGTGGTGGTCTGGACGGTGCGCCAGTTGGCGCCGTCGTCCGAGACCTGCACCTCGTAGGACTTGGCGTAGGCGGGGTCCCAGACCAGCTGCAGGGTGCGGATCGCCGTGGGAGCGCCGAGGTCCACCGCGATCCACTGCGGGTCGCTCCAGTCGCTGGCCCAGCGGGTGCTGGCCTTTCCGTCGGTCGCGTTGCCCGGCGCGCAGGGGCAGTCGCCGTACCCGGCCTGGAAGGAGGAGGCGGTCGCCGGCTTGTTCAGCGCCACGTTCGTGCCGCTCACGGGCGGGGCGACGACCTTGACGGACTTGGTCTCGATGCCCGCGTTGCCGCGGCCGTCCTCGGCCTGGATGTACACCTTCCACACGCCCAGCTTCTCGGGAGCCGTGACCGCGAAGGTCCCGTTGCCCGTCGAGCGCCACTGCGCCTCGACCAGCCGCTTGTCGCCGTTCGCGTAGTTGCCGCTGAGGAAGACCTTGTACGTCAGGGGGTCGTTCTGCGGGTCACTGATGTTGGCGCGGACGGTGAACTCCCCGCCCGCCGGGGCGTTGGAGGCCTTGTCGACGACCATGTTGCTGATGACCGGAGGGGTGTTGTCGCCCGCCGTCGACCCGGTGTACGCCTTCTTCACCGCGTAGTACGACAGCCGCCTGAGCCCGTCGGGCAGCAGGTTGAACCAGATGCCGCCGAAGTCGTGCTCGATGCCGTAGTGGAACATCGTGGCGCCCAGGGCGACGCCCTGGTGACCGGTGATGCAGTTCCAGGCGGTGGTGTACCCCTCGGCGGTCTGGACGTCGGTCTTCTGGTCGGGGATGCCGTTGGCGTCGTTGGGCACCTCCCACTCGCCGGCCGGACCCGTCTCGGTGATGATGTAGGGCTTGTTGTAGCCCCCGTCCACCCAGTCCTGCTTCACCTTGCAGATGTTGCCGTAGGAGTTCATCGAGTACAGGTCGAGGTCCGGGGCGTTGCGCTTGTAGTACGGCCACGCGCCCGTCCAGGCGTCGGTCGAGGTGACCGGGTGGTCCGGGTCGATGCTGTGGATCTTCTTGGCGACGTCGTTGACGAACGTGGTGTAGGCGTTGCGCTGCGCCTCCAGTTCGGTGCCGCTGTAGCAGTTCTGCAGGCCGAGGACGGATTCGTTGCCGACGTTCCACATCAGCGTGGCCGGGTGCGACTTGTAGGCGTCCACCCACTTCGCGAACTCGGTCAGCATGTTGCTCTTGTACGCGGCGTCGGTCACGTAGTTGACGCAGCCGCCCGCGCCGGGGCCGCCGCCGGGCTGCAGCCAGAACCCGTTGATGACCCGGATCCCGTTCGCCGCGGCCGTGTCGAGCAGGGGCTTGCTGGATGCGTCCGTGCCCCAGGTGCGGATGGTGTTGACGCCCATGGACTTCACGTCGGGCATGTACTTCGGGGCGTCGGCGAAGGACGGGCCCCAGGTGAGGCCCTTGACCGTGTACGGCTGCCCGCCCACGGTCAGCTGCCAGTTGCCCTGGGAGCCGGCCACGCGCACCGCGCCCTGGGCCGGGGGCTCCGCCGTGGTGGAGCCGTAGACCTGGAACTCCCAGAGGGAGTACCCGTAACCGCCGGAGCGGACCTGGCCGTTCATCCGGACGTAGCGGCCGCTGCCGGAGATGGCGATCTCGTCGGTGCCGCCGTCGCTGCCGGTGACGGCTTTGGCGGTGCGCCAGTTCGTGCCGTCGTCCGAGACCTGGATCTCGTAGTTCTTGCCGAACGCGCCCTCCCACGTGAGGACGACCCGGCTGAGGTTGCGGCTCGCGCCGAGGTCGACCTGGATCCATTCGGCGTCGCGCCACTGGCTGGCCCAGCGGGTGCCGGTGAGGTTCCCGTCGAACGCGGCGGCCGCCGAATAGCCCTCGCCCTCCTGGGAGGAGGCGGTGGCCGGCTTGCCCTGGGAGAGCAGGGTTTCCGCGGCGACCGCGGTGGGGGCGCCGGCCAGGGTCAGTGAGGACGCGAAGAGCGCGCCCAGGGCGACGAGGGCGGCGGCGCCGCGCGTGCGGCGGGGACTGGTTCTGATGGTGGGAGGGGGGAACATTGCGGCTCCTGGTGTCAATTGCGGGGGAATGCCCCTGGGCCGGGGCGCGGAGGTCGGTTCACCCGGCCCAGGGGAGTGGAGCGCGCCTCCGGCGGATCGGCGGAGACGGGTCGGGCGGTGGTGCCCCCGGGCCGCGGCGGCAGGGCGGAAACCGGGCCCGGGGTGTGGTGGGCCGGTTCCGTCGGGTGGGCGGAACCGGAGGGGGGCGGAGAGGCGGGGAAGGCCGAGGCGGCGGGGAAGGCGGGACGGCTAGGGGTACGAGACCACCGTGGAGGGAACCGTGGAGGTGCCGGCCGGGACCGTGGACGCCCCGGTGTCGTTGATGACGTGCTCGTAGTGGCCGTTGCCGCCGAGCGACACCGTCAGGAGGCTGTGGAACTTGATCCCCGGCTTGACGGGGGCCTTGAAGCCGTGGTCCTGGCGGATGTTCGGGTCCACGTTGTAGTTGCAGTAGCTGCCCAGGCCCCACGCCTCGTGGGTGGTCACCGAGTCGTCCACCCGGTAGGCGGCGTAGCCCTTGGTGGCGCCGTTCTGGATGGCGGCCTGGTTGGGGGCGTCGTAGGCCTTCTCGTTCTGGTAGAAGACCGTCTTGCCGCGCTCGCCGTACCACTCCACGTCGTACTTGTTGAAGTGCTCGACGAACAGGCCGGTGGCCAGGACGTCGTCACCGTTCACCCGCACCCCGTAGTCGGCGCGGTTGGTCTCCCAGCCCACGCCCTCGCCGTGGTCGGCGCGCCACACCCAGGTGTGATCGACGATGGCGTCGTCGCTGTTGATGACCATGCTGGTCGTCGCCTTGCCGGCGCCCGCCCCGCCGACGCGGATGTATACGTCCTGAACGGTCGTCGGGTTCGCGGTGTGGTCGGCGGAGGCTCCGGCCGGGCCGACCTCCAGCAGGGTCGGGGAGTTGACCGGTCCGGCGTCGATGAGGAAGCCGGCGAGCCTGACGCCGTCGACGTCGGCGACCTTCATGGCGGTCACCCCGTTGTCCGGGATGATCGTCGCCAGTCCCAGGCCGAGCACGATGGTGTTCGCGCGGTTCACATTGATGGTCCGGTCGACGTGGTAGACGCCGGGCGTGAACAGCAGGTTCAGGCCCTGGGCCAGCGCCTGGTTGATCGTGGCGGCGGTGGCGCCGGGCTTGACCACGTAGAACTGGCTGAGCGGGACCGAGTCGCCCTGCGGCGCGCCGTTGGCCCAGGTCGTGCCGCGGGCGTTGGTGCGCTTGGCCGGCGCGAACACCTTGTACTCGTTGCCGTCGACGTAGAGGTAGGGCTTCTCGCGGGAGACGGGTGTGGTGTCGAGCGTGGTGTAACGGGGCTCCGGGAATCCGGTGGCCGGGGCGCCCTCGACGCCGGAGAAGGTCTGGTTCCACACGCTGTTGGACCAGCCGCCGATGGTGCTGTCGCGGGTGTACCACTGCTGCTGCGAGTAGTTGCCGACCTGGCCGTCGACCTTGGAGTCGGCGATGTAGCCGCCGCTGGCCCAGCCGTATCCGCTCGGCGCCAAGTTGAGTGCGCCCTTGACGTGCATGCGGCGGAAGGAGGACGCCTGCGAGACCGCCCACCGGTTGGTGCCGTTGACCGGGTTGACGGTCAGGCCCTCCGCGCCGCGCCAGAAGTTCTGGGTCGCGTTGCCGTTGAACCAGCCCGCGTCGACCGTCACGTCACCGTTGATGGTGGTGTCGTCCGGGCGCAGGCCGAGGCCGGCGATCTGGGTGTAGAAGCCGATCTGGGCGTTGATGTTGTTGTACGTGCCCGGCTTGAGGAGGAAGGCGTGGCGGCCGCTGCCGAACTGCGCCGACTCCTGCTGCTGGAAGACCTGGTCCAACTGGGCCTGGATGCCCGGCGTGGAGGGGTCGATGACGTGCACGTTCGGGCCGAGGTCGCCGCCGCCCGGGAGGGCCGGGCCTCCTCCGTCGCCGGCGGTGGCGCCGTACACCTTGAACTCCCAGAGCGAGTAGCCGTAGCCGGTGGCCCGGGTGACGCCCTGCATGCGGACGTAGCGGGCGGTCCCGGTGATGTTCACGGTTTCGGTGCCGCCGGCGCCGGTGGTCGTGGCGTAGGCGGTGGTCCAGTCGGTGCCGTTGGTGGACAGCTCGATCCGGTAGGCCTTGGCGTAGGCGGCCTCCCACTGCAGGACGACCTTGCTCAGCTCGGTCGCCGTGCCGAGGTCCACCTGCAGCCACTGGGCGTCGGAGGCGGCGCTGGACCAGCGCGAGCCGTTGTTGCCGTCGACGGCGTCGGCCGCCGGGGTGCCGTAGTGCTCCTGGCTGGAGGCCGTGACGGCCTTGCCCTGGGAGAGCGGGACCGGCTCGGCCGAGGCGGCGGGTGACGACGGTGCCAGCGCGAGCAGGCTGCCGAAGAGGGCGGTCGTGACCGCCCCGACGATCCCCTTCCGGGGGGAAACGGGACGTCGTCTGCGGGGCGACGCATCGACAGGTATGCCAGTAGCAGGCATCGGTGCTCCTTTAACGAACCTGAAACGGGAGAGCGCTCTCCAGACCTTGCCCGTAACGCGATCGACCGGTCAAGGAGCTTGACGCCTTTTCTTTCGTCTTTCATTAAGTTCAGAGGCGGGGAGGGTGGCGGCCTGCTCGGCGTGCCGGACCGGCCGGGCCCGCGCACGCTGGACGCATGGCCGACCAGACGCAGGTCACGGTCCATCCCGTCGCCCCCGCCGGCGGCCGGAGGGTGACCGCACACGTCCACGGCACCGATTCGGTGCTCGGCGTGGCCCACGGCATGCCCGACGTGGCGGAGTTCCTGCGGCGGGCCGGCTGGCCCGACGAGGAGGACTGGCCGCCGGTCGTATGGCGCGGGGGAGGGCCGGCGGTCTGGGGAGACGGGCCGGACGGGGGCGCGTGACGCGACGCGACGTGACGCGGGGCGGGGCGGGGCGGCGCCGGGGCGTGGCCGCTCCGCACGCGGACGCACGGCAGCCCTCCCGTGGGGAGCCGGGAGGGCGCTGGGCCCGGGATGATCCGGAGCCACACCATAGGCACCGGAACGTGCGGGCCGGTAGGCATATGACAAGAGGCGTTCCGGATCTCGCCTCCGCCGCACACGGGGCCGCCCGGGCACGCGTGACGGCCCGCCTCAGCCTGCACCCCGTCCCGGGCCCCGCCGTCGACGGCCCCGCCGGGCCGGCCGTCCCGAGCCCGCGGAACGCCGCCGCCAGCCGGTCGCGGAACCCCGGGTGGCGGCGACGGGACGGCGTCCTGCGCGGCTGCGGATGGCCTTCGGGACCTAGGGGGCTGCGGCCCTGCGGGTGCGGATGGCCTCCCGGGCCTACGGGGCTGCGACCTGCGGCTGCCGATGGCCTTCGGGGTCTACGGGGCTGCGGCCCTGCGTACGGGCCTGCGGGTAGCTGCGCGGGCTTTGTCCCTGCGGCCCTCCGGTGACTATGGCGCTTGCAATGCCGGCGGGTCGGCGGACTTGAGGGCCCTGTGACTTGCGGTGTCTGTGGGCCTGCGGGCGGGCGAGGCCAGTGCCCCTACGGGGCTGCGGGCCTACGGCCTGCGAGGTCTGCGGGCCTGTGGTGACTGTAGGGCTTGCCATGGCGGCGGGCGGACGGGCCTGCGGGGCCTATGACTTGCGGTGTCTGTGGGCCTGCCGGTGGGCGAGGCCGGCGGTCTCTACGGGGCTGCGGGCCGGCAGCCTGCGGTGCCTGCGGTGCCTGCGGTGCCTGCGGTGCTTGCGGTGTCTATGGGGCCGCGGGGCCGCGGCCCTGGGGACCCGCGGCCCTGGGGCCTTGGGGGTCGACGAGGTCTGCGGGCCTGTGGTGACTGTGGCCCTTGCATTCGCGCCGGGCCGACGGGCCTGCGGGGCCTATGACTTGCGGTGCCTGCGCCTGCGGGCAGAAGAGGCAAGTGGCATCTACGGGGCTGCGGGTTACGGCCCGCGGGGTATACGAGGTTGCGGCCCCAGGGCCCGCGGCCCCGGTCGCCGAGGTCTGCGGGCGTGCGTGGCCGTGGGCCGCCGAGGCTTGCGGTGTCTGCGGGCCTGTGGGTAGCTCCGCGAGCCTATGGGCTGCGGACCTGTGGTGACTACGGAGCTTGCATGGGCGGCGGGCGGATGGGCCCGCGGCCCGAGTGCCGCTCCTACAGCACGGCAACGCATGACTTCAGATCGGCGGCCAGGAAGACCAGGTGGGTGCCTTCGGCGGTATCGACCCGTCCCAAGGCGACTGGGTCTTCTCCCGCACGCTGAAGATCCGGCAGCCCCTGTGCGAAGTCCTTGCAGGTGGATACGCCGTCCTGCGCCATGCATTCAGCCCGCCATGCGTAGATGTCGAGGTACTGGCGAGCTGGGTTCAGCTTCTCCCAGACCTTGAAGGCTGCCCCGGCCCGCAAGGCCAGGGCGGACCCATGGGCGGCGTCGGTTGCGTGTCGTTCGAGGGCAGCAGCCAGGGCTTCGCGATTCACGACGTGCAGCATGGCGTGCCGCGAGCGCCCGCGGTCGCCCGGCCAAGGCGAGGCCGGACCATCGAGATCGGCGCCAGCTCACCTGCAACGGCGGCCAGCCGGGTCCGTCTGGTCAAACTTCGGTGAGACCGGTGCATCTTCGATGAGACAGGACACCCATGACTTGCGGTCCCTGCGCCTGCAGGCAGACCAGGCCAACGATCTTTACGGGGCTGAGGGTCTGCGGGCTGCGTAGCCTACGGCCTGCGGTGCCCGCGGTGTCTGCGGGGTTGCGACCCCGGGCCCACGGCCCGCGGCCCCGGTCGACGAGGTCTGCGGGCATGCGTGGCCGTGGGCCGCCGAGGTCTGCGGCCCCACGGCCCTGGCGGTCGACGAGGCCTGCGGGGCGGTGGGTCGGCGAGGGCGGCGGTCTCTATGGGGTTGCGGGCTGCGTGGCTGCGGCCCTGCGGGGCCAGTGAGGCCTGCGCCTTGCCCGCGGCGCCGACGGTCTGCGGCCCTGCGGCCTGTGGTGGCTGCGGGCCGATGGCCCGACAGGACCCGCCGGGCCGTAGGCACCGTAGGCCGCGGGACCGTAGGCACCCGCCGACCCGCCGACCCGCCGACCCGCCGACCCGCCGACCCGCCGACCCGCCGACCCGCCGACCCGCCGACCCGCCGACCCGCCGACCCGCCGACCCGCAGGACCCGCCGGCCGCAGGGCCGCAGCCACCCTCAGGCCGCGCAGGACCCGTCGGCCCGCAGGCATCGCAGGGACCCGCCGGCCCGCAGGCCGCAGGTCGCATCCGCCCGCAGGCCGCGCAGGCACCCGTGGGCCGCAGGCATCGCAGGGACCCGCCGGGCCGCAGGCCGCAGGGCCGTAGCCGCCCGCAGGCCGCGCAGGCACCCGCGGGCCGATGGCCCGACAGGACCCGCCGGCCCGCAGCCACCCGCAGCCACCCGCCGCCCCCGCCCGCGCCGGAATCGGGGCCCCGCCCGCCCCGCTACGCGCCGCGTCGGCCGTGGCTGCGGACGATGTCCGCGTAGCGGTGGCCGCTGGTCTTCATGGTGCGCTTCTGGGTCGCGTAGTCGACGTGGACGAGGCCGAAGCGCTTGTCGTAGCCGTAGGCCCATTCGAAGTTGTCGAGGAGGGACCAGGCGTAGTAGCCGGCCAGCGGAGCGCCCTGGCGGGCGGCGCGGGCGCAGGCCGCCAGGTGCTGTTCGAGGTAGGAGGTGCGCCCGGGGTCGTCGACCGTGCCGTCGGGGGCGACGGTGTCGGGGAACGCGGAGCCGTTCTCGGTGACGTAGAGCTTCCGCACGCCGTAGTCGTTGGTGAGGCGCAGCAGCAGGGATTCGATGCCGTCGGCGTCGATCTGCCAGTCCAGCCCGGTGCGCGGTACGTCCGGGAGGCGGACCTCGCGGGCGAAGGGGACCGGGCCCTCGGGGTCGTTGGTGACGGTGGCGGGGAAGTAGTAGTTCAGGCCGTGCCAGTCGAGGGGCGCGGCGATGGTCTCCAGGTCGCCGGGGCGCTCGGGCAGCTCCACGCCGTACAGCTCGCGCATGTCGGTGGGGAAACCGCGTCCGTATACGGGGTCGAGCCACCAGCGGTTGGTGTGTCCGTCCATGCGGACGGCGGCGGCGAGGTCCTCGCGGTCCTCGGAGGCGGGTACCACCGTGGAGTGGTTGGTGACGAGGCCGATCTGCGCGCCGGGTGCCGCGGCACGCAGGGCCTGCGTGGCCAGGCCGTGGCCCAGCAGGAGGTGGTAGGAGGCGCGTACGGCGGCCGTCAGATCGGTGAGGCCGGGGGCCATGCGGCCTTCCAGGTGGCCGATCCAGCCCGAGCAGAGCGGTTCGTTGAGGGTGGCCCACTGGGTGACGCGGTCGCCGAGCCGCTCCGCGACCGCCGTGGTGTAGGTGGCCAGGTGCTCGGCGGTCTCGCGGACGGTCCAGCCGCCGCGGTCCTGCAGCGCCTGGGGGAGGTCCCAGTGGTAGAGGGTCACCGACGGGGTGATACCGGCTTCCAGGAGGCCGTCGATCACCCGGTCGTAGAAGTCGAGGCCCCGGGCGTTGACCGGTCCGGAGCCGTCGGGGACGATGCGCGGCCAGGCGATCGACATGCGGTAGGCGTTGGTGCCCAGTTGCTTCATGAGGGCGATGTCCTCGGGCCACCGGTGGTAGTGGTCGCAGGCCTCGTCACCGGTGTCGCCGTTGTCGATCTTGCCCGGGGTGTGGGAGAACGTGTCCCAGATGGACGGCCCCCGGCCGTCCTCCTTGACGGCTCCCTCTATCTGGTACGCGGAAGTGGCCGTGCCCCAGGCGAAGTCCTGGGGGAAGGCGCCGAGGTCAATGGAATCCGACACAGCAAGCCTTTCGAAGAGCAAGGGGAGGAGGGATGCCGGCTACTTGACGGCGCCGGCGGTCAGCCCGGTGACGAGGTAGCGCTGGAGGAGGAGGAAGCCGCCGACGACGGGCACGCTCACGACGAGGGAGGCGGCCATGACCTGGTTCCAGTACACGTCGTTCTGGGTCGAGTAGCCCTGCAGGCCCACCGCGAGGGTGCGGGTCGCGTCGTTGGTCATCACCGAGGCGAACAGCACCTCGCCCCAGGCCGTCATGAAGGCGTAGACGGCGACGGCGACGATGCCGGGGATCGCGGCGGGCACGATGACGCGGAAGAGGGCGCCCAGCGGACCGCAGCCGTCGACCTTGGCGGCCTCGTCGAGGTCCCGGGGGACCGAGTCGAAGTACCCGATGAGCATCCAGATCGAGAACGGCAGCGAGAACGTCAGGTAGGTGAGGATCAGCCCGGCGCGCGAGCCGAACAGCGCGATCCCGGTGGCGTTGCCGATGTTGACGTAGATGAGGAACAGCGGCAGCAGGAAGAGGATGCCGGGGAACATCTGCGTCGACAGCACCGTGACGGTGAAGACCCGCTTGCCCTTGAAGGAGTAGCGGCTGACGGCGTAGGCCGCGAAGATCGCGATGACGACGGAGAAGACGGTCGCCGAACCGGCCACGATCAGCGAGTTCATGAAGTAGTCGCCGAGGGGGACGGTCTTCCAGATGTCGAAGTACGGCTGGACCGTGAGGCCCGAGGGGATCCACTGGAACTTCCCCGACACGTCCTGCAGCGGCTTGAGCGAGCTGGAGATCATGACGTACACCGGCAGCAGGACGAATCCGGTGAGGAGCGTCAGGAAGACCAGCCGGCTCACGAGGAACGACTTGGGCGGCGCCATGGGCGACCGGGACTGCAGCGCCTGGGTGTGCTTAGGCATCGGTGGCGCTCCTTCCTCGGGAGGTGAGCAGCAGGTAGAGGCCGGTCACCACGAGCAGGAACAGCAGCAGCAGGACGGACATCGCGGAGCCGGTGCCGAAGTTCCAGGTCTGGAACGAGGACTGGTAGATGTGGATGGAGATCAGGTCGGCCGAGGCCGGCGCCGATTTCCCGAACAGGACGAACGGCGTGTTGAAGTCGTTGAACGTCCACAGGAACAGCACCAGGATCAGCACCTGGTTGACCGGGCGCAGCGACGGGAGCGTGATGCGGCGGATCTGCTGCCAGACGCCCGCCCCGTCCAGGGCCGCGGCCTCGTAGATCTCGCGGGGGATGTTCTGCAGGCCCGCCATCATGATGAGGAAGGCGAAGGGCCAGCCCTTCCAGACCGAGACGACCAGCAGGGTGACGAAGGCGTTGTCGCCGATGAGCCAGAACGTCGGGCTGTCGGTGAGTCCGAGCTGGTCGTGGATGACGTGGTTCACCAGGCCGTTGTCGCGCTGGAACATGAACGCCCAGGTGATGACGGCGGCGTAGACGGGCAGCGCGTACGGCACCAGGAAGATGGTGCGCAGGATGCCGCGGCCCTTGAACGTCTCCTGCATGAAGATCGCGGCCGCCGTGCCGATCAGCCAGCACAGGCCCACGGAGAAGAAGGTGAACAGGCACGTGGTGAAGAAGGAGCTCAGCAGTGCCTGGCCGACCGGTGCGTCGAAGTCGACGGTGAGCGCGTAGTTGTCGAGGCCGGACCAGGGCGCGTTGCCCCAGTCGCGGAGGTAGAACTGGGTGAGCTCCTTGAAGCTGACCACGATGCCGATGACCATCGGGATCAGGTGGACGAGGAGTTCGAGGACGAGCGCGGGGAGCAGGAGCAGGTACGGCAGGGAGAGGCGGCGCAGCCGCCCGGAGCGGCGCGTGCGGGGCGCCGCTCCGGGGGTGTTCCTGCCTGCCGTCCGCTTGCCCGTGCGAGGGGGTGCGGTGGTCGTCATGAGGTGTCCGTGCCTACTTCTTGGGCATCTGCTGCTGGGCCTTCTCGAGCTTGGCCTTCACCGACTCCACGGTGACCGGACGGCCGGCCGCCGCGTCGGCGAAGAGCTCCTTGACCGCGGTGCCCACCACCGTCTCGAACTGCGACTCCTCGGGGACCTGCGGGAGGGCGGAGGCGCTCTTGGCGAGCGTGTCGCGCAGGACGGCCAGGCCGGGGGTGTTGAACGCGGGGTCCGTCTGGGCGGACTTGACCGGCGGGATGGAGCCGTAGGCCTTGTTGAGGACCTTCTGCTCCTCGTCACCGGTCATGAAGTTCACGAACTTCGTGGCGCCGTCGATGTTCTTGGTGTTCTTGAAGACGGCCATGTTGATGCCGGCGACCATGGAGTTGGTGGACGTTCCCGTGCCCGGCGCACCGGACTGCACGGGCGCGGGGACCACGCCCCACTCGTCCTCCTTCATGCCCTGCGCGGCGAAGGTGGCCGACGCGGTCTGCCACAGCACCATGGCGGTCTTGCCCTTGGCGAAGTCGCTCAGTGACTGGTTCTGGGAGTACTCGGCGTTGCCCTTGGCGACGATCTGCGCGTCGGCCATCAGGTCGACGTACTGCTTCACGGCCTTGACCGCGCCGTCGGAGGTGAAGTCGGCCTTGCCGTCGGCGGTGAAGAAGTCCGCGCCGTGCTGCTTGCCCAGGACGAAGACCTGGTGGATGTTGTTGGAGAGGTTGGAGCCCTCGACGCCGAGTCCGGCCTTGCCGTCCTTGGTCAGCTGCTTGCCGGTGGCGATCACCTCGTCCCAGGTGGTCGGCGGCTTGGTGACGCCGGCGTCCGCGAACGCCTTCTTGTTGTAGTAGAGGGCGTAGGCCATGGAGTACAGCGGTACGGCCGCGGGGTCCTGGCCCTGGACGCCGGTGGAGCCGAGCGCCGACTCCACGAAGCGGTCCTTGCCGCCGATCTTCTCGAAGTTCTTCGCGTCCCACGGCAGCAGCGCGCCGCTGGCCTGCAGCGAGGCGCTCCAGGTGTTGCCGATGTTCAGGACGTCGGGGCCCTGGCCGGAGGTGGTCGCGGTCAGGATGCGGTTGAGCAGGTCGCCCCACGGCACGACCTCGAGCTTGACCTTGATGCCGGTCTGCTTCTCGAACTTGTCGAGCTCGGGCTGGAGGACCTGCTTGTCGACCTCCAGGCTCGATCCCTGGTTGGAGGCCCAGTAGGTCAGCGTCTTCGGCTGCTCGTTGGACCCGCTCCCGTCGGTGGAGCCACCGCCACCACAGGCGGCCGCCCCGAGGACGAGGGAGAGGGTGACGGCGCCTACCGCTGCGACTCTGATTCTGCGCATGGCTCCATGGGCCTTTCAGGAAGGAACGGGATGCCGACTGCGGGGTGGGGGGCGGACGTTCCGCGGTCAGCCCCCAAAACCACATGGCTTAATTTAGGATGTGAGTTAAACCTCAAGCGAAGGACTCGTCAAGAGCGTTCACGCAGGTATCTTGCAGGTACGGGCATCGATGACAGGGGACAGAGTGCGAGTACGCAGCGGCCGGACAGTGCGTGACCTGCGGCGGGAGAACCGGACCGCCGTATTGCAACGGTTGTATTTCGACGGTCCCCTGAGCCGCTTCTCCCTGGGTCCCGCCACGGGGCTGAGCTCCGGGTCGATCAGCAACGTGGTCGCGGAGCTGGTCACGGACGGCCTGGTGGAGGAGGCCGGGAGCGTCGAGTCCGCCGGCGGGCGCCCCCGGACCCTGCTCCGCGTCAGCCCGGACAGCGGCTACATGATCGGCGTGGACGTGGGCGAGACCCGCATCCGCATCGAGCTCTTCGACCTGACCCTGACCGAACTCGCACGCGTGGAGCGCCCCCTGGAGGCGGCGGGACCCCGCCGCATCGACCGCTACGACGTCGCCGTCGTCGTGAGGCACCTGCGCGAGGGCATCGCCGAGGTCCTGACCGCGGCCGGCATCGCACCCGAGCGGCTCCTCGGCGTCGGCATCGGCGTGCCCGGCATCGTGGCCAGGACCGCGGACGGCGCCGTCGTCCACGGCCAGACCATCGGCTGGGACGCGGTTCCCCTGGAGCGGATGCTCCGCGACTCCCACCTGCTGCCCGAAACCGTCCCGTACTACATCGACAACGGGGCCAAGACCCTCGGCCAGGCCGAGATGTGGTTCGGCGCCGGACGCGGGGCGCACAACGCCGTCGTCGTGCTCTTCGGCTCCGGCGTCGGCGCCTGCGTGGTCAGCGACGACACCCGCACCGGCCGCGCCATCGAGTGGGGCCACCTGACCGTGCGCGTCCGCGGCCGCCGCTGCCGCTGCGGCGCTCAGGGCTGCCTGGAGGCGTACGCGGGCGCGGAAGCCCTCCTGGAACGCTGGGCGGAGGCCGGCGGGTGCCCGCCGGCCGACGCCGACGAGGAGACCGCCCTGACCGCGATGCTCGCCGCGGCCTACCCCTCACCGGGCGAGGACGGCGCCACCCCGCAGGCCGACGCGACGGCCCTGGCCGTCCTGGAGGAGACCGCCGAGTACCTCGGGGCGGGCTTCTCCGACCTGATCAACCTGTTCCAGCCCGAACGCATCCTCGTCGGCGGCTGGGCCGGCCTGCAGCTCGGCACCCGCTTCCTGGACTCCGTACGGTCCTACGCCACCTCCTACGCCCTGTCGTACCCGGCGGCCAACGTCCGCGTCGACCTGGGCACCTTCGGCCCCGACGCCGTCACCGTCGGCGCGGGCATCCTGCCGCTCGCCGACTTCTTCGCCCGCGGCGGCCACCGCTCGGAACCCGAACGCGAGGAGCCGTTGCCGGCCTGGCGCACCACGCTGCAGGAGCGGGCCGCACACTGAGCGCACGGACCGAGCCTACGCACGGAGCCCCCGCAGGGAGCCCGCCCACGGAGCCGCGTACTGAGCCCGCGCAAGGCGAGCCCCCGGCCCACCCGCCTCAGATAGGGGCGGGCCGGGGCGCCTGCGCTCCCGAGGCGGGCGCGCTACCGCTCCAGGGGCGCCAGCCCGTCACCGGCGGGGGACACCCGGCGCCCCGCGTGGTCGAAGACGTACAGCTGCGCGAGATCGACCAGCAGCGGGATCTGGGCGCCCACCCGGACCCGGACGTGCGGTCCCGTGCGCACGACGAGGTCGCTGCGCACCGCCCCCAGCCGTTCGGGAGCGGCGCCCGCGTCGGGCCCGTACGCGGATTCCGGCTGCGCGTCCAGGACCGCGACGGACCCCGGCCCCGCCCCCGACAGCCGTCCCACGGCCCGGTCCCTGAGCTTGCCGAGGCCGCTCTGCTGCTGCCGCCGGAGCCGGCGTCGGGGCGCGGCCGGGTGCCGCGCCGACTCCAGCTCCGCCACCCCCGCGGGGCGCGAGCCGGTGTCCACGTGGACCAGGGCCTCGTGCCCCTGGTACTCGACGTGCTCGACGATGCCCGTCATCGCCACCTCGCCCGGCCGCGCCTGGCTCGGCGGGGCGATCCTGACGGCCTCCGAGCGCAGGCCGACGATGACCGGACGGCCCTGCTGGATCCGCAGCAACTGGTGGTCGGTGCTCAGGGGTTGGGGAAGGGCGAGCCGGTGGCGCCCCAGATCGATCCACATGCCCGCGCCCAGCGGCGCGTGGACGACGGCCTGGAGGAGGCTGATGCGGGGCGTGCCGATGAACGCCGCCACGAACACGTTCGCCGGCAGGGCGTAGGTGTCCCGCGGTGAGCTGACCTGCTGGAGGACGCCGCCGCGCATGACCGCCACCCGGTGCCCCAGCGACATGGCCTCCGACTGGTCGTGCGTGACGTAGACCGTGGTGACGCCCAACTCGGCGGTCAGCCGGGCGATTTCCGCCCGCAGGTGGCCGCGCAGCTTCGAGTCCAGGCTGGAGAGGGGCTCGTCCATCAGGAACACCGACGGCCGGCGGGAGATGGCCCGGCCCATCGCGACCCGCTGGCGCTCGCCGCCGGAGAGCTGCCCGGGGAAGCGGTCGAGGAGGTCCTCGATGCCCAGCATCCGGGCCGTTGCCTCCACTTGGGGCTCGTGGTCCCCGCGGGGGTCGCGCAGCTTGAGCGGGAAACCGATGTTGGCGCGGCCCGTCATGTTCGGATACAGCGCGAAGCTCTGGAACACCATCGCGATGTCCCGCTGGCTCGGCGGCATGTGGTTGGCGTACTCGCCGTCGAGGAACAGCGCGCCCTCGGTGATCTCCTCCAGCCCCGCGATCATCCGCAGGACGGTGGACTTGCCGCAGCCCGAAGGCCCCAGCAGAACCAGGAACTCGCCCGGCTCGACGGTGAGGGAGACGCGCTCGACGGCGAGGGAATCGCGCCCGTATCTCTTGCTGACATCGCGCAACGCGATGGAACGACTCATAACGGTCCGCCCGGGGCTGGGATGGGGAGGGAGAGGGGGGTGGGGGAGTTGAGGACAGAAGCTAGCTCAGCCCACCCCGTGAGGGAACGCCTTGGCGCAACCTCGCGGAATCCAGCCACGGTCCGCGCGGCCGATGTGTGTCCCGTACCGGGAAAACTCGCCCTTTCCTCCTACGAGTTGACCGCCGGTTTCTTGACCTCGCCCATGGGCGGGCGCTAGGTTCCCGCCAAGGGAGAGCGCTCTCCCGTGCGATGCGATCCGTTCCGGAGGACAAGGCCGAGAACGAGGCCGCGAACGAGGCCGAGGGCGACGGACCGCCCGCCGAGCGGAGGACACGCGCGATGAAGCGGACGCCGACCGACGAGCAGATCGCGCGCGCCGCCGCCCACGCCCGGGGCCCCGGCACCAGGGTGCTGGAGAGCCGGGAACTGGCGGGCGGCACCTTCAACTCCGTCCACCTGCTCACCCTGTCCGCACCACCCGGCGGGCGGCGGACCACGGCCGTACTCAAGGTCGGGCCCCCCAGCGGCACCCCCCTCATGACCTACGAGCACCAACTGATGCGCACGGAGGCCGAGTTCTACCGTCGCGCCGCGGCCGTACCGGGCCTGCCCGTGCCCGGAGTCATGGCCGCCGGCTTCGACCGGACCGCCGTC
The DNA here is from genome assembly GCF_053593795.1 of Streptomyces sp. NPDC002104. NCBI lineage: Bacteria > Bacillati > Actinomycetota > Actinomycetes > Kitasatosporales > Streptomycetaceae > Streptomyces > Streptomyces sp. NPDC002104. Next base: position 30,578 of record NZ_JBSFDF010000018.1, on the reverse strand, counting down.
GACGGCGACTACCTCCTGATGACCCGCCTGCACGGCGAACCCTGGAACCGGCTGCGCCCCGGCATCGGCGCCGAGGACCAGACCAGGCTCCGCACCGACCTGGGCCGTCTCCTCCGCGCGCTCCACCGGGTGAGGGGTTCCTCCTTCGGCTACCCGTACGGGAATCCGCCGGCCGGCGCCGCGGCGAGCTGGCGGACCGCCTTCGAGGGCATGCTGGCCGACGTCTGCGCGGACGCCCGCCGCTTCAGGCCCCCACTGCCCGTCGACCCCGACGAGGTCCTCCGCCTCGTACGCACCCGGGGCCGGCTCCTCGACCGGGTGACGGCCCCCTCGCTGGTCCACTTCGACCTGTGGGAGGGCAACATCCTGCTCGCGGAACGGGACGGACGGCTGGAGATCACCGGCATCCTCGACGGCGAACGCTCCTTCTGGGGCGATCCGCTCGCCGACCTCGTCTCCACCGCGCTCTTCGACGACATCGCCCGGGACCCGGCCTTCCTGGCCGGCTACCGCCCCGCCCCGCTCACGCCCGACGAGCGCCGCCGGATCGCGATGTACCGCGCCTACCTGGCCCTGACCGTCCTCATCGAAGGCGTCCCCCGCGGCTACGACCCACAGGAGCGGGCGCCCCTCACCGCCCTGGCCGCCGACGACCTGCGTGCCGCCCTGGACCTCCTGCGGTAGGCCGTCGCCCCGGCGCTCACCGGCCCGTCGAAACCGTCCCCGGCACGGTCTCCGCCTGCGCCTCCGCTTCCGCCGGTGCCTCCGCGACCGCCGCCGTGAAGCCCGGGGGGACGGCCACGTTCGTCAGGGACCAGCCCTGCGGACCCATCGACGGGGTGTCGCCGGTGCCCACGTAGTCGAGGGCCAGGCCCCGGGCCAGCCCGATGCCCAGGCCCTTGAGGTACGCCTCCTTGCGGACCCAGACCCGGCCGAAGGCCGCGGGCCGCTCCTCCGGGGCCAGGGCCTCCAGCTCCGCGGCCTCCCGCGGGTGCAGCTGCCCGGCGAGCTCGGCCACGGCCGATGCCGCGGGCAGCGTCTCCACATCGGCCCCCACCGGCACCGGGCCCAGGGCGATCAGCGCGAGCCGGCCGCTGTGCGACAGGGAGAAGTGGACGGGCCCGTCCCCGGACACCGGCCGGCCGTGGGGGCCGCCGCAGGAGGGGCACGGCGCGCGGGTGATCCGTACGCGGCCCGGGGGAAGGTCCAGCCGGGACCCGAGCAGCACCCGCAGCGCCACGTGCGAGGCGACGTAGCGCCGCCGGTCCTCCTCGCGTTTGAAGGCGGCCGCCCGCTGCTGCTCGGCCGGGTCGAGGACCTCCTGGGCCAGCCGGGCGGCCGCGCGGTCCCGGTCGTCGGTGTCGACCAGCCACACGGCCGTGGAGGCGGCCGGCGGGGGCGGTTGCACGGCGGACGGGAACGGCGCACCGATCGTGAGGACATGGGGCGTGAGCACGATCGATCGGTCTCCTGAGTCGTTGCCGGTGGTCGGCAGGCCGGACCTCAGTGTGCCGCGTTCTGCACCAGCGTGGCGATCAGGGCCTCGTCCGCCGCCGTGAGCCGCGGCAGCGCGAAGGAGGTCGGCCACATGGAGCCCTCGTCGAGGTGCGCCTGATCGCTGAAGCCGAGCGTCGCGTAGCGCGCCTTGAACTTCTCGGCGCTCTGGAAGAAGCAGACCACCTTGCCGTCCCGGGCGTACGCGGGCATCCCGTACCAGAGCTTCGGCGCGAGGCCGGGCGCGCTCGCCTTGACGACGGCGTGGATCCGCTCCGCCATGACCCGGTCGGAGTCCTGCATGTCGGCGATCTTCGCGACCACGGCGGCTTCCTCCTCCGCCGCCTTGTCGGCGCGTGATCCCCGGCGTGCGGACGCCGCCTTCAGTTCCTTGGCGTGCTCCTTCATCGCGGAGCGCTCCTCGTCCGTGAATCCGTCGAACGTGCTCTGCGCGGGCTTGCGGGTGGTGGCCATGGCGGTGTTCCTCACGGGAGTCGGGGAGGCGGGGAGTTGGGGAGTCTGGGAGTCGGCGTGACGGTGTGCCGGTGTGCCGGGCTGGGCCGTCCAACCAGTGGGGGCCGGGGCGGCCCGGGCGGGCCGGGCCCGTCAGCCCCAGGCGCCGGCGATCTGGCGGGTCGTGGCGTTGAGCCGGTTGAAGAGGTTCGTGACGCCGATCATCAGGACGAGCGCGGCGAGCTGCTTCTCGTCGAAGTAGGTGGCGGCCGTGTCCCAGACCTCGTCGCTCACCGCGTCGGGACGGTCGGCCAGCCGGGTCGCGGCCTCGGCCAGCAGCAGGGCCGCCCGCTCCTCCTCGGTGAAGTACGGGGTCTCGCGCCAGACGGCGACCGTGGCCAGCCGCTCCTCGCTCACCCCGGCCTTGCGGGCCGCCTTGGCGCCGCTGTCGACGCAGGAGCTGCAGTTGTTGATCTGGCTCACCCGCAGGTGCACCAGCTCCAGCGTCTGCCCGTCCACCCCGCCGGTGTGCACGGCCTTGAAGATCTCCTGGATGGGCTGCATCGCGCCGGACAGGACGACGGCGGGGTTCTTCATGCGGGACTGCATCTCGGTGTGCTCCTCTGCTGGTCTTCCGGTGTTCCGGTCCTCCGGTTTCCCGGCCTTCCGGTTCCCCCCTCGGGGTGTGACTCCATAACAGCCGCAGCGGCCCGCGGCGGCGATGCCGGTGGGACACCCTGGGACAGGCGGAACATCCTTGACCAGCGAAGATGCGGCCCCGGATAATTCGGGCGCGGCGGGACAGGGATACGGGGGGAACCGTGGACATGGAACGGCGGACGGCCGGGGCCGACCCGCAGGACGAGCTGGCCGCACGGCTGCGTGCGCTCCAGGAGCTGTCCGGGCTGGGCGTACGGGCCCTCGCGCGGGACGTGGGACTGAGCTCCTCCTCGCTCTCGCGCTACCTGAGCGGCCGGACGGCGCCGCCCTGGACCGCGGTGGTCGCCCTCTGCCGACGGGTCAAACGCGACCCCCGCCCGCTGCGCCCCCTCTGGGAGCGGGGGGCCTCCAACCCGCTGCCGGCGCCCCCGAAGGCCAGCCGGCAGGTCCAGCCGAGGCCCCGTAACGATCTGCCGCGCGACGCCGCCGACTTCACCGGACGCGAGGCCCAACTCGCTGCCGTACTCGACGCGGTGGCCAGTCACCGGGGCGTCGCCGTCGACGGCATGGCGGGCGTGGGCAAGACCTGCCTCGCGGTGCACGCCGCGCACCGGCTGGCCGCCGACTACCCGGACGCCCAGCTCTACGTGGACCTGCACGGATTCACCGAGGGCCGGGACCCCCTCGATCCCGACTCGGCGCTGCGGATGCTGCTCGGGGCGCTCGACGTGCCGTCCGAGAGGGTGCCGCAGGAGGGCCTCGAACAGCTGGCGGCCTGCTGGCGCGCCGAACTGGCGGGCCGGCGCGCCCTCGTGGTCATCGACAACGCGGCCGACGCGGAGCAGGTCCGCCCGCTGCTGCCCGGCGCCGGCGATTCCGTCGTGCTGATCACGAGCCGCAACCGGCTGGTGGGACTGGACGAGGTGCCCCCGGTGTCGCTGGAGGTGCTCGGCCCGCTGGAGAGCGCCGAACTGCTCGCCCGGGCCAGCGGGGACTCCGGCGGCCCCGAGGGCCGCCTCGCCCGCGAACCGGATGCCGCCGCCGAGGTGCTGCGGCTGTGCGGCCACCTGCCGCTGGCCCTGCGGCTGGCCGCGGCCCGGCTGCGGCACCGGCCGGGCTGGACGGTGGGCATCCTCGTGGAGCGGCTCGCGGAGGGTGCGAGCGAGTTCGACACCGCCTTCGCCATGTCCGTACGCCAACTCGACCGGGGCCAGGCCCGGTTGTTCCGGACCCTGGGTCTGCTGCCCGGCGGCTCCTTCGACGCGTACGCGGCCGCGGCGCTGGCGGACGTACCGCTGCGCGACGCCCGGGAGATGCTGGAGGACCTGGTCGACGCGCACCTGGTCCAGCAGCCGACGGCGGGCCGCTACCGGCTGCACGACCTGGTGCACCAGCACGCACGGGGCGCCTGGGCGCGGCAGGACTCCCCGGCCGAACGGGAGCGTGCGCTGGGCCGTTTCCTCGACTACTTCGTGCACGCGGCCGCCGCGGCCGACGCCGCGATGCCGGTGCTCTCGCCGGGACGGCCGCCCTCGGCGGGCCTGCCCCCGGCCGCGCTGCCGCGGTTCACCGACAAGCACGCGGCCTGCGCCTGGCTCGCCTCGGAGTACGAGACGATGATCGCCGCCTTCGAGACGGCCGTCGCCGTCGGGGCGGACGCGCACGTGTGCGAGCTGCCGCGGTTCCTGCGGGCGTACTTCGCACGGCGCTGCGGTACGACCCACCTCAACCACCTCTTCGAACGCTCACTGGCCGCCGCCGAACGCCTGGGAGACCCGCTGCGCCTGGCGGAGGCCTACAGCGACCTGGGCTTCGCGCGCTACAACGCGGGCCGGATGGCCGAGGCCGAGACCGCGTACGAGGCGGCCGGGGTACGGGCGGCCCAGGCGGGGGACGTCCGCTCGGAAGCCGAACTGGCCCTGCGCCGCGGCTATCTGAGCTGGGACCGGGGGAGCGCCGGGGAGCCGCTCGCACTGTTCCGGCTGGCGGGGAAGCTGTACGGCGAAGCCGGCCTCCCGGCGGGCGCGGCGCACGCGGCCGCCGCGGAGGCCTGGGCGCTGCTCCAGCTGGGAGAGCACGAGGAAGCCGCGCGCCGGGCCCACGACGTGCTGGAGGTGTCCCACCCGGACCCGGCGTGGCCGCCCGCCCTGACGGCCCGCATCACCCTCGGCGTGGCCATCGCGCAGGAGCGGCCCGAGGAGGCGTCGCAGCACCTGCGCCGGGCGCTGGCCCTGGCCCGCGAGGACGGGCACGTGAACAACGAGGCGTGGTCCCTCAACTGCCTGGGCGTCGCGCTGCGCCGGATGGGCCGGTACGACGAGGCCCTGGCCAGCCACCGCGAGGCGTTCGCGCTGCTGGACGAGCTGTTCGAGGAGCACTGGAAGGTCCGCTTCCTGGGCGGCTACGCCGAGACCTGCCGGCTCGCCGGACTGCCCGAGGAGGCCCTGCGGCTGCACCGGCGGACGCTGGAGCTGGCCCCCGCGCTCGGCTGCCGGCACGAGGAGGCGCTGGCGCACGAGGGGATCGCGGCCCTCCTCGACGGCACGGACCCGGCCGCGGCCGCCGGGCACCGCACGGCGGGGCGCTCGCTCCGGGAGGAGCTCGCCGCCGCGGCGTGCTGACCGGATCGTCCCGATGCTGTTGCAGGACTCCGGGCGGGCCTGACAGCCTGATTCCGAGCCGGCCCGACCAGCGGCCGGCCGGACCCGGGGGGACCACCATGAACACCAGAGCCGCCGCCATGGCCGCCGCCACCGCCACGGCCGCTTTCGCCCTGGCCGTGCTGGGCGCGGGCCCGGCCCTCGCGGACAACCACAGCACCGTGGCACCGCACGGCACCGTCGGGACGCTCGGCGCGCAGGGCCCGCAGTACCTCCAGGGCGACCAGGGCGACCAGGGCCCGGAGTCCCTCACCGGCGGCGACTTCGCGCACTAGACGGCCGGTCCCGGCGGGCCTGTCACGGAGGGTTACGGCGTCTCCGGCCCCCAGCCGTTGGGGCAGGGGGCAGAGGGGGGAGAGACGGCAGGTGTGCTCGGGGCCTGCGGGGCGGGGCCGTAGGCGTAGGCCACGAAGTCCTTGAGCTCCGGGCCCCAGTAGGGCCACGCGTGGTCGCCCGCGCCCCGGCAGTAGCGGTGGGTGACCGCGCGGTCCTTCAGGTCCTGGTGGAGCGCCGCGGTCATCGCGCCGATCTCCTTCTCCCCCGTACCGCCCGTGCCCCCCGCGTACAGGGCCAACTTCCCGCCGTACGAGGCGTACTTGCCGTCGAGCGCCAGGTTGACCGGGTTCTGCCCCGGCCAGGTGCTCGGCGGGCCGAAGACCGTGGCCATCCGGTACGGGGTGTCGCCGGTCACCCGGAACGTCCCGTCGAACAGGCCGGTCCACAGGATCGAAGCCCCCACCGTCCAGGTGGAGTTGGCGATGATGCTCTGCGCGCCCGGGTCGTAGATGTCCGTACCGGGGGAGAAGGCGCCGACGGCGGAGAACAGCTCCGGGTGGCGGCCGGCGTAGCGCAGGGCCCCGTAGCCGCCCATCGAGACGCCGGCGATCGCGCGCCCGGAGGCCGCTCGCACGGTGTTGAAGTTGGCGTCGATCCACGGGACCAGCTGCTGGATGTGGAAGGTCTCCCACTGCGGGGCGAAGAAGCCGTCCGTGTGCCCGGGCCAGTCGCTGTACCAGCCGGCCTTGCCGCCCTCCGGCATCACGACGATGCCCTTGAAGGCGGAGTCCTTCAGGTTCGCCGTGACATTGCCCTCGTCGGTCTTCGACCACTGCTCCACGTCGCCCGTGCCCCCGTGCAGCAGGTACAGCACGGGGTAGGGGTGCGCCGGGTCCCGCTGGTAGTCCTCCGGCAGCAGGACGCGTACCCGCACCGGCACCTGGACCGGATCGATCGAGGGGGTGCCGCCGTGCGCGGCGAAGACGGCGGCGGAGGTCACGGAGGCGTCGCCCATGCGTTCACTCTGTCCCGCGGCCACCGACCAGGTGCGCAGGGTCAGCCCGGCCGCGTTCGGCGCGGGCAGCGAGGGCAGGACGGACGCGGCGCCCACGGGGGCGGCGGGCGCGGTGACCACGAGCACGGCCGCGGCGGTGGCGGCGGTCGCGAGCAGGGCTGCTGCGCGGCGCAGGGGGAGCGGGAGGAGGGTGCGGGAGGAGGGGGCGGGGCGGCGCATGAGGGCTCCCAGACGGTGGTGTGGGGGAGGGGGGAGGGCCGGGCCCGGCCGGTGTAGCACGGGCGGCCGGAACCCACCAGGAGGCGGACCGGGTTCCGGTCCCCGCGGACCGGTCCGCACCTGTCCCGCGCCCCACCGGCCCCCGCCCGCCCCGCCCTCCCCACTCTCGCCGGCCCTCACCGCCCGCCCCTGCCCTCACCGCCCGCTGCCGACCGGTGCCGGACCGTATCCACCCGTGTCTCCGTCCCCTCTCTCCCCCCGGGGAGGCGTTCACCCGCGGTCCACCCGGGGGCCTGCCGCCCGCCGGGTCCGGCGGTGGGGTTTGTCAGCCGGGCGTGCTTTGCTGGAGGCATGATCGATGAATTCCTCGCCCGGAACCTGCCCGACGTCGACGAAGCCGTGCGCAAGGCGGCGGCGATCGAGATCATGCCGAGATTCCGCCAGCTCGCGGACCACGAGGTGGACCAGAAGAGCGGCCCGCACGACCTGGTGACCGACGCCGACCGCAAGGCCGAGGAGTACCTCACGGCGGCCCTGACCCGGCTGCTGCCCGGCTCCGCGGTGGTGGGCGAGGAGGCGGTGCACGCCGACCCCGGGGTGTACGGGGCGCTGCGCGGCGACGCCCCGGTGTGGATCGTCGACCCCGTCGACGGGACCCGGCAGTTCGTGCACGGGGAGGCGGCGTTCTGCACCCTGGTCGCGCTCGCGCACCGCGGGGAGCTCCTCGCCTCCTGGACCTTCGCCCCGGCGCTGGAGGAGATGGCCACCGCCGTGCGCGGACAGGGCGCGTACGTCAACGGCGAGCGGATCCTGAGCGGTTCGCCGCGGCCCGGCGCCGAGCTGCGGGTCGCGACCGCGCACCCGCTGTACACCACCGAGGAGGAACGGCGCGTCCTGGCGCGCCTCGACGTACCCGGGGTGACCTCGCGGGCCTGCGGTTCCGCGGGCCTGGAGTACCTGAAGGTCGCCCGGGGGGAAATGGACGGCCTGGCCTTCAACTGGCCCTCCGCATGGGACCACGCGGCCGGGCTGCTGCTGGTCGCCGAGGCGGGCGGTGCCCAGAGCACCGTCGACGGGGTCCCCTTCCGGGTGGACCGCGACAACGCCCTGCCGTTCGCGGTCGGCCGCGACGAGGCCACGGCCATACGGATCCGGGAGCTGCTGCGGGGCGTGTGACGCACGGGCCCGGCCCGCGCCCGGCACCCGGCCGGACCCGCGGGCTGAGCCCAGGGCGAACGGAGTGGGCGCGGATCGCGAAGCCGCCCATGGACAGGCGCAATACCCTGGGGGCGGTGCCGCCGCCGGACGAAGGAGTCGCAAGTGCCGTCGATCCTCGATGCGGTCGTGGTGGGGGCCGGGCCCAACGGGCTGACGGCCGCCGTTGAACTGGCCCGGCGCGGCTTCTCCGTGGCCGTCTTCGAAGCCGCGGACACCGTCGGCGGCGGGGCCCGGACCGAGGAGCTCACCCTCCCCGGCTTCCGGCACGACCCCTGCTCCGCGGTGCACCCGCTCGGCGCCGGCTCCCCGGTCTTCTCCACCATGCCCCTCGAGCGGTACGGGCTGGAGTGGCTGCACGCCCCGCTGCCCATGGCGCACCCCTTCGACGACGGCACCGCGGCCGTGCTCTCCCGCTCCGTCGCGCAGACGGCCGCGTCCTTCGGGCCGCGCGACGCGGGCACGTACCGGCGGCTGGTGGAGCCGTTCCTCGGCAAGTGGGACACCCTGGCCCGCGACTTCATGTCGCTGCCGGACACCGCGCTGCCCCGTGACCCGCTCACCCTCGCCCGCTTCGGGCTGGCCGGGCTGCCGCCCTCCACCTGGCTGCTGAGCCGCTTCCGCGACGACCGTGCCCGCGCCCTGTTCGCCGGTCTCGTCGCGCACGTCATCGCCCCGCTCGGCGGGATCGCGACCAGCGCCGTCGGCCTGGTCTTCGCCCTCGCCGCCCACGCGAACGGCTGGCCGATGCCGCGCGGCGGCTCGCAGTCGGTCTCCGACGCCCTCGCCGGATACCTGCGCGACCTCGGCGGAACCGTGCACACCGGGTTCGAGGTCAAGCGGCTCGACGACCTGCCGCCGGCCCGGGCGTACGTCTTCGACACCTCCCCGACCGCGCTGGCCCGCATCGCCGGCCTGGGCCGGGTGTACGACGGCTACCGCTACGGGGCCTCCGTGTTCAAGCTGGACTACGCCTTGGACGGCCCCGTCCCCTGGACCGCCGAGGAGCCGCGCCGGGCCGGCACCGTCCAGATCGGTCCGCGCACCCGCGACATCGACGCGGCCCTGCAACTGGCCTCCGGCGGGCGGGTCCCGCGCACCCCCTTCCTGATCGCCGCCCAGCCCAGCCTGGCCGACCCGGGCCGGGCGCCCGAGGGCAAGCACACCTTCTGGGTGTACGGGCACGTACCGGCGGGCTGGGGCGGCGACCTCACCGAAGCCGTCGAACGCCAACTGGAGCGCTTCGCACCCGGGTTCCGCGATCTGGTGCTCGCCCGCGCCACGGCCGGCCCGCCGCAGCTCGCCGCCCGCAACCCGAACTACGTCGGCGGCGACATCGCCTGCGGAGCCGCCTCCGGGCTCCAGCTCCTGCTGCGCCCCAGGCTCACCCTGTCCCCGTACAACACGCCGCACCCGGCGGTGTTCCTGTGCTCCTCGGCCACCCCGCCCGGCCCCGGAGTGCACGGCATGTCGGGCCACAACGCGGCCAAGGCCGTCTGGCGCCACCTGCGGGCGAAGGGCGCGTAGGGGCGCCTGGAGACGGTTCGCGATCAGCCGGCGTCCGCGGCTACCCGAAAGCGGCCTTGTGGGGGCCGATCGAAGGGTCGAGTTCGTGGAGCATCTTCCGGGCGTCCTCCAGGATCCCGGCGGTGCACAGGACCCGCCAGTCCGCGTAGGCGGGGGACTGCGCCAGCGCGGTCCGCAGGAAGCCGGTCTCGGCCTCGCCCAGCAGCCCCGCCAGGCGGGCCCGTACTTCGGGCGGGGGAGCGTCCTCCCGTACGTGTACGTCGGCCAGGTCGCCCAGCATCGCGGCGAGCGAGGCCAGCACCCCGTCCAGCCCGGCCGGGGCGTCGGCCCGCAGGGGCAGCAGGTGCGCGTCGTGCTGCGCCCAGTGCAGGGCGGGCGGGCGGCCTTCGCGGAAGGTCAGGTTGTACAGGCCGCGGGTGATCCCCCGGACCTGATGCCCGACGTGGTCCAGGCACTGGGTGGCCTCGGCGAGCCGGTCCAGACGGGGCCGCGCGAGCCGGCCGCGCGGCCGCCAGCGGATCGCGTCCTCGGCCTCGCGGACGGCCTGGCGCACCGTGTCGAGCTCCTTGGACAGCGAGCGGGCCCGCCGGACCCAGTCCCCGGTGCGCGCGGCCCAGTCCTCCTCGGCCAGGCCCCGGGCGATCTCGGTCAGCAGCGCGGCCATCTGCCGGTTCAGCCGGGCCAGTTCCTCGCCCGCCCGGCGGGTGAATCCGGGAGCGGGCAGCGCGAGCCCGATGCACGTGCCGACGAGCACCCCGATGACGTTGTCCTCCAGCCGCGAGGCCCCGTACCCGAAGCTGGTGGCGGCGCCCATCACGAGCACCCCGGTGATGGCGATCTGGTGCATCTGCGAACCGAGGTTCATCGCGCGTCCCGCGTACATGCCGACGAGGACCACGAGGAAGACGCTCACCGTGTTCGTCCCGATGGTGGCGGTGGCCGTTACGCCGAGCAGGAAGCCGAACAGGATGCCGGCCGCCCGCTGCAGGCTCTTGCGCGCGGTGGCGAAGGGCGTGGTCTGTGCGGCCAGCACGGCGCCGACGGGGGCGAGCGAGGCCGAATCGGAGTGCAGCAGCACGGCGGCGATCCACCAGGAGAGTCCCGCCGCGATCGCGGCGCGCACGACCATGCTTCCGTCACCGAAGCCGGCGGTCATCCGGGACCGCAGGCCGTCCGCCGCCGACGTCTTGCCCGATACCTTCACTTTGGGGACCTTACGTCACACGATGCGGAGCCGGGCTCAGGCGCTGATGCCGGCGGGGGCGGGGGCGGGGGCGGGGGTAGGGGCAGGGGCCGCGGCCGTCTCCGGCGCGACGCTCCGTGCGGTGACGGCCGTACGGCGGGACCGGGCCCAGAACGCGAGGGTCGCGCACAGCAGCAGGGCGGCCGTGGTGTCCTGCCCCCAGGCGCCCCGCTCCGTGAGCAGGACCGCCAGGGCGGCCACGAGCCCCGCCGCGGGCAGTGTCAGGACCCAGGACACGAGCATGGCCCGCACGGTCGTGCGGCTCAGGACCCCGCCCGGGGTCGCGAGTCCGGCTCCGGAGACGCTGCCGGTGACGGCGTGCGTGGTCGACACCGCGAAGCCCAGGTGGGAGGCGGTCAGCAGGACGGCCGCCGCGCTCGTCTGGGCCGTGCAGCCCTGCCGCGGGCCGAGCCGGGTCAGGCCCGTGCCGAGCGTGCGGATGATGCGCCAGCCGCCCGTGTAGGTGCCCAGCGCCATCGTGAGCCCCGCGGCGACGACGACCCACAGCGGGGGCCCGGATCCGGCGGGCAGGGAGCCCGCCGTGACCAGCGTCAGCGTGATCACGCCCATGGTCTTCTGCCCGTCGCCCGTGCCGTGCGCCAGGGACACCAGGGCGGCCGCGAGCACCTGCCCGGCGCGGGCACCGCGGCCGCTCCCCGCACCCGCTCCCGTACTGGAGCCCGCTCCCGTACCGGCTCCCGCGCCGTCCGGGCCGCGCACTGCTCCGCCCAGCCGGCCGGCCGTGCGCGTGGCCGCGTACGCCACGAGTCCGCCGATCAGCGGAGACAGTGCGGCGGGGACGAGGATCTTGCCGACCACGGCCATCCCGTTGACCCCCTGGAATCCCACCGAGGCGACGGTGGCGCCGATCAGCCCGCCCACGAGGGCGTGCGAGGAACTGCTGGGAATTCCGAGGAGCCAGGTCACCAGATTCCACAGAATGGCCCCCGTCAGGGCCGCGAGGATCACCGGCGGACGTATTCCGGCGTGCTCGTCGATGATCCCCCCGGAAATCGTCTTGGCGACCGCCACCGAGACGAAGGCACCCGCGAGATTGCACACCGCCGACAGGGCCACGGCGACCTTGGGGCGCAGCGCGCCGGTGGCGATGGCGGTGGCCACGGCGTTCGCCGTGTCGTGGAACCCGTTGGTGAAGTCGAAGAGCAGGGCCACCGCGATGGTGATCGCGATGAGCGTCGTGGAGGAGTCCATGAGTGCGCGTCTCTGCGAGTGGAGTGGGAACGTCTGAACCTTAGGCTCGCAGGACCGGCCGGACCGGCCTCCCGGGTAAACGGAGAACGAATAAAGCGGCGCTAAGTATAGAGGCGCAAAAATGCCGGGAAAATTGGCAAAGAATTCCCTCCGGGATTCCCGGGACCGCCCTTGTGTGACGGGCCTCGCGGTCTTTCGTCCCGTGCGGTCCGGGTCCTTCCGTCTTTTCTTTCCGGGGGTTTTCCTTTCCGGCGGAGATGCATCGGTGTTCGATGTAATCTCGGAAGGTGGGGGCCGGGCCGGAAGGAGCCCCCGCGCATGTCGTTCCCGTTCCCGTTCCCGTCCGTGTCCGCCCTGCCCGCCCTCCTCCTGCGGGAGCGGGCCCGGCCCGCCTGGGTGCGCTCGCGCCCCGGCGCCTGGCGGCCGGCGGTGGCCACCGTCTGCTTCGGCGCCTTCATGGGCCAGCTCGACGCCAGCATCGTGACCATGACCTATCCCGGGGTACGGGCCGATTTCGGGGTCCCCCTCGCGGGCGTCGAATGGGTCTCGCTGGCCTATCTGCTCACCCTCGTGGCCCTGTTGGTGCCCGTGGGCCGGCTCTCCGACGCCCACGGCCGCAAACTCTCCTACCTCTACGGCTTCGCGCTCTTCACCGCGGCTTCCGCGGCCTGCGGCTTCGCCCCGACCCTCCTCGCCCTCATCGGGTTCCGGGTGGTCCAGGCCGTGGGCGCGGCCATGCTCCAGGCCAACAGCGTCGCCCTGGTGAAGACCGGCACGCCCGCCGCCCGGCTGCGGACCGCGCTCGGCGTACAGGCCGCCGCCCAGGCCCTCGGACTGGCGCTCGGCCCCACCGTCGGCGCCGCGCTCGTGGCCGGGCCCGGCTGGCGCTGGACCTACTGGATCAACGTGCCCGTCGGGCTGATCGCCCTGGCCGCCGGGCACTACCTGCTCCCGCGCACCCGCGACCGGGCTCCCGTACGCCGCTTCGACCGGGCCGGGGTCCTGTGGCTCGCCACCGCCACCGCCGCCCTGCTGGTCGCGCTCAGCTCCCTGTCGGGGCTCCACGTGCCCGGCGGGACGGGGCCGGCCGCCGGCGCGGTCGCCCTCGCGGCCACCGCCGCACTCGTCCGCCAGGAGCGGCGCGCCCCGGCGCCCCTGATCGACCCGGCGCTGCTGCGGATCCCCGGGATCCGGGGCGGGCTCGTGGCGGCGCTGTGCGGATACCTCGTCCTGTTCGGCCCCCTGGTGCTGGTGCCCGTACTGCTCCTCGGGTCCGGGCACGGCGTGCTCGTCGCCGGAACGGTCCTCACCGCCCTGCCCGCCGGGTTCGCGCTCGTCGCGGTGGGCGGCGACCGGGCCCTGCCCGCCTCCGTCACCGACCGGGCGCGCTGCCGGTACGGAGCCGCGCTGACGGGCTGCGCCCTGGCCGCACCGCTCCTCGTGGCGCCCGCGCCCGTACCGCTCGGCTGCGCGCTCGGCGTACTCGGCCTGGGCCTCGGCCTGTTCGCCCCCGCCAACAACGCCCTCGTGATGCGGGCGGTGCCCGAGGAGGCTCCGGGCACCGGCGGCGGCCTGATCAACATGGCCCGCGGGCTCGGTACCGCGATCGGCGTCGCCCTCGTCACCCTGGCCCTGCACACGGGCGCCGGCGGCGGGCGCCTCGCCGTGCTGATCCTGCTGGCCGCGGCCCTCGCCATGGCCGCCGCTGGGTCCGGGAGGGGGCCCGGGAGGGGGCCTGGGAGGGGGCCTGGGAAAGGGGCCGGGAGGGCCCCGGGAGCCGTGCCGTCCCCGGCCGCGGCGGCGCAGCGCGAGTAGCGTGGTCCGTATGGCACCCATGCCGGGCACGCCCGGCGCCTCCGACGCGCGGCCCGGCGCGGGCTCCCCCGACGCCCGGGAGCTGACCGCCGCCGTCACCCGCCTGCGCCGCGCACTGCGCGCCTCGATCCGTACGGAGTACCCCTGGGAGCAGCTCCCCATGGCCCAGGTGGAACTCCTCCAGGTCTGCGTCGAGCACTCCCCGGTCCGCGTCAGCGAACTCGCCGCCCGCCAGCGCCTCGCCCAGTCCACGGTGAGCGGACTCGTCGCCACGATGGCCACGAACGGGCTGGTGACCCGCGCGGTGGACAGCGAGGACCGGCGCGCCGCGGCCGTCAGCGCCACCGACGCCGGCCGGCTGCGGCTGGCCTCCTGGACCCGCGCCCACGAACGCCGCCTGGAACAGGCGCTGACGGCCCTGCCTGACGCCGACCGCGAGGCGCTCCGCGCGGCCCTGCCGGCCCTGGCTCGCCTCGCCGCCCGCCTGGAGGACGGCGACGGCGAGGCCGGGTAGGGGCATGCGGCGCGGGGCGGTTCGGGTTCCCCAAGCCGCCCCGAAGCGAGGGAGCTTCGACGTTTCCTCGGCCCGTCGCGGTAGGCCTCGTACCGTTCGCCGGCCGGCTGCGCCGGTACCCCTGCCCGGCCCGAGCCGCGTACCGTCCCGCGAGATACGAGAAGGGAATCCGATGCCGCGCATCACGCTCGTCCAGGGCGACATCACCGCCGAGGAGGCCGACGCGGTGGTCAACGCCGCGAACTCCTCGCTCCTCGGCGGCGGCGGGGTCGACGGGGCCATCCACCGGCGCGGAGGCCCGGAGATCCTCGCGGCCTGCGAGGACCTGCGGCGCTCCCACTACGGCAAGGGCCTGCCGACGGGCCGCGCCGTCGCCACCACGGCCGGCAGGCTCCCGGCGGAGCACGTGATCCACACGGTCGGACCGGTCTGGTCGCGCGAGGAGGACCGCTCGGAACTGCTGGCCTCCTGCTACCGGGAGTCGCTGCGGGTCGCCGACGAGCTGGGAGCCCGTACGGTCGCCTTCCCCGCGATCTCCACCGGCATCTACGGCTGGCCGATGGACGACGGGGCGCGGATCGCGGTGGAAACCGTACGGGCGGCCCGGACCGGGGTGGAGGAGGTGCGGTTCGTCCTCTTCGACGAGCGCGCCTACGCGGCCTTCGCGGCAGCGGTGGACGCCTGAGGGGGCGGCCCGACCGGCTCAGGAAGCCGGTGATCGCCTCGAAGGGCCCGGGGCGGGCCGCGGGTACGTCCGGGACTGCTTGACGCTGCCGTACGCGAAGCTCGACTCGATCGAGGCGATCCCGGGGATGGCGTGGATCCGGTGGCGCACCAGGGCTTCGTAGGCTTCGAGGTCCTCGATGACGACGCGGAGCAGGTAGTCACTGCTGCCCGCCATCAGGTAGCAGTCCTGGATGTGCTCGATGACCGCGACGTGCTCCTCGAACAGCCGCACCGCTTCCGCCGTGTGGCGTTCGAGGCGGATCCGGACGAACACGGTGACCGGGAGCCCGAAGGCGACCTGGTCGACCATGGCGGTGTAGCCGCGGATGAGGCCCGCTTCCTCCAGGCGCCGGACCCGGCGCAGGCAGGGCGACGGGGAGAGCCGGACGCGGTCGGCCAGATCCTGGTTCGACAGGCGCCCGTCGGCCTGCAATTCCCTGATGATCTGCAGATCCACTGCGTCCACGGGTCACTCCTTGGCAGATTCTGCCCCAAACGTATGTCCGAGAGGCAGAACTGGCAATCGGCTGCCCCGCCCCAAGCCCTAGCGTTGCCCTGGAACGGACCGGACCGGTCCGCTCTCAGAGGCTGGAGCAATTTCCTTGGTCGCGACGAACACCACCCCGGCGACCGCGCCTCCCGACGCGGCGGGCCCGAAGGCCGGACACCCCGGCCGTTTCGGGCTCTCCCCGCAGGCCGAAGGCCTGCTGGCCCTCCTGCTGACCGTGGCCATCTGGGCGGCCTTCGCGCTCAGCGCCCGCGCCCTGAGCGCCTCCTCCCTGCTGCCCGCCGACGCGGCCCTGCTGCGGTTCGGTGTCCCGCTCCTCGTCCTGCTCCCGGCCCTGTGGCGACGCCGTCGCCGCATCGCGGCGGTGCGGCCGGGCGTCGCACTCAAGATCATCTGCGGTGCGGGGGTGCCCTTCTTCCTGGCGGCGATGCACGGCGGCGCGCTGACGTCCGCGGCCTTCGTCGGCTCGATCGTCCCCGGGATGGTTCCGCTGTTCGTCTCCGCCCTCATGGTCCGCCGCGGACACGGAGTGCCCAGGGGAGCACAGGCGGCCGGGCTCGCGCTGATCGCGGCCGGTGTCGCCGCCCTCGTCTGGCGCTACGTCGTCCCGGTGGACACGGACGTCCTCGCGGGGACCGGCACGCTCCTGGTGGCCAGCGGGCTGTGGGCCCTCTACACGGTGGGACTGCGCGAGGTGGACCTCGATCCCGTCGGATCGATCGGACTGCTGTGCCTGCCCTCCTTCGCCGTGATCGCGGTCCTGGCCCTGACCGGGGTGCTCCCGACCGGCATCGCACACGCCGCCGGCAGCGACATCCTGCTGTTCCTCGTGGTGCAGGGACTCGGAGTCGGGCTGTGCGCGGGCCTGCTGTACGCCTTCGCCATCCGCAGGCTGGGCGCCGAACGCAGCTCCGTCGTCGGCAGCCTCAGCCCCGTCGCCGTCGTCCTGCTCGCCGTCCCCCTGCTCGGTGAGTCGCCGACCCCCGCCGTCCTCGTCGGCGTACCCCTCATCACCGCCGGCGTCGTCCTCGCCAACCGCCGCCCCCGACCCAAGGTGCCCGCAGATGCTTGAGCTCCTCCCGCCGCCCCCCACCGACCCGCTGTGGGACCTGACCTACGAGTTCGGCACCGACGAGCGGCCCGAGCGCCTGAACCTCGTCCTCGGCGTCTACCGGGACCGGACGGGAGCCACGCCCGTCATGGCCGCCGTACGCGAGGCCGAACTGCGCCTGGCGGAGCGCTCGGAGTCCAAGGAGTACCGCGGGCTCTCCGGCAACGCCGCCTTCAACCGCTCCCTGCTGGACCTGGTCCTGGGCCCGGGCCCGGGCGGACCGGCCGACCGGGCCGCGGCCGTCCAGACCGTCGCGGGCTCCGGCGCACTGCGGCTGCTGGCCGATCTGATCTGCCGTACCCGACCCGGCACCACGGTGTGGGTCAGCGATCCGGCCTACGTCAACCACCGGCCAATCCTGGAGGCCGCCGGGCTGACGGTCCGCCCGTACGGCTGGCGCGACGCCGAGGGCGGCTTCGACACGGACGGCGTGCTGCGGGAACTGCGCGAGGCCCGGCGGGGCGACGTCGTCCTGCTCCAGGGGTGCTGTCACAACCCCACGGGCGTGGACCCGCTGCCGGCCGACTGGGAGGCGCTGGCCGACTCGGCCGTCCGCGGCGGCTGGGTGCCCTTCGTCGACCTCGCCTACCACGGGCTCGGCGACGGCCTGGAGGCCGACCTGCGAGCCACGCGGATGCTGGCGGCGCGCGTGCCGGAGACGCTGATCGCCGTCAGCTGCTCCAAGAACTTCGGCCTCTACAACGACCGCGTCGGCTGCGCGATCGTCGTCGGCGCCTCGGACCGGGCCGTGCGGCACGCCGAGACGGCCTTGCAGAACGCCGCCCGGACGCTGTACTCGATGCCGCCCGAGCACGGCGCGGCCGTCGTGACCACGATCCTGGAGGACGAGGGCCTACGGGCCGCCTGGCGGGCGGAACTGGAGGAAATGCGGC
This sequence comes from Streptomyces sp. NPDC002104, assembly GCF_053593795.1. Taxonomy (NCBI): domain Bacteria; kingdom Bacillati; phylum Actinomycetota; class Actinomycetes; order Kitasatosporales; family Streptomycetaceae; genus Streptomyces; species Streptomyces sp. NPDC002104. The sequence continues at coordinate 13,037 of NZ_JBSFDF010000018.1, read as the reverse complement.
GCCGGATCATGGCCAACCGGGCCGACCTGGCCGCCCACTTGAGCGCGCTGGGCCGTGCGGACGAGGCGCGGTCGCTGGCGCTGCAGAAGGGGATGTTCTCCATGCTGCCGCTCACGCCGCACCAGATGCTCCGACTGCGCCGTCAGCACGCCGTCTACGGCGCCACCTCGGGGCGGATCAACATCGCGGGCATCCCCGCGGACCGGATCCCCCGCCTCGCGCAGGGCATCGCGGCGGTCCTCGACCCGGCGGACACGCGCCGGACGGTCCTGCCGGCCTGAATCGCGCGGGTGTCCGGCGGTCACTCCTTCGGCGGGGCCAGGCGGGCCACCACCTCGGCGAGGTCCTCGCAGACCTCCTCGATCTTCAGGCGGACGTTGTCCTGCTCCGTGACCAGGGCCGCCAGCAGCAGCGCGGTCAGGGCGGCCGCTCCGTTGAGCGCCTGGAGGTTGACCATGACCTCCAAGAGGGTGTGGTGGGCGAACGGCCCGACGCGGTCCGTCGCCGCCGTGATCGCCAGGACGGACACGAGGAGGGCGCACGGTGCGCTCCCGGGGAGCCGGAAGCGCACCGCGGCCCAGATGAGCAGCGGGAAGACGAGGAACAGCAGGGACAGGGAGCTGCGGGTGAAGGTGAGGGTGACGGCGCCGACCGCCACCGCCAGAGCCGCCGCCTCGGCCGCCCGGTACGGGTCCCGGGGCAGCCGGGCCCGGGGCAGGACCAGCAGCAGCGGGGTCACCAGCAGGACGCCCATGGTGTCGCCGGCCCACCAGGCCGCCCACACCGGCCAGAAACTCGACAGCAGCAGGTTGCCGGTGAGCACCAGCGTCCAGGTCCCGGCGGTGGCGCTGATCAGCATCGGCGCCAGACCGCCCAGGAACACCAGCGCCAGCCCGTCCCGCAGCCGGTCCAGTTCGGGGCGGAAGTCCACCCGGCGCAGCAGCGCGTAGGCGCACAGCGGGGCCAGGGTGTTGCCCGCGACGATCCCGAGGTCGTCGAGGTCGAACGCACTGAGCCGCTCGATGGCGAGGTAGGTCCCGAGCGCGATGCCCGGCCAGACCCGGGGCCCGAACCACAGCAGACAGGCCACCGCGATCCCGGTCGGAGGCCACAGGGGCGTGACGATGCCCCCCTCGACCGTCACGTGCCGCAGCAGGCCGAGCCGGCCGGTCGCGTAATAGGCGGCGGCCACGCCGAGGATCCGGAGCAGGGCTCCGGCCGGACGTCGCCATTCCACGGTGCGCACCACAGCATCAGACAACGGCCCGGGCGTCCCGGCCGGACGTGACACGCGTGGACGCGCGGCGGGTTGCCGGGGGAGGGGTCAGCGGGGCCGGGCCCCGTCGTGGCTGAGGACGAGCACGGCGGCGTCGTCCGCGTGGCCGGTGAAATCGGCCACCTTCATCACCTCCGCGGCCAGCTCGTCGGGATCGCCCCCCGCCGACCTGCCGACGATCCGGGCCACGCGCTCCAGCCCCTCCTCGATCGGGAACGACGGCCCCTCGACCACCCCGTCGGTGACCAGGACGATGGAGCCCGCCTCCGTCAGCCGCCGGCGGGTCACCGGGTACCGGACCCCGGGGACCGTGCCCAGCGGCGGACCGCCGGGGTCCTCGGCGATGCCGCTGCGGCCGTCCGCGGTGGCCCATACGGTGGGGGTGTGCCCGGCCCGGGCGGCCTGGAGCTCCCGCGTCCGCGGATCGAAGCGCAGCAGACTGCAGGTCGCGAACAGCTCGCTGTCCATCGAGAGCAGTACGTCGTTGGCCCGGCTCAGCACCTCGCCGGGATCGACGACGACGGCCGCGACGGCGCGCAGACACACCCGGACCTGCCCCATGAAGGCCGTGGCCGCCACATCGTGCCCCTGTACGTCGCCCATGGAGAAGGCGAAGGCCCCTCCGGGCACCGCGAAGCCGTCGTACCAGTCACCGCCGATGTCCAGCCCCTGCCGGGCGGGCGCGTACCGGGCCGCGGTCCTCAGCCCGGGGGCCACGGGAAGCGAGGCGGGGAGCAGTTCGCGCTGCAGGGCCTCGGCCAGCTCCACCCGGGCCTGCTGGAGCTCCGCGCCTTCCCGCGCCTGGGCGGTGAGCCGGCCCAGCATGCTCAGCAGATCCTCGCTGGCGGGCCGGGCAGGCTGGCGCCGGGTCACGGGCCGCTCCGGGGTACGTCCATGTGCCTCTGCTTCCGCTGCGCGAAAGACCCGGGCCCATCATATTTCGGCTCGGTGTGCGGCGCCCGGGCAGCCGGGGAGGGCGGAGGACCGGAGGCTTCAGGCCACCGAGAAAAGCCGGCCGTATCCCGTGACCGGGTCGGTCGGGGTGGCCGCCGCGCGCAGGGCCGCCCACAGGAGCGTCTGGTTCGCGGTCAGGACCGGGCGTCCCAGAGTGGCCTCCAGGGCCGCGATCGCCCCGACGGCGCGGAAGCCGTTGCCGCCGATGACGACCGCGTCCGCCGTGTCGGGGACGTGCGCGGCCACCCAGTCGTGCAGGGCCCGCGGCCCGATGAGGGTCTGCCCGCTGGGCAGGCCGCAGGGCGCGGCGTACGGGACCTCGAACCCGGTGTCCTCGTAGTAGCCCCGGCCCAGGTCGCTCAGCGTCTCGTCGAACCACGGCGGGTCCACGAGGGCGGGCCGCCCGGCCCCCAGCGCCCGCAGTGCCTTCACGGTGGCGGCGCAGGTGGCGACCACGGGCAGCCCGTGGGTGCGCTCGCGCAGCCGGTCCAGCATGTACCCCTCCCCGCGCGGGCCGATGACGTAGGCGGAGCTGGTGAAGGCGTAGGCGATCACCGACACCGGGGCGGCCGCCAGCAGCTCGGCGGCGTCGTCCACGTGCGGGGGCTCGGCGAAGGCCCGTACCGGGGCGAGCGGGATGGTGGGGTCGATCGCGCCGCCGCGCCCCATCGCGCGGAACGGCACCCGCGCGGCGTGCAGGCCCACGTCGGCCGGAGCCATGGCGCGCAGCTCCGACTCGGGGCCGACGTCGGCGTGCGGGGTGAGGACGCCGAGGCGGACGCGCGCGTCCCACCCGTCGGGCTGCCACATGGCGTGTTCCTCTCGGAGGCCGGGAGATACCGGGAGATGCGGGAGATACGGGAGATCTCCTACTGTGTCACCGCCCGGGCCCCCGGGGTGCCCGGCCGCGCCGGGTGCGGGGCCGCGCCGCGAGCGGGGTGCCGGCCTCCCGGATGTCCACAGGCCGAGGGGATCCGGGCGGATGTGTCCGAGGAGGTCGCTAGGCTTCTGGGATGACCCCTTCGGAAGCAGCCGTCGAGATCCCCGACGCCCAGCAGGTGCTCCACCGCGTCTTCGGGTACGACTCGTTCCGCGGCGAGCAGCAGCAGATCATCGAGCACGTCGCCGGCGGCGGCGACGCGCTGGTGCTGATGCCGACCGGCGGCGGCAAATCGCTCTGCTACCAGATCCCGGCGCTGGTCAGAGCGGGCACCGGAGTGGTGATCTCCCCGCTGATCGCCCTGATGCAGGACCAGGTGGACGCCCTCAACGCGCTCGGGGTGCGGGCCGGGTTCCTCAATTCGACGCAGCTGTCCGACGACCGGCGCGCGGTGGAGCAGGCCTTCCTCGCCGGCGAGCTCGACCTGCTCTATCTGGCGCCCGAGCGGCTGCGCACCGAGGGGACGCAGCGGCTGCTCGACCGGGGCACGGTCTCCCTCTTCGCCATCGACGAGGCGCACTGCGTCGCCCAGTGGGGCCACGACTTCCGGCCCGACTACCTCGCGCTGTCCATGCTGCACGAGCGCTGGCCGAAGGTGCCCCGGATCGCGCTGACCGCGACGGCCACCGAGGCCACGCACGCCGAGATCGCGGCGCGCCTCGGCCTCCAGGAGGCCCGCCACTTCGTGGCCGGCTTCGACCGGCCGAACATCCAGTACCGGATCGTGGCGAAGAACAACCCGGTCAAGCAGCTGCTGGAGCTGATCCGCACCGAGCACCCCGGGGACGCCGGGGTCGTGTACTGCCTCTCGCGCGCATCGGTGGAGAAGACGGCGGCCGCCCTGGCCGAGCAGGGCATCGACGCCGTGCCGTACCACGCGGGCATGGACTCCCGGGCGCGCGCGGCGAACCAGTCGAAGTTCCTGCGGGAGGACGGGGTCGTGGTGGTGGCCACGATCGCGTTCGGCATGGGCATCGACAAGCCGGACGTGCGCTTCGTGGCCCACCTGGACCTGCCCAAGTCCGTCGAGGGCTACTACCAGGAGACCGGCCGCGCGGGCCGCGACGGCGAGCCGGCCACGGCCTGGCTGGCGTACGGGCTCCAGGACGTGGTGCAGCAGCGCAAGATGATCGAGGGCTCCGAGGGCGACGAGGCGCACCGCCGTGCGCTGGCCGGGCACCTGGAGGCGATGCTCGCGCTGTGCGAGACGGTCGGCTGCCGCCGGGTGCGGCTGCTGGCGTACTTCGGGCAGACCGGAGCGCCGGACTGCGGGAACTGCGACACCTGCCTGACGCCGGCCGAGTCCTGGGACGGGACGGTGGCGGCGCAGAAGCTGCTGTCCACGGTGTGGCGGCTGGCCAAGGAGCGCCGGCAGAAGTTCGGTGCCGGCCAGATCATCGACATCCTCCAGGGCAAGAAGACGGCCAAGGTCATCCAGTTCGACCACGACGGGCTCTCGGTGTTCGGCATCGGGGCGGACCTGGGCACGAACGAATGGCGCGGGGTCGTGCGGCAGCTGCTGGCGCTCGGACTGCTGGCGGTGGAGGGCGACTACGGCACGCTGGTGCTGACCGAGGCCAGCGGCGAGGTGCTGGGCGGCCGCCGGAGCGTGCCGATGCGCAAGGAGGCGGCGCCCGCGCCCGGCTCCTCCCGCCGCGAGTCCGGCGGATCGCGCAAGGGCGGCCGGGTGCCGGTCGACCTGCCGGCGGCCGCCGTGCCGGTGTTCGAGTCCCTGCGCGCGTGGCGCGCCGAGACCGCGAAGGAGCAGGGCGTGCCGGCGTACGTCGTCTTCCACGACGCGACGCTGCGGGAGATCGCGACGCAGCTGCCCGCGACGGTCGCTGAGCTGGGCACGATCAGCGGTGTCGGCGAGGCGAAGCTCGCCAAGTACGCCGAGGGCATCCTGAAGACCCTGGGCGGCGCACAGCCCGAGCCGGGCGCGGCGGCGGGTCCCGCAGCGGCCCCCGGCGCCCCGGCCGCCGTGGTCACCCGGGCCGCCGCGGCGGTCCCGGCGGCCCCGGCCGCCCCGGCCGCCCCGGCCGGGCCCGCCCCCGCCGTGCCCGCTCAGGCGCAGCCGGCCCCGCGGGCGGAGGAGTCGCTCTTCGGCCCGGAGGACGAGGACATCGACCCGCCGTGGGACGACTGGGAGTAGCGGCCCCGTCGCGGGGCGTCCGGCACGACGCAGCGCCGGGCGGCTGAGGCTCGGATAGGGTGAATCGGTAGGAATCGGGCCCCCTGGGGTGAGGTCGGCGCATTGGACACGTACCAGGAGACGAGCGAGGTACCGGAACAGCCGGTGGCTGCTGTCGGGTACGCGGGCGTACTGAGCGAGCTGCTGCCGATCGCCCTGTGGCGTGAGGACGCCGACGGGCTGGTCGTCGAATGGTCGCTGGCCGCCCAGGACCTGCTCGGCCACCGCCCCGAGGACATCCTCGGCCGGGCGGGCGCCGACGTGCTCGTCCCCGACGCCAACCACGAACTCGCCGACCAGCTCACCCGCCGGGTCCAGGCCGGGGAGACGGTCGTCGGCACCCTGCCCGTGCGTCACCGCGACGGGCACCAGGTCACCATGGAGATGTGGATCCTGCCCTCCCCGGATTCCCAGGGGCGCACCGGGTCCATGCTCATCGCCGTGGAGACCACCGAGGTCCTGCGGATGCGCGATGCGCTCGCCGCGCTGCAGAGCCTGTTCACCCAGTCGCCGATCGGCCTCGGCACCCTCGGCCCGGACCTGCGCTTCCTGCGCGTCAACGACGCCCTCGCCCGGATGAACGGCGTGTCCGCCGCCGAGCACGTGGGCAAACGGCTCACCGAGGTCGTGCCCGGGGTCAACGCCACCGCGCTCGAACGGCTCATGGCCAAGGTGCTGGAGTGCGGCTCCGCCGTCGTGGACGTGCGCCGCACCGGCCGCACCCCCGCCGACCCCGACCACGACCGGACCTGGTCCTGCTCCTACGCCCCGCTGCTGGACGGTTCCGGGCGGCGGCTCGGCCTGATCGCCTCCCTCATCGACATCACCGACGGGCAGCGCGCCCAGGCGGAGGCGGAGCGGGCCCGCAGCCGGTTCGCCCTGCTCTCCGAGGCCGGTACCCGCATCGGTACCACCCTGGACCTGCGGCAGACCGCCCAGGAGCTCGCGGACGTGCTGGTGCCGCAGCTCGCGGACTCGGCCGACGTGCAGCTCCTGGAAGCCGTACTGGACCCGGACGAGGCCGGCGCGTCCACCCGCGGCCTGCTGCGCCGCCTGGCCGCCGTCTTCCCGGACCCGGCCGCGCCCACCGCCAAACTCGTCGCCGGGCAGACCTTCCAGATCCCGGCGCACACCGCGTACGAGCAGGTCATCACCGAGGGCCAGGCCATGAACCTGTTCACGGCCGACATCCCGGCCCTGATCAAGGATCCGCGCGCGGCCGCGCTGCGCGCCTATCTGGCCACCCTCGGCTGCGCCCGGATGGTGCCGCTGGTGGCCCGCGGGCGGGTGCTCGGGGTGGTGGTGGTGACCCGGGAGCGCGGGCGCGACGTCTTCGACCACGAGGACTGCGTGCTCATCGACGAGGTCGTCGCCCGGGCGGCCCTGAACATCGACAACGCCCGGATGTACACGACCCAGCGCGCGGCGGCCCTGACGCTCCAGCGGAGCCTGAGCAACAACGCGCTGCCCGAGGTCGCCGGCCTGGAGCTGACCGGCCGCTACCTGCCGGCCAGCGACCACGACGTCGGCGGGGACTGGTTCGACGTGATCGAGCTGCCGGACGGCCGGACCGGCCTGGTGATCGGCGACGTGATGGGCCACGGCATCCACGCGGCCGCGGTCATGGGCCAGCTGCGGACCTCCGTACGGACCCTGGCGCGGCATCAGGTGACCCCGGAGCAGATGCTCCGCTCGCTGGACGCGGTGGTGGCCGATCTCGGCGAGGACGAGATGGCCACCTGCGTCTACGCCGTCCACGACCCGGTGACGGGCGTGTGCGTCATCGCCCGCGCCGGACACCCGCCGCCGGCCGTGGTCACGGCGGCCGGGGCGGTGACCTTCCTCGACGGCCCGCCGGGAACCCCGCTCGGCACGGGCGGACGGGAGTTCCGCACGCAGGAGGTCCGGCTCGACCCGGGCAGCGTGCTCGTGCTCTACACCGACGGCCTCATCGAATCCCGGGACCGGGACCTGGACGAGGGCATGGCGGGACTGGCGGACGCCCTGAGGGGGGCGGGGGAGCCGCTGGAGGCCCTCTGCGACACGATCCTGGAACGGCTCCTCCCGGAGGCCCCGCAGGACGACGTGGCGGTGCTGCTGGCCCGGATGCGCTGATTGCACTAGTGCGATAATGGTTTGCCTCTAGTGCAAGCCTGGATTATCTTCGCTGCCATGCCTGCTCCCACTGCCATGCCTGCGACGACTGCCATGCCCGCTACCACGGCCAAGGCGCCGTCCCCCGTCACGCTCACCGGTCGCCACGTCCGTCTGGAGCCGCTGACCGGACGCCATCTCCCCGACCTGTTCGAGGCCGGCGGCCGCGACGAGGAGGTCTGGCGCTGGCTGGGCGGCTCCGCGCCGCGGACGCTGGAGGAGCTGAGCGCCAGGCTCGACATCGTGCTCCACGGCGACTACCTCCCCTTCGCCGTCATCCACCTCGAAAGCGGCAAGGCCGTCGGCTGGACCACGTACCTCGACATCAGCCCGGCCGACGAATGCCTGGAGATCGGCTGGACCTGGTACGGGCGCGCGTACTGGCGCAGCGCCGTCAACACCGAGACCAAGCTGCTGCTGCTCGCCCACGCCTTCGAAGACCTCGGCATGGGCCGGGTCCAGCTCAAGACGGACCACCTCAACACCCGCTCCCAGGCCGCGATCGCCCGCCTCGGAGCGCAGCGCGAAGGCGTCCTGCGCCGCCACCGGCGGCGCCCGGACGGCACCTGGCGCGACAGCGTGTACTTCTCCCTGCTGGCCTCCGAATGGCCGGAGGCCAAGGCCCGGCTGTCCGCCCGGCTCTGAAGCCCGGTCTGAAGCCCGGGTCCGCTGCCGCCGGTCCGCAGCCGCCCCCCCCGGCTACCAGGCCAGGTCTTCCAGGGCGTCCAGGTCCAGGACGGCCGGGGGCGCCGGCTCGGCCGCGCCCGTCAGGGGGAGCTCCGCCCAGATCACCTTGCCCCGCTCCGTGTACCGGGTGCCCCAGCGCTCCGCGTACTGGGCGACGAGGAACAGGCCGCGCCCGCCCTCGTCGGTGGTGGCCGCGTAGCGCAGGTGCGGCGAGGTGCTGCTGCCGTCGGAGATCTCGCAGATCAGGGTGCGGTCCCGGAGCAGCCGGACCCTGATCGGCGGGGTCCCGTAGCGGATGGCGTTGGTGATCAGCTCGCTGAGGATCAGCTCGGCGGTGAAGGTGACGTCGCCCAGCCCCCACGCGGTGAGCTGCGCGGAGCCCGCCCGGCGGACCCGGGACACGTCCGAGGGGTCCGGGAGCACCTCCCACTCCGCGATCCGCTCGGCCGGGAGCCGCCGGGTGTCGGCGATGAGCAGGGCGATGTCATCGCTCGGCGCCGGGAACAGCAGCGAGGCCAGTACGTCGGAACAGGCCTGGTCGGGGCTGCGGCCGGGCCGGGACAGGGCCTCGGTCAGCAGGTCGAGGCCGGTGTCGAAGTCCCGGTCGCGGTCCTCCAGCAGCCCGTCGGTGAACAGCACGAGCCGGCTCGCCTCGGGCAGCCACAGCTCCACCGCCTCGAAGGGCATCCCGCCGACGCCCAGCGGCAGCCCGATCGGCAGCTCGGGGTACTCGACGTAACCGTCGGGCCCGACGAGGGCCGGGCCGGGGTGCCCGGCGCTGGCCATGGCGCAGTGGCCCGACACCGGGTCGTACACCGCGTACAGGCAGGTCGCCCCGGTGACACCGGCGGACTCGCCCTCGCCGGCGTCCTCGTCGGCCGAGGACTCGTCCTGGTCGATCCGGTCGATGAGCTCGTCGAGGTGGCCCAGCAGCTCGTCGGGCGGCATGTCGAGCGTGGAGAAGTTGTGCACGGCGGTCCGCAGCCGGCCCATGGTGGCGGCGGCGTGCACCCCGTGCCCCACCACGTCGCCGACGACCAGCGCGACCCGGGCCCCGGCGAGCGGGATCACGTCGAACCAGTCCCCGCCCACCCCCGCCTTCGCGGGCAGGTACCGGAAGGCGACGTCCACCGCGCTCAGATCGGGCAGCGCCCGCGGCAGCAGGCTGCGCTGCAGGGTCACCGCCACCGCGTGCTCGCGCGTGAAGCGGCGGGCGTTGTCGATGGAGACCGCCGCGCGCGCCGCCAGCTCCTCGGCGAAGGACAGGTCCTCCTCGTCGAAGGACTCGGGGGTGTCGGCCCGCCAGAAGTTGGCCATGCCCAGGACCACCCCGCGCGCCTGGAGCGGTACGGAGACCAGCGAGTGCAGCCCGTAGTCCAGGGCCACCCGGGTGCCGTCCTCGTCCTGGGCCCGCCAGCCGAAGGCGGCGTTCAGATCGGCCGCCAGGACCGCCCGCCCCGCGTCCAGGGCCGCCGCCATCGGCGCGGTCGCCACCACGAACCGGATGACGTCGCCCACCGGCTGGAGCGGGGAGTCGGCGCGGATCCCGCTGATGGCGGCCCGGCGCATCTCGGTGTGCGTGCCGCTGCCGGGCTCCTCGCCGCGCAGCACCGGCTCCAGCAGCTCGACGGTGACGAAGTCCGCGAACCGGGGGACCGCGACCTCGGAGAGCTCCTCGGCGGTGCGCACCACGTCCAGGGTGGTCCCGATGCGCACGCCGGCGTCGTAGAGCAGCTGGAGGCGGTCGCGGGCGACCGCGGCCCGGCCCGAGAGCGCGGCGAGCTCGGTGGAGTCGCGCAGGGTGGTCACGGTGCCCGTCGGGCGGCCCCCGTAGGGCTTGGTGGGGCGTACGTTCACGGCGAGGAGCCGGTCGCCCGCCCGGTGGACCTCGTCGGTGGCGGCCCGCCCGGAGGCCAGCAGCGCGGCCGTGGTCGGATCCAGGCCGAGCTCGCCCACGTGCCGCGTCTCGGCGTCGGCGGGCAGGTCGAGGAGGCGGCGGGCCTCGTCGTTGGCGAGCAGCAGCCGGCCCTCGGCGTCGATGATCAGGACGCCCTCGCGGACGGCGTGCAGAACCGCTTCGTGGTGTTCGTTCATCCGGGTCATCTCGGCCTCGCCGAGGCCCCGGGTCTGGCGTCGCAGCCTGCGGCTGACGAGGGCCGCGCCGCCGGTGCCCAGGAGCAGGGCGCCGGTGGCCGCGCCGAGGAGCAGGGGCAGCTGGCCCTCGACCCCGTCGCCCACGTTGGCGACCTCGATGCCGGTGGAGACCAGGCCGACCACCTTGCCCGAGGCGTCCCGCACGGGGACGACGGCACGGACCGCGTCGCTCGGCTTGCCCTCGAACGTCTCGGTGAAGGCCTGACCGGCCGCGGCGCGCGAGAGGTCACCGGTGGCGCGCTGTCCGATGAGCTCGGGGCGGGAGTCGGTGTACCGGATCCCGTCGGGGGTCATGACGGCGATGAAATCGACGCCCGAGGCCCGGCGGGCGCCTTCGGCCAGCGGCTGGAGCACGGCGGTGGGGTCGGCGGACTTCAGGGCGGCCGGGAGGCCGGGGGCGTGCGCGAACCCCTCGGCGGCGGCGAGGGAGCGGTTGCGGGCGTCGCGCTGGCTGTCGTACCGGGCCTGGAAGAACAGGGCCGTCGCGGCGGCCGTGATCAGCACCAGTACGAGGACGGCCTGGAGGGCGAAGACCTGGCCGGCGACGCTGCGGGTGCCGGGCGAGAGGTGCGCGAACAGCCGGGAGCGTCCGGGCCCGGTTCCGGGTGGGGACCCGTCCTCGGGAGGGGGCCTGTCCTCGGGCGCTCCTTCGGAGCCCCTGGTCGGGCCAAAACGTCCGGTCATGAGCCATTTCTAACACTGTCGGCGGGGTTTGGGGGAGGCCCTGGGGGTCCTGGTGCGGTAGCGGCCGCACGGTACGCGCGGGGGCTCGTGCCCACGTACGAGGTGAAGTGCTGGCGGAAGGTGACCTCGCTGGCGAATCCGGCCCGCCGGGCCACCTCGGTGACCGGGTGATCGGTGCGCTCCAGCAGTTTGCGGGCTTCGTCCAGACGGTGGCCGAGGAGCCATTTGTGCGGGGTGGTGCCGGTGGCCGCGGCGAAGTGCCGGGCGAAGGACCGCGGGGACATTCCGGCCCACCGGGCCAGGGTCGCCACGTCCAGCGCCTCGTGCAGCCGCCCGAGCGCCCGCTCCCGTACGACGGCCAGCGCCTCGGCGGTCCGGTCGGCGACCGGGGTCGGGCGGTCCAGGTACTGGGCGTGCTCGCCGGTGCGGAAGGGGCCGGTCACCATCGCGCGGGCGATGGCCGCGGCCGCCTCGGAGCCGTGGGCCTCGCGGACCAGGTGCAGACAGAGGTCGATGCCGGAGGCGACTCCGGCGGAGGTCCACAGCCCGTCGTCCCCGACGTAGAGCGGGGCCTCCTCGACGCGCACGGCGGGGTACCGGCCGGCCAGGGCGGGGGCCAGCGACCAGTGCGTCACGGCCCGCCGGCCGGCCAGCAGCCCGGCCTCGGCGAGGATGAAGGCGCCGGCGCACAGGGCGGCCACCACGATGCCCCGGGCGTGGGCGTCCCGCAGGGCGGCGAGGACCGGTTCGGGCGTCGGGTCGCTCGGCCGGTCCAGCGCGGGGACCACGACGAGGTCGGCGCCGGCGAGCCAGTCGAGCCCGCGGTCCGGGGTCAGGGTGAGCCCGCCGGGGAGCGGGATCGGCCCGGCGGCGAGGGCGCACCGGCGCAGCTCGAAGGGCGGTACCCCGCGGTGGCCGCGGTCGTGCCCCCAGACCTCGGTGATGACGGCCAGGTCGAAAGCGCGGATGCCGGGCTGAACGACGATCGCGACGCGGTGCATGGCGTGAGTGTGCCACGGTGGCCCCGCCCCGGGGGAGGGCCGAGCCCCCGGAAAATCCCGCCGACACGCCCCCGACCTGCGGCTGAGCCCCCCTGCGCAGCTCGTCGGGCCCGGACTGCCATGGTGGCAGGATCCCATCGGTTCGCGGGTTCGGCGGTACTGGTTCGCAAGCGCGGCCCGGCCCAGGATGAGGGCATGACGAACGAGAACGCGATCGACATCGAGATCACCGCGAACAGCGCCCTGCTGGTCATCGACGTCCAGCAGGGCTTCGACGACGCCGGCTTCTGGGGCCCGCGCAACAACCCGGCCGCCGAGGAGAACATCGCCGCGCTGATGGATGCCTGGCAGGAGACCGGCCGCCCGGTCGTGCTCGTGCAGCACGCCTCCCGCACCCCCGGCTCGGTCCTCGCGCCGGACCGGCCCGGCTACGCCTTCAAGGACTTCGTCGCCGAGCGGGCCGGCGGGGCCGCACTGCACCTCACGAAGTCCGTGAACTCCTCCTTCTACGGCACCCCGGACCTGGCCGACTGGCTCACCACCCAGGGCGTCGGACAGCTCGTCATCTCCGGCATCCAGACGAACATGTGCGTGGAGACCACGGCACGCATGGCCGGGAACCTGGGCTACGAGGTCCTCGTGCCGCTCGACGCCACGCACACCTTCGACCTGGCCGCGGGACCGGGCCCGGACGCGCCCCGCCTGACGGCGGACCAGCTCGCCGCCGCCACCGCGGTCAACCTCCAGGGCGGCGGCTTCGCCCGGATCACCACCACCGCGCAGCTGCTGACCGCGGCCCGCACCCCGATTCCGGCCCCCGCCCGGGCCTGACCCCTGCCGGGCCTGACCCCTGCCGGGCCTGACCCTGCCGGGCCTGACCCTGCCGGGCGGGGCCCTGCGGGGTGCTGGTCGTTGAGCATGACCAGCGGCCCGAAGAAGTTGTTCCAGCTCGCGGTGAAGGAGAAGAGGAAGAGGGTCATGAAGCCGGGCAGGAGC
>NZ_JBSFDF010000017.1:0-134744 GCF_053593795.1 Streptomyces sp. NPDC002104 | reverse complement strand
GGGTGTAGGCCCAGGCGGATTCCGTACCCGCCGGCGAGCGGCTGGGATCCGCCGTGGTCATCTGGCCGAACAGGGTGAACGGCTCGTCCGGTACCTGGCCCATGGCGAGCTGGGAGGCGAAGCGGGTCAGGCCGTCGATGCCGTCGGCCACGTGGACCGTCCCCGCACCGGCCGCCCGGGGGGCCGTCCACGGAACCCGTCCCGTCAGCGCCCAGTCCACCTTGAAGGTCGCGAAGTCCCACTGGAAGCGCTCCAGGTCCCGCAGGAGCCGGGCGGGAAGGTGTTCCTCGCCGACCAGGTCGCGGTACAGGACCGGCGCCGAGGTGTCGGCGAGCACGGCCCGCCGTGCGGCGACGCTCTCCCCGCCGGCCGTCACGACCCCGACCGCCGTACCGCCGCGTACGACGACGGAGGCGACCCGCTCCCCGCAGCGCAGCACTCCCCCGCGGCGGCGCAGCCGGTTCACGAGCGCGGCGGTCAGCGCGCCCGCGCCCCCTGCGGGGACCGGAAAGCCGTGGCTCTGTCCGAGCATCGACATCAGCCAGCCGAAACCGCCGCTGCCCGCGGCCTCGGGAGCCAGGTCTGCGTGGAGGGCGTTGCCGGCGAGCAGGAGCCGGCCCGCCTCTCCGGCGAACTCCTCCTCGCCCAGGCGCCGCACGGGAAGGGTCAGTTTCCGGGCCAGGCGCAACCCTCCTGAGGCAGGGAGCCCCGCGGCCAGCCGGAGCCCGGAGCGGACGGGCGGGAAGGGAGTGAACAGGGCCTGTACGAGATCCGGCCCGATCCGGCTCCACGTGCGGTACATGTCCTTCCAGGCGTCCGCGTCGGCCGCGGCGAACTCCGCGAGTCCGTCGCAGGTGTCCTGGAGCCGGCGTTCCAGGACCGCGCAGCGGCCGTCGGGCAGCGGGTGGGCCAGTACGGAGGGGGCGTGGCTCCAGCGCAGACCCTCGGCGGCGAGGTCGAGGCGGGCGAGGACCGGGGAAGCCGCGGCGAGCGGGTAGAAGGCGCTGAAGAGATCCGAAACGTAGTCGGGATGGACGCCCCGGTCGCTGCGCACGGCCCCGCCGGGCTCCGGCTGTGCTTCGAGGACCTCCACGCTCCAGCCCGCGTCCACCAGCAGGTTCGCGGCCACCAGCCCGTTGGGGCCGGCCCCGATCACCACCGCGTCAGGCACGGCGTTCCCCCGCCCGGTCCTTTTCCGCGAGCCTTGCCAGGCGGGCGAGCATCCCCCGGTGGCGGAGCTGGAGGAGAACTTCGACGGCCGGGTTGTGGAGAGCGCCGCCCACACCACGCAGGGGATGCTCGTCGCACACGATCAGGGTTTCCTCTCCCCACGGCCGGATCTGCAGGAAGATCCTCGCCGTACCCAGAGCTTTGAACGCCGCCTCCAGTTCCAGCTCCCTGCCGGGCTCCTGGTGCCGTACGGTCGTGATCCCCTCGGCCTTCCAGGGACCCAGCCGCACGGTGTACCGGAGCCGGGCTCCGACCGCGGGCCACGCATGATCGAGCGGGGTGGACTCGGACGGCCCCACGACCCATTCGCCGTAGCGCTCCGGATCTGCGAGCACCTCCCAGACGGTCTGCGGGGGGCAGTGGATCAGGTGGCTGCGTACGGCCATGGAAGAGGCCCCTCTCCGGGGAGATCGGGTGCGGCGGCAGGGATGCGGCGGCAGGGAGATCGAGTGCGGCGGCGGCGCGCGGTGCGTGGACCGCGCGTGCCCACCGCCTTCCGTGCCAATCCCGCTGCGCCGGGACGCCTGGCCGCTGGACTCCGGTCACCAGTAGTGCTTGCGGCCCCCCACGGCGTGACCGGCCGCGCCGAGGATCCAGAGAACGGCTCCGACGATCAACAGGATGATCCCGATGGTCCACAGGATCGAAATTCCCGTGACGAAACCGATGATGAGCAAAATGATGCCGAGGACGAGCATGGTGTCCTCCCACCTCGATTGATGCTTCACAACCAGGGTAGGCGCAAGCCGCATCCGGCAGCCTGTCCAGGCACGGATCGAAGGAGCGAGGCCATGATTCTCATTCTCGGACTCATCATTCTGATCATCGCCGCCGCCGTCGCCCTGATGGGAATATTCGGCAATATGGGCGTCGGCCACGGAATCGGCACACCCGGCGGGGATTTCTCGATTCTCGGATACCACGCCACCGGTTCGACCGGATCCCTTTTCCTGAGCGGAATCATCGTGGGAGCCGTGGCCCTGCTCGGCCTGGCCATGATCATGATCGGTGCCCGCCGGTCCGCCCGGCGCTCGTCGCGAGCCAGGCACGAGCGCGGGGCGTCGCGCCGCGAGGCCGCCGTGGTCGACCGCGAGCGCGACGATCTCATCAGGCAGCGTGACGACGCCCGTGCCGAGACCGGTGCCCCCGTGGCGGACACCCCTCGGGGCCGGGGCCGTGGCTGGTTCGGCCACCGAGCCGCACCCCGCTGACGCGGACGGGCGGTGCAGGCACCATGCGACTCCCCTTCCGGTCCCGCGCCACCACGGCCCGGCTCCTGCGGAGCGGCCGACGACCGACGTACGCCTCCTGGCTGGCCGGCACGCTCAGCGGGACCGGCGTGACCCCGCTGCCCGATCGCGGGGACGGCACGCTCGTCCTCGTCCTGGCCGGTGCGTTCGACCGCGGGACCTTGGCGCCGTTCCGCAGGGCCTTGGCCAAGGCCAAGGCCGGCCCGGCCCTGCAGACGATCATCGACGTCTCCGGAATCGTCTACGCCGACTCCGGACTCCTGCGGCTCCTCGTACAGGCCCATCACCAGCTCCCCCGGTTCACGGTCGCGGGCCCCCTGCCTCCCCAGCTGCGCCGGCTGCTGGAGCTGAGCGGCGCGGCTGAGCTCCTGCGCATCGCACCGGACGTCGAAGCGGCGCGCGGCACGTGAAAACCCCAAGGGGATGGACCCAAAGGGGACGAAGAGGATCGCCGGTCACATCAAAGCGGGGTGGGCGGGTAGCCGCGCATCATGGACCCCAACAAGAACACCCCGCTCCGTGCCGTCGCCCTCGTCTGCACCCTCTCCCCCTCCCCCGCCCCGTCCAGCTCCCAGCTGCTGGCCGAACAGACCATGGCGGCACTCGCCGAGCACGGAGTCACCGGAAAGACCGTCCGGATCGCCGACCACGACGTGAAGACCGGCGTGAGCACCGACCTGGGCGACGGCGACGCGTGGCCGGAGATCCGCGACACGATCCTCGGCTGCGACATCCTGATCCTGTCGACGCCCATCTGGCTCGGACATCCCTCCAGCATCGCCCAGAAGGTCATGGAGCGACTGAACGCGGAGATCTCCGAGACCGACGACGAGGGCCGGATGCTCACCTACGGCAAGGTCGCCGCGGTCTGCGTCGTCGGCAACGAGGACGGGGCACACAAGGTGAGCGCCGACCTCTACCAGGGCCTGAACGATGCCGGGTTCTCCCTCGCCCCGAACGCCGTCACCTACTGGGTCGGCGAGGCGATGCAGAGCACCGACTACCAGGACCTCGAGAAGACACCGGAGAAGACCGCGGGCACCACGGCCACCCTCGCCGCGAACACCGCCCACCTCGCCCGCTGCCTCAAGGCCGCTCCGTATCCGGCGAGCTGAGCTGCGGCTTGTTCTGGTGAGGTCAGCTCGTGGTGGGCCGCCAGGCGGCCTCGGCGGCGTCGACGGTGGGGTGGCTGGCGAAGACCTGGTCGAGACCGACCATGCGGAAGATCCGGCTCACCCGGTCGGGGACCGCGGCCAGCGCGATGGTCGCCTCGGCCGCCAGGGCATGGTTGCGCGCGGCGATGATCGCGGTGATGCCGCTCGAGTCGCAGAACGTGAGGCCGCCGAGGTCGACGGTGAGCTGCTGGCCCGGGTGCAGCTCCAGTGCCGGCAGGGCGGCGCGGACCTCGGGGGCGGTGTGGTGATCGAGGTCCCCGGCCAGTTCGATGACCGTTCCGGCGGTGCTGGTGAGGGTGCGGATGGTCAGGC
The DNA here is from genome assembly GCF_053593795.1 of Streptomyces sp. NPDC002104. Taxonomy (NCBI): domain Bacteria; kingdom Bacillati; phylum Actinomycetota; class Actinomycetes; order Kitasatosporales; family Streptomycetaceae; genus Streptomyces; species Streptomyces sp. NPDC002104. The sequence continues at coordinate 130,777 of NZ_JBSFDF010000017.1, read as the reverse complement.
TCCGGGTCACTGCTGCTCTTCACTGGTGGGTCGGGGTACGTGGATGGCCAGGACGGCGGCGTCGTCGTCCACGCCCGTGTCCAGGCTGTCGAGCAGGGACCGGACCGTGTCGATGGTGTCGGCCGCGGTGGTGGGTGCCATGGCGCGGCCGAGGCCGAGCAGGGCCTCGTCGCCGTACCTGCCCTTGCCGCCGCCCGCCGTGTGGGCTTCGGTGAGGCCGTCGGTGTGCAGGAGCAGGGTGTCGCCGGAGGCGAGGTGCACGGTGGTGGTGGCGATGTGGGCGTCGGGCAGGACGCCGATGAGTTGCCCGCCGGGCGTGGGCAGGTAGTCGGCGGTTCCGTCGGCGCGCATCAGCAGGGCGGGAGGGTGCCCGCCGCTCGCCAGGGTGATGTGGAAGCCGCCCCGGTCGCCGTCGGGCGTGAGCAAACCGAAGACGACGGTGCAGAAGCGGGGGTCGGTGCCGTTGTACTCGTGGTTCAGCACCGTGTTCAGGTTGGCCAGGACGGCGGCCGGAGCCGAGTCGTACACGGCGGCGGCGCGCAGCGTGTAGCGGACGAGGGAGGTGACGGCCGCTGCGGCTGCGCCCTTGCCGCACACGTCGCCCAGGAAGAAGCCCCAGGCGCCGGCGGCCAGGGGGAAGAGGTCGTAGAAGTCGCCGCCGACCTCGTCCGCCGAGGCGACGTGATAGTGCGCGGCCACGTCGAGGCCCGGTACGTTCGCCAGTGCCGGCGGCAGCAGGGTCCTTTGCAGGGTGACGTTCAGCCGCTTGAGGCGGTCGCGCTCCAGATCGGCTTCCTTGCGGGCGCGCAGCAGCTCCGTTTCGTAGGCCCGGCGGTCGCGGGCGTCGAAGACGGTGGTGCGGATCAGCAGCGGCTGTCCGTCGTCGCCCGACTTCACCGTCGAGGTCACCAGGACCGGCAGACGGGAGCCGTCGGCGGCCTTCAGTTCGAGGGCGATGCCGCTGACCTCGCCCTGCATGCGCAGGAGCGGGGCGAAATGGGTTTCGTGGTAGATCCGGCCGCCTACGGTCAGGAGGTCGGAGAAGTGCTTGCGGCCCACCAGGTCGCCGCGTCCGTAGCCGAGCCAGTTCAGCAGGGTCGCGTTCACCTTCGCGATCCGGCCGTCCAGCAGCGTGGACAGGTACCCGCACGGAGCGTGCTCGTACAGGTCCTCCGCGCTGTCCTCCAACAGGGCCGAGAACTGCGCCTGTTCGTCCATCGGCCCGCGTTCGTCTATGGGGCTTCCCTCTTCCGCGCCGTTGGTCTCGCACATCACCGGGCTGCTCCGGCGAACGCGGCGATCGCCGCGGCGGTCTCCTCCGGGGCGGCGAGCTGGGGGCAGTGGCCGGTCGCGTTCAGGGTGACCAGCCGGCTGCCGGGGATCCGCGACTGCACGAACGCGCCCACCCCGGGCGGCGCGATCGCGTCACTGGAGCACTCCGCGACCAGCGTGGGTACCGTCACCTTCGCGAGGTCCTCCCGGTTGTCGGACAGGAACGTGACGCGGGCGAAGACCCGCGCGATCTCCGGATCGGTCCGGCAGAAGCTGTTGGTCAGTTCCTCGCCCAGTTCCGGACGCTCCGGGTTGCCCATGATCACCGGCGCCATGGCACCGGACCAGCCCAGATAGTTCGCGTCCAGGGACTCCAGCAGCTCTTCGATGTCCTCGGCGCTGAACCCGCCCCGGTAGCCGGCGGCGGGATCGTCGATGAAACAGGGGGACGGGGCGAGCAGCACCAGACCGGCGAACGCCTCCGGCTCCCGCGCCGCGGCGAGCACGCCCATCATCGCGCTCACCGAATGCCCGACGAACGTCACCGGCCCGAGAGCCAGATCGCGGCAGATCTCCAGCACGTCGTCGACATAGCCGTCCAGCGTGGAATAGCGTTCCCGGCTCCATGCCGACAGGTCCGAGCCGCCCGACCCCACGTGGTCGAAGGGGACCACGGTGAAATCCTTCTCGAGGGCCGGCACCACCAGACGCCACATGTTCTGATCGCATCCGAACCCGTGCGCCAGCATCACCACCGGCGCACCGGCCCGCCCCGTCACCGTCACGTGATTCCTGCTCCGCACATCCATACGGCGCATCCTCCCAGACAGCCGCCCGGCAGGCCGCGTGACCACGTCGCTCGATCGATGACCTTCGAAGGCCGGAAGACCGAGACCTTGGGCGGCGGGAAGCATGTCTGCAGGCCGCCCGCCCCGAGGGCGCCGCCGGCACAGCGGAACGCGCGGTTCAGCAGGCGAAGCCAACGGGAAAGAACGCGGTGATCGTCTTGCCGCCGATGCCACGACGGATCTCCGTACGGGCGGCGATACGGTTGACGAGCAGCCAGCCGAATCCTCCCGGTACTCCGACCGGTTTGTCCGGCGTGCACGGGCACAGCGAAGACGCGTCCGACACGTCGACCGCGAGGCAGTGCTGGAGATACCGGACGTGAAAATCGGTCACACCGCCGGCGTGACGGACCGCGTTGGTGACCAGTTCCGAAACGACCAGCAGCACGTCGTCCACCAGGCGCTCCCCCAGGCCGCCGGCCGACAGGACTTCGCGGGCGATCCGTCGGGCCTCCTCGCCTTTCAGACCAGCCATACGACGCGGTGCACCTGTCATCGTCCCTCCTCTCACGACTGGCGTCTGCCCCCTTCTCCTCCACCCATCCCCTGCGGCACCCGCGCCACCCGTCCGGGAAGGTCGGGGGCCGGTCGTTCGGGTGCAGTCGTGGCCCGGGCGGGATGGCAGCGTGGTGGCGGGTAGGCGTCATGCATGAACTCACGCACCCGCGACACCGCGCCCCCGGCCGTCCCTGCGGCAGCACTCCACACCGCCTCGGCCTGCTGGCTCACAGCTCTGGACCGGCTCGAACGGACACGGTGGCCGACCCGGCCATCAGGGCCCTGCAGAAGGGCATCCGCTCGCTTCCGCTGGGCGGCGCGCGCGATCTGCTGCGCGGCAGGCCCCTGGGCCACCCCGTGCATCCCGTGCTCGTCCAGGTGCCCATCGGATGCTGGCTGTCGGCCTCGGTACTGGACGCGGTACCCGGAGCCCGGCACGCGGCGACCACCCTGACCGCCGTCGGTCTGGCCGGCGTCGCCCCGGCAGCAGTGGCCGGCTGGGCGGACTGGGCGGACCTGCCGCCCGAGCAGGCCCGGGTCGGGCTGGCCCACGCCGTCTCCAACGTGGCCGCGGTGGCCCGCTACGCCGCGTCCCTGAAGGCGCGGCTCCAGGGCCACCCGGCGAAGGGGCGGATGTGGTCCCTGGGCGGACTGGCTGCCGTGGCCGTCAGCGGTGCACTGGGCGGGCACGTGGCGTACCGGCAGGCTGTCGGAGCGCACGCCGCGACGTGAGGGTCAGCTCCGCGCACCGCTCGGTCCCGGCCCCGAGAGGGAGGCCGGCCCGGCGGCGGAGTTCCGTGCGAGCGCCCCGGCCTCCCCCGCTTGGCTGGGCCTTCGCATCAGGAAGGGGAGGAGGAGGGTGGTGTGGCCGTGTGGTCGGGATGGTGGTGGGTGCGGCGCATCGTCTTGAGCCGGGCCTCCAGGAGGTGGTCGCGCCCGCCGGCCAGCTCGTCGACGATGTCGCCTTCCACTGCGGCAAAGGGCCGGTAGTAGGTCTCGTTGTAGGCCTCGATGATCTGGAACGTCCAGTGCCCGGGGATGACGTTGCGGCCCACGATCTCGCGCTCGACCCGGGCGGCCTGCTCCTCGTGGCCCGCCTCACGCAGCAGCCTGACCGCGTCGCCGAGCTCGAAGTCCGCGGTCCCGGTCAGCTGGTGGAACCCGTAGAGATGACCGCGGGCTCGTTCCGTGGTCTCCAACGCCTTCGACAGCGCACCCAACGCGCGCACCGTCTTCTCGTCGACACCGTCCGGGACCTGATGCTCCGGGTCCATCTCGTGATTGCTGTCCATGGTGGATGTTCTGCCCGGTGGCGGCGCGACCGAGCGGCCGAGTGGGCCAAGCGGCCCAAGAGAATCTCGCCCGATGCGTTCGCACTGCCGTCCCGGCGGACGGTCGGCTTGGTGACACCCCGAGGGACGCCCCGAGGGACACCCCGAGGCCGCCGTGCGGGTTCGGGGTGCGGTGCCATGACGGACGAACCTGGCGAAGAGTCGTGTCCGACCGGTTCGCGGCGCGGCCAACCGCTCCCGCCACGTCCTACTTCTCCTCCGGCTCCCAGGCGCGGAGCAGGTCGAGCAGCCCCGGGTCCCCGTCGACGTGCAAGGAGTCGGCCTGGATCCGGTCGTACAGGTAGAGGACCAGCTCACTGGCCGTGCCGTGGACGGAGGCACCGGCTGCGTCGGAGTCCTCGCCGGTCGCTGCGGTGGGCGCGGGGATACGGGTGATGCGTGCGCCGTCGCCGTCGACGGCGAGGCGCCAGGAGCGGCCCTCGGCGGCGTGGAAGTCGAAGGCCGTGGGCTCGTGCGGCCAGGCACTCGGCGTCGCGCAGACGGTGAACAGGAACTCCTCCACACCGTCGAGTGCCAGCCCGACGGGCAGCTGCTGCGGGGAGCCCCCGGCGAGCTGGGCGTCGTAGGTGTGCACCGCGCTCTCCTGGACCCGGTGCCGGGCGGTGCCGCCGGCGGTCTGCGGTGACTGCGACGCGGGCCACCACGTCCAGCAACCGCTCTCCGGTCCCGCCGCGCGCAGGGCTTCCAGCAAAAGCCGCGTCGACGCGTCCAGCCAGGCCAGCAGGGCCTCACGCTCCTGCGGCACTTCCAGCGCGGCGCGCTCGGCCACGGCTCCGGCCGGCGGAGCGTCCGCAGACCCCGCGGCGACGATGGCGGCCCAGAAACGGTCTCCCCCACCCAGGTGCTTCACCAGATCGAACAGCGTCCACCCGGGGCAGGTCGGCACCTGCGCGTCGAGACCCGGCGCGGCGGCGACCACGGCGCGGAAGGCAGCCGACCGTTCATCGATCAGTCGCAACAGGTCAGGGAACTCAAGATTCTTTTCCACGCCGGATGTCTATCACCGTGCTCCGGTGACCGGACAGCGAGTTTCACGGTCGCCGCCGGCCCGGTGGTGGCGGTACGCCGGGCGTCGTGCCGGTGGAAGACGAGCCCGTCGCCCAGGTACCCCTCCCGACCGCCCTGGTAGCGTCCGCCGCCATGTCATCGGAACTGGAACGCCCCCCGCGCCAAGCGGATGAACGCACGGCGCTCATCGGCTGGCTGGACCTGCAACGGCGGATTCTGCGCTGGAAATGCGAAGGGCTGAGCGACGAGGACGCGCGCCGCCCGGTCATCCCGACCTCACCGGACATGACGATGGCCGGTCTCATCTCCCACATGCGCTGGACCGAGCACATATGGCTGGAAGTGCTGTTCCTCGGCGGCGACAAGAGGCAGAACCCCGCATTCGGCGAGTCGGGCAAGAACGCCGACTGGCACACCGGCGGCCGCCCCCTCGCGGAGCTCCTCGCGGAGTACGAGGCCCAGTGCACCCGCAGCAACGCGATCGTTGCCGCGGCGGACCTGGACGACACCGGCTGCCACCCCGACTTCCACGACAGCAGCGCCAACCTCCGCTGGATGCTGATTCACCTCGTCGAGGAGACGGGCCGGCACGCAGGGCACGCGGACATCGTCAGGGAGCTGCTCGACGGCACGAAGGGCTACTACTAGGCCGCCTCTTTCGGATGTTGCCGGGCCCGGGGCCGGGGCCGGCACGATTCCCCCGTGCGATCGAGTGCGTGAACTCCGAAAGTCAGGGCATCCGAAGTTCAGGCGGAATGCAGCACGTCCGTCGAGCACGACGTACGGAACAAGGAGGACCGGCGGAGAATTCGCTTCCCGCCGTCCCCCGTTGACCGGAGGAGTTGTTTTTCGCGTGACTGAACATGTGTGGAGTTACCAGCCGACTTCGGGCCACCTGGCCGGCACCGATCTGACCGGCTACAAGGTCGAGGCGACCGACGGCGGCATCGGCAAGGTCGACAAGCACTCCGACGAGGTCGGTGACGCCTACCTGGTGGTCGACACCGGGGTCTGGATCTTCGGCAAGGAGGTCCTGCTGCCGGCGAGCACGGTGGTCAGGGTCGACCCGGAGGACAAGAAGGTCTTCGTCGACCGCACCAAGGAACAGATCAAGAACGCCCCCGAGTTCCACCGGGACAAGCACCTCGGCGACGCCGGGTACCGAGAGGAGCTGGGCACCTACTACGGCACCGGCGCCCCCTTCGGCGGCCGCCCCGCCTGATCGCTTCCCCCGCACGACGACGGCGGTCCCGGCACCCTCCTGGGTGTCGGGACCGCCGTCGTGCTGACCGCCGAAGACCCTGCACCCCTTGCGCCCCTTGCGCCCCTTGCCTGCCGCGACCTGCCCGCGACGGGCCGTCCCGGCGCTCCCCGATGCGCCCGATATGACCCGATACATACCGAACATCCCCAGAGTGACGGGGCGTGACTCCCGTCACTTCCAGTGACGGATGGGACATGGCTTCCGCGAACCGGGGCACCGGGGAACGAACAACACCACCGCGGGTGAGCCGCAGTGGTGGAATCGGAGGTAAAGCGAGTCGTGTCCGAGCAGACGACCATCCACATCGACGGGACCTGGCGTTCCGCAGTCACAGGAGCCACCCGGGAGATCCTCGACCCGGCGGACGCCACGGTCCTCGCCGTCGTCGCCGAGGGCGGCACCGCGGACACCGACGCGGCCGTCAGCGCCGCCCGCGCGGCCTTCGACGGCGGGGAGTGGCCCCGGACCCCCGTCCTGCAGCGCGCCGCCCTGCTGCGCCGCACCGCCGATCTGCTGCACCGCGACCGCGAAAGCCTCGGTCTGCTGGAAAGCCGCGACGCGGGCAAGACCCTGGAAGAGGGCCGCGTGGACGTGGACTGCGTCGCCGACGCCTTCCGCTATTTCGCCGACCTCGTCGCCGGAGAGAGCGCGGGCCGCGTGATCGACGCGGGCACCCCCGACGTCCACAGCGTCGTCGTCCACGAGCCTGTCGGGGTCTGCGCCCTGATCACCCCGTGGAACTACCCCCTCCTCCAGGCCTCCTGGAAGATCGCTCCCGCCCTCGCCGCGGGCAACACCTTCGTGCTCAAGCCCAGCGAGATCACCCCGCTGTCCACGGTCGCCCTCATCGGCCTGCTGGCGGAGGCCGGTCTCCCGGCCGGCGTCGCGAACCTGGTCACCGGCCCCGGCGACCCCGTCGGCGCGCGCCTCGCCGCCCACCCCGACGTCGACCTCGTCTCCTTCACCGGCGGTCTCACCAGCGGTACGAAGGTGATGCGCGCGGCCGCGGACTCCGTCAAGAAGGTCGCACTCGAACTCGGCGGCAAGAATCCCAACGTCGTCTTCGCCGACGCCTGCGCCACCGAGGAAGACTTCGACACCGCCGTCGACCAGGCCCTGAACGCCGCCTTCATGCACAGCGGCCAGGTCTGCTCCGCCGGGTCCCGGCTCATCGTCGAGGAGAGCGTTGCCGAGCGCTTCGTCGCCGAACTGGCCCGCCGGGCCGACCGGATCCGCCTCGGCCGCGGCACCGACCCGGGCGTGGAATGCGGGCCGCTGGTGTCCGCGGCCCAGCGCGAACGCACCGAGGAGTACGTGGCCTCCGCCCTCGCCGAGGGTGCCGTACTCCGCTCCGGGGGCGAACGCCCCGACGGGCCGGGCTACTTCTACCGGCCCACGGTCCTGGACCGCTGCCACCGCGGGATGCGCGTCGTACGGGAGGAGGTCTTCGGCCCGGTCCTGACCGTCGAGACCTTCCGTACCGAGGCCGAAGCCGTCGCGCTCGCCAACGACACCGAGTACGGGCTCGCCGGCGCGGTGTGGACCTCCGACCCGGGCCGTGGCCGCCGCGTGGCCGGCCGGCTGCGCCACGGCACCGTCTGGATCAACGACTTCCACCCCTACCTCCCGCAGGCGGAGTGGGGCGGCTTCGGCAAGTCCGGCATCGGACGCGAACTGGGCCCGTCGGGACTGGCCGAGTACCGCGAGTCCAAGCACGTGTACCAAAACCTCGCCCCGCGCCCCGTGCGCTGGTTCGCGGGCTGAAGGAGGAGCAGAGCATGACCACTCCCACGCACCGTCCCACCCCCACGCAGCGTCCCACCCCCACGGACCGTCCCACCCCCGCGGAGCAGGAGTACGACTACGTCGTCGTCGGCGGCGGCACCGCCGGCTCCGTGATCGCCTCCCGCCTCACCGAGGACCCTGACGTCACCGTCGCCGTCATCGAGGGCGGTCCCAGCGATGTCGACCGCCCCGAAGTCCTCACCCTGCGGCGCTGGATGGGCCTGCTCGGCGGCGAGCTCGACTACGACTACCCCACCACCGAGCAGCCCCGCGGCAACTCGCACATCCGTCACAGCCGCGCCCGCGTCCTCGGCGGCTGCTCCTCGCACAACACCCTGATCGCCTTCAAGCCGCTCCCGTCCGACTGGGACGAGTGGGCGCAGGCGGGAGCCGAGGGCTGGCACGCGGCCGCCATGGACCCGTACTTCGACCGGCTCCTGAACAACATCGTCCCGGTGGACGAGAAGGACCGCAACGCCATCGCGCGCGACTTCGTCGACTCCGCGCAGAGCGCCCTGGGCGTCCCGCGCATCGAGGGCTTCAACCGCAAGCCCTTCCACGAGGGCGCCGGCTTCTTCGATCTCGCCTACCACCCCGAGGACAACAAGCGCTCCTCCGCGTCGGTGGCCTACCTCCACCCCGTCATGGACCGGCGCCCCAACCTCACCATCCTCCTGGAGACCTGGGCCCACCGCCTGGAATTCGACGGCACCCGGGCGCGCGGAGTCCGCGTACGCGCCTCGGACGGTACGGAGTCCCTGGTGACCGCCCGCCGCGAGGTCCTGGTGTGCGCCGGCGCGGTGGACACCCCCCGGCTGCTGCTGCACTCGGGCATCGGCCCGCGCGCGGACCTGGAAGCCCTCGGCATCGCCCCGGTGCACGACCTGCCCGGCGTGGGCGAAAACCTGCTCGACCACCCCGAGTCGGTGATCGTCTGGGAGACCGACGGCCCGATACCGGAGAACTCCGCGATGGACAGCGACGCGGGGCTGTTCGTCCGGCGCGACCCCGGATCCGCCGGACCCGACCTGATGTTCCACTTCTACCAGGTCCCCTTCACCGACAACCCCGAGCGCATCGGCTACGAACGGCCCGCGCACGGCGTGTCGATGACCCCCAACATCCCCAAGCCCCGCAGCCGCGGCCGCCTCTACCTGACCAGCGCGGACCCCGAGGTCAAACCGGCCCTGGACTTCCGCTACTTCACGGACGAGGACGACTACGACGGCCGGACCCTGGTGGACGGCATCAAGCTCGCCCGCGAGATAGCCGCCACCCAGCCGCTCGCCGGCTGGCTCAAGCGGGAAGTGTGCCCCGGCCCGGAGATCACCGGCGACGAAGAGCTGAGCGCCTACGCCCGCTCCGTCGCGCACACCGTCTACCATCCGGCCGGCACCTGCCGGATGGGCGCCGCCGACGATCCCGGCGCCGTCGTGGACCCGGAGCTGAAGATCCGCGGGCTCGAAGGCATCCGCATCGCGGACGCCTCCGTCTTCCCCACCATGCCCGCCGTCAACCCGATGATCGGAGTGCTCATGGTCGGCGAGAAAGCCGCCGAACTGCTGGCCCGCGAAGGGGGCACCCGGTGAACACGAACCCCGCCACCCCCGCCGCACCCCCCGTGTTCACCGTGGACGGCCTGTGGAAGGTCTTCGGCCCCGACAAGGCGGCCGCGAAGGTCCCCGGCTCCCCCGATGCCGACCTGTCCGCCGCCGAACTGCGCGAGCGCACCGGATGCACCGCCGCCGTCCGCGACGTCTCCTTCGACGTCCGCAAGGGCGAGGTCTTCGTCGTGATGGGCCTGTCGGGCTCCGGCAAGTCCACCCTCGTACGCTGCCTCACCCGGCTCATCGAACCCACCGCCGGAAGCCTCTCCATCGACGGCGAGGACGTCCTCGCGATGGACGCCACCCGGCTGCGCGCCCTGCGCCGCCACCGCACCGCCATGGTCTTCCAGCACTTCGGCCTGCTCCCGCACCGCACCGTCCTCGACAACGTGGCGTACGGACTGGAGATCCAGGGCGTCAGCCGCGGCGACCGACGGGCCAAGGCCGCCGAACTCGTCGCCAAGGTCGGCCTCGAAGGGCTGGAGGAGCGCCGCCCCGGCCAGCTCTCCGGCGGCCAGCAACAGCGCGTCGGCCTGGCCCGGGCCCTCGCAGCCGACCCCGAAGTGCTCCTGTTCGACGAGCCGTTCAGCGCACTCGACCCCCTCATCCGCCGCGAGATGCAGGAGGAGGTCGCCCGGCTCCACCACGAGGAGGGCCGCACCATGGTCTTCATCACCCACGATCTCGCCGAGGCCCTGCGCCTGGGCGACCGGATCGCGCTGATGCGTGACGGCCGCATCGTGCAGCTCGGCACGCCCGAGGAGATCGTCGGCTCGCCCGCCGACGACTACGTACGGGACTTCGTCCGCGACGTCCCCCGCGAACAGGTGCTCACCGTCCGCACCGCGATGCGCCCCGCCGCCGCGGGCGAGGCCGACCGGGGCCCCGCACTGAGCCCCGCCACCACCGTGGTCGAGGCCATCGAGGCCGTCGCCCGCAGCGGTGGCCCGGCCCGCGTGGTCGACCGCGGCCGCTGCCTGGGCATCGTGGACGACGCGGGGCTGCTCGCCGTCGTCGCCGGGCTCCCGGCCGCCACCGGACGGGGGGTGGCGGCATGACCCGCCCCGCCCGCCCCGCGCCCCCCGTCCCCGATGCCCGGAGGTGGTGCGCATGACCGCGACCCCGACCCGTACCCCGGCAGACACCCCGGCCGACACCCCGGCCGGCACCCGCGCCGGCGCCCCTTCGGAAGCCCCGCAGTCCTCCGAACGGCCCGCCGGCCCGCGTCACTCGCGCGGCGCGTCCGCGCAGCAGGACCGCCCCCGCACAACCCTGCCCGGCCGCGCCTGGCGTCGCCGGATCCTCCTCCCGATGGGTGTCGCCGTCGCCCTGCTGATCCCGCTCGCCGTGGCCTTCCCGGGCGCCGGCAGCTGGCCCGCGGCCCTGGCCGTCGATCTGTCCGGCCCGCTCGGCCGCGCCGGCGACTGGATCATCGACCACCGCGACACCCACCCGCTGTTCCTCTACTTCTTCGGCCACATCAGCAATGGCGTCGTGGTGTCCGTGCGCGCCGTGTACGTGCTCCTGCTCGCCGCCGGCTGGACCGGGGTCACCGCCCTGGCCGCCCTGGTCGCCTGGCGCCTCGCCGGCATCCGGCTCGCCCTGACCTGCGCCGCCGCCTTCGCCGCCTGCGGACTGCTCGGCATGTGGGTGCCGACCATGCAGACCCTCGCGCTGATGGCCGTGGCCGTCGCCGCCTCCGTCGTCCTCGGCGCGCTGCTGGGCCTCGCCGCGGGGCTCTCCCCGCGCGCCGACCGCGCCCTGCGCCCCGTACTCGACACCATGCAGATCCTGCCGGCCTTCGCGTACCTGCTGCCGATGGTGCTGGTCTTCGGCATCGGCGTGCCCGCCGCGGTCCTCGCCACCGTGGTCTACGCCGCCCCGCCCATGGCCCGCCTCACCGCCCTCGGCCTGCGCGAGGCCGACGCCGGAGTGATGGAGGCCGCCGCCTCGCTCGGCGCCACCGGACGCCAGCGGCTGCTGACAGCCCGCCTCCCGCTCGCGCGCCGGCAGCTCCTGCTCGGCGTCAACCAGGCCATCATGACGGGCCTGTCCATGGCCGTCATCGCCTCCGTGATCGGCGCGGGCGGCCTCGGCGACCGCGTCTACCAGGCCCTCGCCTCCGTGGACGTCGGAGCCGCCCTGGCCGCGGGCATCCCGATCGTGCTGCTCGCCGTGGTGCTGGACCGTACCGCCGACGCCGCGGGCCGCCGGATCGGCGCCACCGTGCCCGCCGGCGAACAGAACCTGCTGCGCCGGGTGTTCTCGGGCTGGTACGGCCGCCTCCTCACCCTCCTCGCGGCGGTCGCCGCCACCGTCGCCGGGCGCATCGCCGGCAGCACCCTGTGGCCCGAGTCCTGGACCGTCTCCCTCGCCGCCCCGGTGAACTCGGCCGTCGCCTGGATGACCGATCACCTCTACTCCGGCGTCCCGGTCGTCGGCGGCACCGCCGACTGGGCCGCGCGCTTCACCGGCTGGATACTCGACCCGCTGCGCGGCGGACTTCAGGCCGCCCCCTGGTGGCTGCTCCTGCTCGTGGCCGCCGCTCTCGCCCTGCTCGCGGGCACCTGGCGCACCGCACTCACCGCGGTCCTCGCCCTGGGCGCCGTCGGGGTGCTCGGCGTATGGGAAACATCCCTGGACACGCTCTCCCAGGTGCTGGCCGCCGTCGCGGTCACCCTCGTACTGGGCTTCGCGATCGCCGTCGCGGCCGCCCGCAGCGCCCGCGCCGAGCGGCTGCTGCGGCCCGTCCTCGACGTGTGCCAGACCCTTCCGCAGTTCGTCTACCTCATCCCCGTGGTCGCGCTGTTCGGAGTCGGCCGCGCACCGGCCGCCGCGGCCGCCGTCGTGTACGCGCTGCCGGCCGTCGTCCGGATCACCGTCCAGGGCCTGCGCGAGGTGGACCCGACCGTCGTCGAATCCGTCCGCTCGCTCGGCGCGACCCGCTCGCAGCTGCTCCGGCAGGTCCAACTGCCCCTGGCCCGGCCGGCGCTGCTGCTGGCCGTCAACCAGGCCGTGGTCCTGGTCCTCGCCGTCGTCATCATCGGCGGTCTCGTCGGTGGCGGCGCGCTCGGCTACGACGTCGTCCTCGGCCTCGCCCAGGGCGACCTGGCCACCGGCCTGGTGGCCGGCGCCGCGATCGTCTGCCTCGGTCTGCTCCTCGACCGCGTCACCCAGCCCGTGAAGGAGGCCTGACATGCGCGACGCAACCCCCCGGCTCAGCCCGCGCGGCCGACGCGGCCGACGCGGCCGCCGCGGCGCGACCGTCCTCGCCGCCGCGACCGGACTCGCCGTCCTCACCGGCTGCGGGGCCGCCGACATGACCCGCCAGTCCTCCCCGTACGCCGCCGCACAGGGCGCGAAGACCGTCACCCTCTCCGTCCAGTCGTGGGTCGGCGCCCAGGCGAACACCGCCGTCGCCTCCTACCTCCTCGAACACGAGCTGGGCTACCGCGTGGACGCCGTCCAGGTCGACGAGGTCCCCGCCTGGGACGCCCTCAGCCAGGGCCGCGTCGACGCGATCCTGGAGGACTGGGGCCACCCCGAGCAGGAGAAGCGGTACGTGGAGGGCAAGAAGACCATCACCCCCGGCGGGGACCTGGGCGTGACGGGCCACATCGGCTGGTTCGTCCCCACGTACTTCGCCGAGGCCCACCCCGACGTCACCGACTGGAAGAACCTCGACAAGTACGCCGACCAGCTGCGCACCCCCGAGAGCCGCGGCAAGGGCCAGCTGATGGACGGTTCGCCGTCCTACGTCACGAACGACAAGGCCCTGGTGAAGAACCTGGGCCTGGACTTCGAAGTGGTCTTCGCCGGCTCCGAGGCGGCCCAGATCACCCAGATCAAGCAGTTCGCCAAGGAGCACAAGCCCTTCCTGACGTACTGGTACGAGCCGCAGTGGCTCTTCGAACGTGTCCCGATGACCGAGGTGAAGCTCCCCGAGTACACCGAGGGCTGCGCGGACGATCCGCAGAAGGTGGCCTGCGCCTACCCGAACACACCGCTGCAGAAGTACCTGAACACGCGCTTCGCGAACTCGGGCGGAAAGGCGGCCGCCTTCCTGAAGAAGTTCCACTGGACCAAGGCGCAGCAGAACGAGGTGTCCCTGATGATCGCCGAGGAGAAGCTGTCACCCGAGCAGGCGGCGAAGAAGTGGGTGGACCGCAACCAGAACGTGTGGAAGCCCTGGCTGGAGTGACCGACCGGCCCGCGCCCCTCAGTTCCTGAGGGGCGCGGAGGCGTCCGAGGGGATCGGTTCGATTCATGTGGCGATGGGGCACATTCGAGTGAGCTTGATTGTGATGGCACGCCACATATACCGCTGACCTGTGGACTTCTACGTTGTGGCCACACCCGACGTCCCCGCAGACATCCTGGAAGTGGTTCACATGGCCTCCACCGCAGCCGATCCGAAGGCGCCATCCGGAATACGGCGGATCGTCGCCGCCAGTCTCATCGGGACCACCATCGAGTGGTACGACTTCTTCCTCTACGGAACCGCCGCCGCCCTGGTCTTCAACAAGCTGTTCTTCCCGACCGCGGATCCGCTCACGGGCACGCTGATCGCCTTCCTCACCTACGCCATCGGGTTCCTCGCCCGCCCGTTGGGCGGGGTCGTCTTCGGGCATTTCGGGGACAAAGTCGGGCGCAAGAAGCTGCTGGTGCTGAGTCTGCTCATGATGGGCGGGGCCACCTTCGCGATGGGGCTGCTGCCCACCCACGCCAGCATCGGGGTCGGAGCGCCCGTTCTGCTGACCGTGCTGCGCCTGGTGCAGGGGTTCGCGCTGGGCGGTGAGTGGGGCGGGGCCGTGCTGATCGTGTCCGAGCACGGTGGGGCCGAGCACCGCGGGTTCTGGGCCTCCTGGCCGCAGTCCGGGGCTCCCGGGGGGAACCTGCTCGCCACCGGGGTACTGGCGCTGCTCGCCGCCGTCCAGTCCGATGCGGCGTTCCTGTCCTGGGGGTGGCGGATCCCGTTCCTGCTCTCCGGGGTACTGGTCGTGGTCGGGCTGTGGATCCGGCTCTCCGTGTCCGAGTCGCCCGTCTTCCTCGCGGCGCAGGCCGCGGCCGCGGGGCGGGCCGAGGAGGAGAAGGCGCCCGTGGTCCAGGTGTTCCGCAAGGACTGGCGGCACGTGCTGACCGCCATCGGCACCCGCTTCGGCGAGAACATCTCGTACTACGTGCTCACCTCCTTCCTCCTCGTCTACGTCACCACCCACCTCGGGCTCCCCAAGACCACCGCCCTCAACGCGCTCCTGATCGGCTCGGCCGTCCACTTTCTGACCATCCCGGCCTGGGGAGCGCTCTCTGACCGGATCGGGCGCCGGCCCGTGACGCTGATCGGTTCGGTCGGCATGGCGGTGTGGGCGTTCGCGTTCTTCGCGCTGGTGGACTCGAAGTCGTTCGCCGTCATCACCCTCGCCGTCACCGCCGGACTGCTGCTGCACGGGGCCATGTACGGGCCGCAGGCCGCCTTCATCTCGGAGATGTTCGACACCAGGGTCCGCTACTCGGGTGCCTCGATGGGGTCCCAGCTCGCCTCGATCATCGCGGGGGCCCTGGCCCCGATCATCGCCGTCGAGCTCCTGAAGGACTACGACTCCTCCGTGCCGGTCTCCGTCTACCTGTCCGGGGCCGCCCTCGTCACCACCCTCACCGTCCTTCTCGCCCGCGAGACCCGGGGCCGCGACCTGTCCGTCCCGAAGGCAGGAGCGGGAACGGGGACGGGGACGGGGACGGGCACGGCGGCGCCGGCCGGGGCTGGCCCGGGGAGCGGGTACGCCGGCGCGGTCTCCGATTCCGCCTGAGCCCGGCCGCCCCACGGGCCGCCCGCCGCCACCGGTGCGTCCGGCCCGGCGGGCGGACCCGCTCGCCCTCCCGTACCGAAGGGCTGCCAGCATGGCCCCCGTGAACGATCCCACCGCGCCCGCGGCCGCGTTGCGGCAGCTCCTCGACCTGCTCGCCCAGGGCGCGCCCGTCGAGCACTTCGCGCGGCCCGGCGCGCAGGCCCGTACGGCCGGCGCCGGCGCCGCCGATCAGGCCCTCGTCGAGGAGGCGACCCGGGTCGCCCTCGACATCCGGCGCACGCTCGACCAGCACCGCAGGCGCGAGGCGGAGCTCACCGCCCTGTTCGACACGGCCGGGGACCTCGCGGCCCTGCGCGATCTCGACGCGGTGCTAAGGGCCATCGTGCGGCGGGCCCGGACCCTGCTCGGCACGGACTGCGCCTACCTCACCCTCAACGACCCCGTCGCCGGCGACACCTTCATGCGGGTCACCGACGGATCCGTCTCCGCCGCCTTCCAGCAGCTGCGCCTGGGCATGGGCGAGGGCCTCGGCGGCCTGGTCGCGCAGACGGCCCGGCCGTACGCCAGCTCCGACTACCGCACAGACGACCGCTTCCGGCACACCAGCACCATCGACGCCGGGGTGCGCGAGGAGGGGCTGCGGGGCATTCTCGGTGTGCCGCTGCGCGTCGCCTCGCGGGTCATCGGGGTGCTCTACGCCGCCGACCGGTCGGTGCGCGCGTTCACCCCCGACGCGGTCGCGCTGCTCTCCTCACTGGCCGACCACGCCGCCGTCGCGATCGACGGGGCGCGGCTGCTGGAGGAGACCCGTACGGCGCTGGCCGAGCTGAACGCCGCGACCGAGACCGCCCGGGCCCACAGCGAGGCCACCCGGCTGGCCACCGAGACGCACGACCGGCTCACCGACCTGGTGCTGCGCGGCGGGGACGTCACCGATGTGGCCCGGGAGGTGGCCGCGCTGCTGCGGGGCGGGCTCGTGGTGCACGACGCCGAGGGCGCCGAGCTGGCCCGGGTCGCCACCGAACCGATCGGCGCCCCCGCCAAGGGGGTGGCGGCCTCCCGTGCCGGCGGCCGGGCCGTCTCGGTCGACGGGGTGTGGGTCTGCGCCGTCCTGGCCGGGCACGAACTCCTGGGCAGCATCGCCCTGACGGGCCGGGCGGAGCTGTCGGACAGCGACAGGCGCCTGTTCGAACGCACCGGCCTGGTCACCGCGCTCCTCCTGCTGCTGCGCCGCTCGGTGGCCCACACCGAGGACCGGGTGCGCGGCGAACTCCTCAGCGAGCTGCTGACCCCGCGGAGCCCGGGGCACTCCCCCGACAGCGGAAGCCGGACGATCCGGGCCCGCAAGCTCGGCGTCGACCTCGCCCGCCCGCACTCCCTCCTGGTGCTCCACTGCGACGCGGCGCTGCGGCCCCGGCTGTCCGCGGAGGCGGCACGCCGCGCCCGCGCCCTCGACGGCCTGGCCGGGCTGCACGAGGGCAACGTGGTCCTGCTCGCCCCGGCCGAGCGGCCCGGGGACCTCGCGCGGTCCCTGGCGGCGGAACTGGGGCAGGCGTGGGGTGCACCCGTCACCGTGGGCTCGGCCGGACCGGCCGGCGACCCGGCCGGGCTGCCCGCCGTGTACGCGGAGGCCGTGCGCTGCCTGCGGGCCCTGCACGCGCTGGGCCACACCGGCCACGGGGCCGCCCTGCCGGACCTGGGCTTCGTCGGCCTGCTGCTCGGGGACCACGGTGACGTCGGCGGGTACGTCGAGCAGGTGCTCGGCCCCGTCATCGCCTACGACGCCCAGCGCGGCACCGAGCTGGTCCGCACCCTCCAGGCGTACTACGTCCACGGGGCGAGCCTCTCCAAGGCCAAGGAGGCGCTGCACATCCACGTGAACACCGTCGTGCAGCGCCTCGACCGGATCAGCCGCCTCCTGGGCGAGGGCTGGAACACCCCCGCCCGCGCCCTGGAGCTCCAACTCGCCCTACGCCTGCACCTCCTGGCACACTCCGGCCCGCCGGCCGGCTGACCCCTACCCCGTGCCGGGGGTGACCAGGCCCGTCTCGTAGGCCAGGACGACCGCCTGGGCGCGGTCGCGCAGGCTCAGCTTCGCGAAGATGCGGGCCACGTGGGTTTTCACCGTGGCCTCCGAGAGGGTGAACTCCTGAGCCAGTTCGGTGTTGGACAGGCCGTGGCCCATCAGGGTGAGCACCTCCCGCTCTCTCGGGGTGAGGACGTCCAGGTCGGGGTGGGACGCGGGGGTACCGCCGCCGCGCGCGGACGATGCCGCGGCGCAGCGCTCCACCAGTCGTCGGGTGATCGACGGGGAGAGCAGCGCATCACCGGTGTCGACGAGCCGTACGGCGTTGGCGAGGTATTCGGGTGTGACGTCCTTGAGCAGGAACCCGCTGGCTCCGGCGGCGAGGGCGGCGTAGACGTACTGGTCGAGGTCGAAGGTGGTCAGCATGATCACCCGGCATTCCGGTGCTTCGGCGAGGATCTGCCGGGCGGCCTCCAGTCCGTCCAGGCGGGGCATGCGTATGTCGAGGAGGACGACGTCGGGGCGCAGTCGGCGCACCTCCGAGACGGCCTCCACCCCGTCGGCGGCCACCCCCACCACGTTGATCCCCCGGGCGGTGAGGATCATGCGGAACCCGGTGCGGACGAGTTCCTGGTCGTCGGCGATGACCACCCGGGGCGAGGAGGTCCTCGGGTTCGGTTCCGGCTCGGCGGCCGGGGCGTGCGTGGTCACGGCCGCTCCAGCGGGAGCCGGGCACGCACCCGGTAGCCGCCGCCGAGGCGCCGGCGGGCGTCGAAGTCCCCTCCGTACACGGCGACCCGCTCGCGCAGCCCGACCAGCCCGTGCCCCGCACCGTCCGCCTTCGCGCGGGGCGGTGTGGCGGTGGACGGCGTGGCCGGCACAGACGCCGTGGATCCGGTGGATCCGGTGGATCCGGTGGATCCGGTGGATCCGGTGGATCCGGCCCGGGCGGACTCGCCCGTGGGCGCCACGGGTATCCGGTCGCCGGACAGCACGCTCGGTCCGCTGTTGAGCACCTCCACCCTCAGTGCCCGGTCCGCGTATCTCACCGTCACTTCGGCCTTCACCCCGTCCCCGTGTTTGAGTGCGTTGGTCAGCGCCTCCTGGATGATCCGGTAGGCGGTGACGTCGATCCCGGCCGGCAGCGGCCGCGGCTCGCCGGATATCCGGACCTCGACCGGCAGCCCGGCGAAGGCTATCCGGTCGATCAGCGGACTGAGCCTGCTCAGGCTCGGCTGCGGGGCCAACTCCGCTGCGGGGTCTCGCCTTTCAGCGGCCCCGCCCCCGGCCCCGCCGCCGGCCCCGTACGGTTCGTCCTTGCCGTCCTGCGCGGGTGCGAGCAGTCCCAGCAGGTGCCGCAGTTCGGTCATGGTCGTACGGCCGGCCTTCTCCACGGCGGCCATCGCGGCCGCCGCCTCCACCGGCATCGTCGCCAACACCTCGCGGGCGGCCCCGGCTTGGACGATCATCAGGCTGACGTTGTGGCTGACTATGTCGTGGAGCTCCGCCGCTATCCGGGCCCGCTCCGCGTCCACCGCCGTGCGGGCGGCGGTCTCCCGCTCCCGCTCCAGCAGCCACCCGCGCTCCTCGATCGCCGCCCGGTGGGCCGTACGGGACCGCAGGAGCGCCACGCTCAGCCCGATCCCGGCCGACACCGCGCACACCGTGGCCGCCACGGCAACGGCCATCCACCCCGTCGTCACGACAACTCCCCTCCCCCGCCGGCAGCCCCGGTCCTCAAGGCTGCCCCGTGATCTCCGTGATCTCAGCGATCTCCGTGATCTCCGTGATCTCCCTGATCTCCGTGATCTCCCTGATCTCCGTGATCCTCATGATCCACGTTCCAAGTTTCTTCCACCCCGACCTTCGCAGGCACCCCACGTAGTCCACATCACTCTCACGGTGCCCTTCCCGCGTACATCCCCAGGATGACCTGGGCTCCCCCTTACATCCGGGGGGCGACGCGGCACGTCCGACGGGCCTTCTAGGTTCGTGCCATGACACCTCATCACGACAGTGCCGACCAGGTCGTCGTCCAACTGGACCGCGTATCGAAGGAGTACGGCGACACCTTGGCCCTCGACGCCCTCTCCCTGGAGATCCGCCGGGGCGAAGCCGTCGCCGTGATGGGCCCGTCCGGCTGCGGGAAGTCCACCCTCCTCAACATGGTGGCGGGCCTGGACCGGCCGTCCGCCGGAACGATCAGCGTGCACGGCCAGGATCTCGGCAGCCTCACCGAGACGGGCCTGGCCCTCTACCGCCGCCGCGACGTCGGCATGATCTTCCAGTTCTTCAACCTCATCGACGACCTGCCGGCGCTCGACAACGTCGCGCTGGCCGCCCAGCTCACCGGCACCTCCGCCCGCCAGGCCCGCCGCCGCGCCCTCGAACTCCTCGACGAGCTCGGGGTCGCCGACCGGCGCAACAACTACCCCGCGACGCTCAGCGGAGGCGAACGCCAACGCGTGGGCGTGGCGCGTGCACTGATGAACCGTCCGGCCCTGCTGCTGGCCGACGAGCCGACCGGCGCCCTCGACAGCCGTTCCGGCGAGCAGGTGATGGACCTGCTGATCGACCTCAACCAGATAGGCCAGACCCTGCTGATCGTCACCCACGATCCGCATCTGGCGACCCGCTGCGCCGGCCGTCTGGTGGAGATGGCCGACGGCCGTGTGGCCCGCGAACGCGCCCTGGACGGCGAGACCACCGTGAACGGCGAGTCCCTGGAGCGTTCCGCGTGAGCGCCGTGTGGCGGGCCTCCCGGGGCGCCGTGAAGCGCCGCAGGGTCCAGACCTTCGTCATCGGCCTCGTCGTCCTCTGCTCCACCACCACCGTCCTCCTCGCCCTCGGCCTGCTCTCCGCCGCCTCGGGCCCCTTCGACAAGGCGTACTCCGCGCAGCGCGGGGCGCACACCGTGGCCACGTACGACCCGGCGAAGGTGTCCGCCGCTCAGCTCGCGCGGACGGCGCACCGCCCGGGAGTGGCTGCCGCCGCGGGACCGTTCCCGCAGGCCGTCATCGATGTGCCCACGGACTGGATCGGAAGTCCGCCGGGCCCCCTCACCGTGGTGGGGCGCGCCGATCCGGGCGGCCCGGTGGACCGCGTCCGGATGCGGCTGGGGCGCTGGGCCGAGGCGCCCGGCGAGATCGTCGTCAACTGGACCACCAACGGCACCCCGGACACCCAGCTGCTCGGTACGAGGCTGGAAGTGCCCGGGCTCCCGACGCTGACCGTCGTCGGTTTCGCGACGAGCATGAGCAAGTCGGCCGCAGCCTGGGTGACGCCCGAGCAGGCCGGGGCCCTCCACCCGACGTCCACGCAGATGCTCTACCGCTTCACCGACTCGGCCACCGGCGCGCAGCTGCGGGACTCGCTCGCCCGTGCCGCGGACGGCCTTCCCGCGGACTCGGTGATGGCCGCGCAGACCTACCTCACCCTCAAGAGCGCCTTCTCCGCCCGCGCGGATGCCTATCTGCCCTTCATCGCCCTCTTCGGTGTCCTCGGCCTGCTCGTCTCCGCCCTGATCGTCGCGAACGTGGTCAGCGGCGCCGTCGTCTCCGCGAGCCGGCACATCGGCGTGCTCAAGGCCATCGGCTTCACCCCGAACCAGGTCGTGGCCGTCTACCTGACGATGGTCTCGGTCCCCGCCGTGGCCGGCTGCGTCCTGGGCACCCTGCTCGGCAACGCGCTGGCCGGGCCCCTCCTGCAGATCGCGTTCTCCGGGATCGAGATCGGGATGGCGGGCGTGGGCACCGTATCCCCCTGGCTCAGCATCGCCTGCCTGGCCGGGATGCCGGCCCTGGTGCTGCTGACCGCGCTCGTACCGGCCCTGCGCGCGCACCGGCTGCCGGCCGCGCGGGCCATCAGCGCGGGCGGCGCGCCCCGCACCGGGCGCGGGCTGCGCGTGCAGCGCGTGCTCGCCTCCTCGCGGCTGCCGCGCTCCGTCAGCCTGGGCCTCGGTCATCCGTTCGCCCGTCCGGGCCGCGCCTTCATGACCATGGCGGCCATCGTCCTCGGTGTCACCACGGTGACCCTGGCGACCGGTCTGACCAGCACGATGGTCGCGTACGCACAGACCGGGCGCGGCCCCGGCGGACCGGTGGTCGACGTCCAGGTGGGCGGCCACGGCAACGATCTGGCCGAACCGCTGCTGAGCGACGCACAGATCGAGGAGCGGCTGCGGTCGCTGGGTGCGCGGGAGGTGCAGGCCCGCGGCCTGACGCAGGTCGGGCTGGTCGGATACGCGCAGCCCGCGTTCGGGAACTTCTACCGGGGGAGCGCTTCCCCGGCCGCGGCCTTCGTGGAGGGCCGGCCGCCCAGTGGACCCGGCGAGATGGCGGCAGGCCCCTCCTTCCTCATGGAACGCGGGCTGGCGGTCGGCGACCGGGTCACCCTGGAGGCCAACGGGAGGCGGACGACGGCGACCATCGTCGGTCAGCTCATCGACATCGACGCGCGCTCCCTGGAATCCACGTGGGAGACGCTCGACCGACTCGCCCCGGGCAGCCGTGCGGTCGACTACACCGTCCGGCTCGCCCCGGGGGCGGACGCCCGCGCCTACGCGGACGCCGTCGACGCCGCCGACCCCGGACTGGACTCCGAGGTACGGGGTTCGGTCAACGCCGCCACCACCACCGTCGTCGGCTTCTCCTCGGTGTTCTCGGTCATGCTGACCCTCGTCGCCTCGCTCGGCGTCTTCAACACCGTGCTGCTGAACACCCGCGACCGGCGCCGCGACCTGGGCATGCTCAAGTCGATCGGCATGACCCCGCGCCAGGTGGTCGTGATGACCGTGACCTCGGTGACCGGACTCGGCCTGGCCGGCGGTCTGCTCGGGATCCCCTTCGGGATCGCCGCGCACCGGCTCGTCGTGGACAACGTGGGCATCGTCGCCTTCCCTGAGTCGATGAAGGACGTCTGGCACGCGCCGCAGCTCGCCGCAATGCTGTGCGCGGGGGTCGCGATCGCGGTCCTGGGCGCGCTGATACCGGCCCGCTCGGCGGCCCGGATGACCATCGCCGCGGCCCTGCACACCGAGTAGGAGTCCGGCCCCGCAGGGCGCTCAGCCCTGCTGGTCCTGGTCCTGGTCCTGGTCCTCGTCCTGGTCCTCGTCCTGGTCCTCGTCCCCGGACGGCGAAGCGTCCACGATGCGCCCGTCACGCAACTCCACTACCCGGTCGGCCAGTTCCATCAGCGCCGGGTCGTGCGTGGCCACCAGCGCCGTGACCCCCTCGCTGCGCACCACCGCGCGCAGCAGCCGCATGATCTGCCGGCCCGTGTCGGAGTCGAGCTGGCCGGTCGGCTCGTCGGCGATGATCAGATCGGGCTCGTTGGCGAGGGCCCGCGCGACGGCGACCCGCTGCTGCTGGCCGCCGGAGAGTTCGCCGGGGCGCTGCTCGCTCTGCTCGGAGAGGCCGACGAGGGCGAGCAGGGTGCGGGCCCGTTCCTCGCGCTGCTTGGCCGGTACCTTGCGCAGCCGCATCGGGACCCCGACGTTCTCGGCGGCGGTCAGGGCGGGGATCAGGCCGAAGGACTGGAACACGAAACCGATCCGGTCGCGGCGCAGCGCCAGGCGGCCGTCCTCGTCGAGGCCGGCCAGATCGGTGCCGTCAAGGGCGACGCTGCCGCCGGTCGGGGTGTCGAGGCCGCCGACCAGGTTCAGCAGGGTGGTCTTGCCGGAGCCGGACCTCCCCTTGAGCGCGGTGAGTTCGCCGCGGCGGACCTCGAAGGACACTCCGCGCAGGGCGTGCACCGCCTGCCCGCCCGTCCCGAAACTGCGGCGTACGTCGTCGACCACCACCATCGGCGGCGCCCCGGCGTCCTGCCCCGTTCCGTCCAGTGGGTCCTGCCCCGGTCCGTCGAGTGGGTCCTTCCCCGTGCCGTCCAGCGGCTCCTGTCCCGGCTCCGGTCGTGGTTCCTGTCGCCGTTCCTGGTCCTGCGTCATAGTGCGGCTCCCCCTCCAAGCGGCTGAGCGGATGAGCGGATGGAGGCCGAAACGGCGCTCTTGCGGTCCCGCCCGGACGATTTGTTCATCCGTTGCACCACTCACGCAAGTCCCTTCCGCTATCTGTTCGAATCTGGCAGCATCGTCCGTTATCCGGGGTCACCAGTCCGGTGCGGGGGAGGAACAGGCACATGCTCGGCTTCGTCGTGCGCCGGCTGCGCGGGCGACTGCCGCTCGCAGCCGCCGTACTGCTGACCGTTTTGATCACCACGACCGTGCTCACCGCGCTCTTCGCCTTCACCCGCGGAGTGGGCGACGCCGGACTGCGCCAGGCCCTCGCGGGGCCCGGTCTCGCCCGCGGCACCGTACTGGTCACCGGTTCCCACCCGACGGCCGACCGTGCCAAGGACGACGAGGCGGTACGGGGCTTCGCGCGCGGGCTGTTCGGCCCCCTCCCGACCGCCACCGAGAGCGTGGCGCGCAGCCGTTCGTACGGGCTGCCGGGACCGCACACCCCCGGCAAGGACGCCGACCTGACCCTGCTGGCGGCCTTCGCCAAGGACCGCGTACGGCTCCTGTCGGGAACCTGGCCGCAGCCCGTCGCGGGACCGGTCTCCGATCGGGGAGCCCCGGTTCCCGTGGCCGTGCCGAAGGCGGCGCTGGACCGGCTCGGGCTGGCCGAGGGAGCGCTCCCCGCGCGGGTGCGGCTCGACGACCGCTACGGTGACTCCCCGCTGACGGTGCTGGTGACCGGCGTCTACCGGGCGGCCGAACCGAACGCCCCGTACTGGCGGCTCGATCCGCTCGGTGCGCGCGGTCTGCAGGTCGCCGGATTCGCCACCTACGGGCCGCTGCTGGTGGACGACTCCGCCTTCACCTCGGGCGGACTGGTCCAGGACAGCCGCGCCGTGCTCCTCACCGCCGACTTCTCCACCGTGGACGCGGCCGGGGCCGAGGCCGTCCACGGCCGCGCCGCCGCGGCCCTGAAGGAACTCCAGGGCAAGACCGGGCTCGCCCCGGCGACCGAGCTTGCGGCGCTGCTCGGGGAGTTGCGGTCGGGCCTGACCGTCGCCCGCTCCACCCTGCTGGTCGGGGCCCTGCAACTGGCCGTGCTCGCCGGGGCCGCGCTGCTGCTCGTCTCGCACCTGCTGACCGAGCGCCAGGACGGGGAGCGCTCCCTGCTCGCCGCGCGCGGTGCCTCCCGCGGCCGGCTCGGTGTCCTCACCGCGGTCCAGGCGCTGCTGCTGGCGCTGCCCGCGGCCCTCCTCGCACCCCTGCTGACCCCGCCGCTGCTACGCCTCCTCGGCGGCTACGGCTCCCTGGCGCACGTCCCCTTCACGGTCACCCGGAGCTGGCTGCTCTGGCCCGTCGCCGCGGCCTGCGCCCTCGGCTGCGTGGTGCTGACCACCCTCCCCGTCGTCCTGCGGGGCGTCGCATCGGCCGCCCTGCACCGGACCGGCCGGCGCCAGGCGCTCGTCGCCGGCGCCGCACGCTCCGGCGCGGATCTGGCGCTGGTGGCCCTGGCCGTACTCGCCTACGAGCAGCTCTCCCGCTACGGCGCGGGCGGCTCCGGCCCGGCCGCGCAGAGCGGCGGACTGTTCGGCGTGGACCCGGTCCTGGTCGCCGCCCCGACGCTGGCGCTGTGCGCGGGCACCCTGCTCGTGCTGCGGCTGCTGCCCTTCGGGGCGCGGCTCGGCGCGCGGATCGCCGCCCGGGGCCGGGGGCTGGGTCCGGCGCTCGTCGGCTGGCAGTTGGCGCGCCGGCCCGGACGGGCCACCGGGCCGGTGCTGCTGCTCGTCCTCGCCGTCTCCAGCGGGGTCCTCGCGCTGGGCCAGCACACCGCCTGGTCCGCGTCCCAGCGCGACCAGGCCGATTTCACCACCGCCGGGGGCCTGCTCATCTCCGGGAGCGACGTGCCCTCGCTGGGCCGGGGCGGCCGGTACGCGGCGCTGCCCGGCGGGGAGCGCATCCTGCCGGTGCTCCGTGCCCGGCAGGACCTGCCCGGCGGGCGCACCGGCCAGGTGATGGCCCTGGACGCGGCGGCCGCCGCCGACCGGCTCGCCCTGCGGGCCGACCTGCGCGACGGGCGCAGCATGCGCGAGCTGTTCACCCCGCTGGCCCCGGCCTCCGCCTCCACCTCCACCTCCGCGCCCGGTATCCCCCTCCCCGGTCAGCCCCAGCGCATCGACCTCTCGGTCTCCGTACGCTCCACCGGTGCGGGCGGCCGCCCCGGCCTCGGGCTGCTGCTGCGCGACCGCTTCGGCATCACCTACCGGGCCGCGATGGTGCAGCTCCCGGAGAGCGGTGACGCCACCGTGTCGGTGCACCTCGGCACGATGCTCGGCGCCCCCGTCGGATCGGCCGCCACCCCGCTCAGCCTGGCCGGGCTCGTGTTCTCGTACGACCGGGAGGGACCGCTCCCCGGTACCGATCCGGACGCCGCCCCGGTCGACCCCGCTTCGGGGAAGCCCGGTGAAACGGTCAAGATCTTCGACGAGCTGACCGTACGCGGCCTCGCGGTGGCGCAGACCCGGGACGGTGCGGCGACGCCCGTCCCGGCGCCCGCACCCGACTGGAAGCTGTCGGCCCCGAAGCTCAACGACGGCAGCCCCGCCGCGGAACTGCTGCCCGGCTCCGCGTCCGCGCCGGGCGGCCAGGCCCTGGTCGAGCTGCGCTACCGGGACGGTTCCGGCGAACGCGGCGGCGTCCAGGCCGGCCTGACGCCGGGTCCCGCCGCGGCCGCCGAGGTCCCGGGGATCGCCACCCGGGCGTACCTGTCCGCGATCGGCGCGGCCGTCGGCGATCTGGTGCCGGTCACACTGGACGACGTCACCCTCCCGGTCCGGATCACCGCCGCGATCGGCGCCCTGCCCGTGGCCGGCGACACCGCGATCGCCGTCGACCTGGACACCGCGGCCCGGCTGCTCGCGGCGGGCGGCCGGGAGCTGCCGACGCCCGGCGAATGGTGGCTGCCGGCCGCCTCCGCCGACGACCGCACGCCGGCCCGGGCCGCCGCGCAGTTGCGCTCCGGCGCCGGCTCCCAGCAGGTGCGGGTGCGCGAGGAGGTGGCCTCGGCCCTGCTGGACGATCCGCTCAGCGCGGGCCCGCAAGGGGCGCTGGCCGCGCTGGCGGTGGCCTGTGCGGTGCTCGCCGCCATCGGCTTCGCCGCCTCCGCCGCGGCCGCCGCCCGGGAGCGCTCCCGGGAGTTCTCGGTGCTGATGGCGCTGGGCGCCCGACGCCGGGACCTGGCCCGGACGGCCACCGCCGAGAGCTGCCTGCTGGTGGGCCTCGGCACCGCGGTCGGGGTGGGGCTGGGCGTGGTCATCGTCCACCTCGTCGTACCTCTGACCGTGCTGACCCCGGCCGCCGGCCGCCCGGAGCCCGCGGTGCTGGTGGACCTGCCCGCGGCCCGGACCCTGCTGCTCGCCGCCGCCATCGCCGCCGTACCGCTGCTGTCCGCGGTCTTCGGCGGGCGGCGCCATCAGAACCGCTCGAAGCCGGCCGACCGGCTGCGGCACGTGGAGGACATATGACCGGGCCGGCCGCGACCGACGCCGACCGGCGCGCCCCCGACGGGACCGGCCCGCGGACCCCGCGGGCCGACGCCCCGCGCGCCGTGCCCCCGCCCGCGCCCTGGGTGCGGACCCGGCTGCGCGCCACCCCGCTGAGCGCCCTGCTCGGCGCTGCCCTGGCTTTCGTCGCCGTCCTGCTCGCAGCGGCCCTGCCGCGTGCCATGGACCGGGGCACCGACCAGGCGCTGCGCTCCTTCCTGGAGTCGCGCGGGCCGAGCCAGACCAGCCTGAACGTCACCGCGCGCCCGCGCTACGGGGAGCAGAGCGCGCAGAACCTCGACGAAGTGCTGGCGACCCTGGTCTCCCGTACCGCCCCGGGGTTCGCCGTCGCCCCCGCCGGCCCCGTCCACGGGTCCTCCGCGGGGGCCCGGACGCTGGCCACCCCCGGCCTGGCCGCCCCCGACGGGGTCCCGCCCCAGCTGGGCCTCTACCACCTGCGCACGGGCTCCGAGCACGTCCGCCTGGTGGAAGGACACTGGCCGGGCGCGCCCGGGCCCGCGCCCGGCAGTCCCGTACCCGTCGCGCTGTCGCAGAGCGCGGCGAAGACCCTCGGCGTCCGGATCGGCATGGTGCTGGAGACCGCCACCGGTCAGGACCTGACCACGGAGAAGGCCGAGGTCGTCGGGCTGTACGCCGCGAACGACGACGGCGAGGACTACTGGACCGACCTCACCTGCCTCCTGCGCGCATGCCTCACCATGACGACGACCCAGCCACCGGCGGCGTTCTGGAGCACCGACGCCCTCGTCGGCGCGGAGGCACTCGGCCGGCTCCCCAAGTGGGGCGAGACGGACAGCAAGGACTTCTGGCGGATCCCGGTGGCCACCGGGACCCTGCGGGCCGACCGGCTCACCGCCACCGCCAAGTCCGTGGCCTCCTACGTGAGCGGCCCGACCGCCGCGCGCCTGACCCAGGAGACCCACCGGCAGGACCTGCGGTTCACCTCCCGCCTCCCCGAGCAGTTCACCCTCGCCGAGGCCCGGCGCCAGGCCGCCGCGCCGCTCGCGATGATGGGCCCGGCCGGGGTGGCGGGAGTGGCGTTCGTGGTGTTCTGCCTGGCGGCCGGGCTCACCGGGGACCGCCGGGAGTCCGAACTGCGGCTCCTGCTGGCCCGCGGCGGTTCCCGCGCGGGCATCGTGCGCCGGCTGCTCGCGGAGAACGCCGTCACCGTCCTGCCGGCCGCCGCGATCGCGACGGCGCTCGCCGTGCTCCTGCTGCCCACGCCCCGTTCGCAGGCCACGCTGCTGGCCGCTTCGGCCGCCACGCTCCTGGCGCTGCTGGCCGTGCCCGTACGGGCCTTCGTGCTGCTGTCGCCGCAGCGCCGGCCGGGCCCCCGGCGGCGGCTGGTCGCCGAACTGCTCGCCCTGGCGGCCACCGCGGCCGCCGTGTTCGAGGTCCGCTCGCGCGGGGTCGCCCCGGCGGGCGCCGGCGTGGACCCGCTGCTCATCGCCGCCCCGCTGCTGCTCGCGCTCTGCGGCGGCCTGCTGCTGGCCCGGATCCAGCCCGCCCTGGTCGGACTCCTGGCCCGGGCGGCCGGGCGGGGCCCGGGGCTGATCGGCTTCCTCGGGCTGGCGCGCGCCACGCGGGGCACCGGGGGCCGGGCGCGTCCGTCCGTACTGCCGCTGATCGCGATGCTGCTGGCCGTCACCACGGGAGGCTTCGGTGCCACGGTTCTGACCGCGATGTCGGACGCCCGCTTCACGGCGGCCCGTGCGGCCGTCGGCGGCGACGCGCAGCTGACGGCGCCGTCCGACACGCTCCCGGACGCCCTGACGTCGGCGGCGGCCGCGCTCCCCGGCGTCCGGTCCTCCGTGAAGGTGTGGACGGACGACAACGTGTACCTCTACGGCACCAAGACGGACAGAGCGCAGATCTCCGTGGTCGTCGCGGACCCGGTGGAGTACGCGAAACTCTCGGCGGCGGCCGGGAGCGGCCGGTTCGATCCGGCACTCCTGGCGGCCGGCGCCGCCGGCACCTCGGGCGCGACCGTGCCCGCTCTGATCAGCCGGGACCTCGCCGACGGCGACACCTCCGGCTACCGGCTGCGGCTCGAGAACGGCGGGGAGCTGAAGCTCAAGACCGTCGGAGTGATCGACGGCACTCCCGCCCGGGCCGGCGCCAAGTCCACCACCGTGGTCCTGCCCGCGCCCCAAGTGCTGGCCGCCGTACCGCAGATGGGTCTGCCCGACGGCTGGTTCGCGCTCGGCCCGGTCGACCAGCACCGGCTGGAGCAGCTGGTCCGCACGGTGGACCCGGCGGCCGGTGCGGAGCGCTACCGTGTCCGCACCAGCCTCGCCCTGGCCGCCGAGCTGGGCTCCGACCCGCTCCAGCGTTCCGCCGAGCGGCTGTTCTGGGCCTCGCTGGCCGGAGCCGCGGGCTTCGCGCTGCTGGCGGTGCTGCTGACCCTGGTCCGGGCCGCCCCCGACCGGGCGGCGCTGCTCGCGCGGCTGCGCACGATGGGCCTGCGGCCCCGGCAGGGGGTCCTGCTGATCCTGGTGGAGTCGGTGCCCCTGGCCCTGGCCGCCTCGATCGGCGGCGCACTGCTCGCGGTGGGCGCCGTCGCGCTGCTGGGCCCGGCCGTGGACCTGTCCACGCTGGTCGGCACCCGGGTGCCGGCCGGTCTGCCGGTCCTCGTCGGACCCGTACTGACCCAGGCCCTGGGCCTGGCCGCCCT
This sequence comes from Streptomyces sp. NPDC002104, assembly GCF_053593795.1. NCBI lineage: Bacteria > Bacillati > Actinomycetota > Actinomycetes > Kitasatosporales > Streptomycetaceae > Streptomyces > Streptomyces sp. NPDC002104. The sequence goes on along the minus strand of NZ_JBSFDF010000017.1, from coordinate 101,120 downwards.
CGTCGCGGGGGCCGTGCTCGCGGAGGCGGCGATCTCCGGCAGGCGACAGATCACGACCGAGTTGAGAGCGGGAGACCAGCGGTGAACAGCGATCAGCCCACCTACGAGGAGCTGCGGCAGCAGGCCCTGGCGGCCGCCGAGCCCCGCCGGCACGGCGCGGACACGGCCATCGCCTGCGACCGCCTGGTCCGGATCTTCAGTACGGACGGGGTCGAGGTACAGGCCCTGCAGGGGCTGGAACTGACCGTGGCGCAGGGCGATCTGATGGCCCTGGTCGGCGCGTCCGGCAGCGGGAAGTCCACACTGCTGAACATCCTCGCGGGACTGGACGTGCCCACGGCCGGCACCGCGAGCGTCGGCGGCTACGACCTGCTGGAGATGTCGGCGCGCGACCGGCTGCGCTACCGGCGCGAGGCGGTCGGCTTCGTCTGGCAGCAGACGGCCCGCAATCTGCTGCCCTTCCTGACCACGGCGCAGAACATCGCCCTGCCGATGCAGCTGAAGGGCGGGCGGCGGGCGGCCGCCAAACGCCACGCGGTCCGGACCGGCGAACTCCTCGAAGCCCTGGAGATCGGCGATCTGGCGGACCGCCGCCCCGCCGAGCTCTCCGGCGGCCAGCAGCAGCGCGTGGCCATCGCGGTGGCGATGGCGAACGATCCCGCGGTGCTGCTGGCCGACGAGCCGACGGGCGAGCTGGACTCCGAGACGGGCGGGGCGATCTTCGAGGCCTTCCGCACCGTCAACCGGGAACTGGGCGCGACGGTGGTCATCGTGACCCACGACCCGCTGGTCGCGGGCGAGGTCCGGCGCACGGTGGCGATGCGCGACGGCCGCACCAGCAGCGAGGTGCTGCGCCGTACGGTCACCGACGAGCACGGGGCCGAGTCGGTGAGCGAGCGCGAGTACGTGATGCTCGACCGCACGGGGCGCGTTCAGCTCCCGCAGAAGTTCCTGGAGGCCCTGGGCATGGAGCACCGGGTGGCGGTGGACCTGGCGGCGGACCACATCGAACTGCGCCCGGACAACGCGGCCGCCACGCCGCCGGAGGGCGACTCCGTACCGGCGAGGCCCGCGGGCTGACCCCCCGTCGGCCCGGGCACCCCCCGCGCGCGCTCCCGGCGATCCTCCCGGCGCGCGTCACTTCCGTGGCCCGGGTGTCGTTAGGCGCTCGGGGTTGACTCGGGGGTCGAAGGGATGACGGAATGCGGCAGTTTCCTCTGGAGATGCACCACATGGCACCCGGCCGGGTCGTCGAGTGGCGGTTGCGGTCCACGGCCGGGGCACAGTCCCCCGGCCCGGACGGCGCCGACGGCGCTGCGGACAGGAGGGCCTCCTTCAACCAGGACAAGCACTTCACCGTCGCCGAGGAGAGCCGCGCGGCCGACGATCCGACCGCGTCGTGGATCGCCGTCACCTTCGAGGTCGCGGGCCCGCTGGACGAGGACGCGCTGACCGGTTCCCTGCTGGCGTTCGTACGCCGTCACGAGGTGCTGCGCTGCGAGTTCCGGCGCCTGGCCGGGGAGTTGGCGTGCGCGCCGATCCCCGCCGCCGAACTGGCCCTGGACACCGTCCCGGTCGCCGAGTTCGACCGCACCGAGGAGCTGACGGGCTTCCTCGTGGAGCGGTTCAAGCGGAGCATCGACACGCTGTCCTGGCCGCTGTTCACGATGGGCGCCGTCCTGCGCGAGGAATCGGCGACCGTCTACCTGGCCTTCGACCACATCGTCTGCGACGGAATGTCGATGCCGATCGTGGCCCAGGAGGTCGAGCAGGGATACGAGGCCCTGCTGCGGGGCGAGTTGCCCGACGAGACTCCCGCGCCGAGCTATCTCGACTTCGCCGAGGAGCAGCGCAGCCGGTACCTCGGCATCGACGCCGACGACGAACGGCTCGGCTACTGGAAGGAGTTCATGGCGAGCGGCGGCGGCGAGTTCTTCCCGCGCTTCCCCCTCGAACTGGGGGTGGAGCCCGGCCGGATGTACTCGATCGTGAACGAGGCCTCCCCGCTGCTGGACGCCGCCGAGGCCGAGGTCTTCGAGAAGGCCTGCCTGGAGGTGGGCGGCAAGCCGTTCATGGGCGTCCTCGCCGCCGTCGCGGTCTGTCTGCGCGAGGCGGGCGGGCCGGGGGTCTACCGGGGGTTCATGCCGGTGAGCGAGCGCGGCCGGGCTGGGTGGGGCAATTCGGTGGGCTGGTTCGTCAACACGATGCCCATCGAGTTCGACGCCTCGCCCGGCCGGGACTTCGAGCAGGTGATGACCTCGGTGCGGGCCGGCTTCAACGAGATGATCGGCCACATCGACGTCCCGTTCGTCCGTGCCTGGGAGCTGCTCGCACCCCGCGAGTTCGCCGCCCGCTCCTGGCCGTACCCGGTGAACTTCTTCTCGTACATCGACATGCGCAAGTGCCCGGGCGCCGAGCGCCACGAGGACTGGCGGCCCACCTCCCACGTGTGGTCGGCCCAGGCCAACGGCGCCTGCTCCTGGTTCCAGCGGGACACGGACGGGCTGCACATGAACTCGATCTACTCGGACACTCCGGCCGCCCGGCGCACCATGGACGGTTTCCTCCAGGCCCTGCGCGAGACGGTCATGGAGATCGCCCGTCACGGATCGCTGCGCCGCCCCATCGCGCTGACCCCGCCGCGCCGGCCCGCGCAGACCCCGCTCGACGCGGCGGGGTCCGTCCGCCGCGGCTGATCGGGGCGCGGCCGGCCCGCAGCGCCGCCCGTCGGCATGGCTCAGAGACGGGCCGCGCGGCCGCGCAGCAGGGCCTGCTCGCGGGCGTTGCGGGTGAGCGAGGCGGCTCGTTCGAACTCCGCGCGGGCCTCCGCCGGGCGGCCGAGCCGCTCCAGCAGGTCTCCCCGTACGCTGGGCAGCAAATGGTAGGAGCGCAGGGCCGGTTCCGCGGTCAGGGCGTCGACCAGGGGGAGCGCCGCCGCCGGGCCCTCGGCCATCGAGACGGCGACGGCCCGGTTGAGCTCGATCACCGGTGACGGGATCAGCAGGACCAGCCGTCCGTAGAGGGCGGCGATCGTGGGCCAGTCGGTGTCCTCGTAGCGGACGGCGTCGGCGTGACAGCCGGCGATGGCGGCCTGGAGGGAGTAGGGGCCGGTGCCCGCCCGCTGCAGGGCCTCGACCCCGCGCCGGATCAGCAGCCGGTTCCACTTGGACCGGTTCTGGTCGGCGAGCAGCACCTGCTCCCCGTCCGGGCCGGTGCGGGTGGCGATGCGCGAGGCCTGGAACTCCAGCAGCGCCGCCAGGCCGTGCACCTCGGGCTCCTTGGGCATCAGGCCGGCCAGGACCCGGGCGAGGCGCAGGGCGTCCTCGCACAGGGCGGGGCGGACGAGATCGTCCCCGGCGGTCGCCGAGTAGCCCTCGTTGAAGACGAGGTAGATGACCTCCAGCACGGAGGCGAGGCGCTCTTCGCGGTCGGCCCCGTACGGGACCTCGAAGGGCACCGCCGCCTTCGCGAGCGCCCGCTTCGCGCGGACGATCCGCTGGGCGACGGTCGGTTCCGGACAGAGGAAGGCGCGGGCGATCTCCTGGGTCGTCAGGCCGCCCATCAGCCGCAGGGTCAGCGCGATCCGGGCCTCGGTGGCGAGGACGGGGTGGCAGGCGGTGAAGATCAGCCGCAGCAGGTCGTCGTCGATGGATTCGGGATCGTCGAGCCCGGCCTCCTCCTCGGGCGGCGCCGCGTCCTCCAGGGTGCGGCCCACTTCGGCGAGCTTGCGGGCGTAGGTCTCCTTGCGGCGGACGAGGTCGATGGCCCGGTGCTTGGCGGTGGCCATGAGCCAGGCCCCCGGTTTGTCGGGCACGCCGGAATCCGGCCACTGCTCCAGCGCCGCGACCAGCGCGTCCTGGGTGATCTCCTCGGCGATGCCCACGTCGCGCACGATCCGGGCGACGCCCGCGATGATCCGTGCGGACTCGATCCTGAACACCGCTTCGACCGCTCGGGTCGTACTCACTGCCGTCACGGCTACCCATCAGAGCAGCCGTGACGAGGCAGGGCAAACGCCGCGCTGTGCGGCCGGCCGTCAGCTTCCGTCGAGCTGACGGAGCTCGGCGCCGACCGTCCAGTTCTCCGGGTGGATCTCCAGGAAGCGCTTGGTCCACTCCAGCGCCTCGTCCTTGTCCTTGCACTGCATGAGGGCGTACCCGCCGACGACCTCCTTGGTCTCGGTGAAGGGACCGTCGGTGTAGCTGAGCTTCCCGCCGGACCAGGTGACCCGGGTCCCTTGGGAGGTGGGGAGCAGGCCGGCGGTGTCGAGCATGACGCCGGCCTTGGTGATCTCCTCCATGAGGGCGCCCATGCGGTCGTTGAAGTCGGCCGGGAAGGGGGTGTCGGGCGTGAGGTTCTGCTCGTCAATGCGGATGAGCGACAGGAAGCGCGGCATGGTGACTCCTCGGTGGTGGAGGACGGGGCCCTTCCCCGCCTCTCACCCCTGCGTCGAACGGGAGACGCCGGGATCGACAGCTTCCCGGAAAAATCTTCGGCGACTTTCGGGGCGCGCGCGGCGGCGCGGTGTGCGATCGCCGCCCCAACCGTGGCTACCGGTGAGTAGGATCGGCGGGCCCAGGCCCTTCCGAGAGGATCCCCCGATGCCGCGCATGCCTTCCTCACCGCTCCTGCTCGCCGGTCTGCTGGCCGGCGCGGCGGTGGCGCACGCCACCGTCCCCCAGAAGTTCGACGCGACCGTACCCCGCTCGCTGCCCGGCAGCCCGCGCCAGTGGACGTACGCGAGCGGCGTGGCGGAGCTCGCGCTCGCGGCCGGGGTCGCGCACCCGCGCACCCGCCGGGCCGCGGCACTGGCGACGGCGGCGTTCTTCGTCGGCGTGTTCCCCGCGAACGTCAAGATGGCCGTCGACGCCCGCCACGGCTCCCCCGCCGTGCGGGCCATGACCCTGGGCCGGCTGCCGCTCCAGGTCCCGCTGGTGCTGTGGGCCCGCAAGGTCGGCCGGAACGCGGCGGGCTGAGGGCGCCGGGCATCCCGCGCCCCGCCGCCCCCGGCGTCAGCGGCTGTCGCCCGTCCAGTCCCAATGACCGGGATCGGACGCGCGACGTTGGTAGTGGGCCCGGCCTCCGGGCCCGTAGCGCCCTATCTCCGTCGGGAGCCGGGCCTCCTCGGCGAGCTGCGGTCCGGTCCAGCCCGTGATGTCGAGCAGCAGCCCGTCGAGGGGCCCGCCCACGAGCTCTCCGTAGGCGTGCCCCGGGAGCGGACCCGGGTCGGGGTCGTCGTGGTCGGCGCCGTAGACCCGGCGCCGGAGCATCCTGTCGTCCATACCGGCCAGCTTCACAGACGGCACTGACAATGCCTCCGTGCAGCGATGATGGGAGCCGTTCGGATCGCACGGCACACGAAGCGGAGCACCATCCATGGCACGTCGGGTACACCAGCCACTGGAGGACCAGGAGTTCGACTTCATCCTCGGCATGACGGACGGACCGGTGCTCGCCTACTTCTGCGGCAGCTGGCCCAAGGCCCTGGAGCCCTGCCGCGCCATGGACACGGTCGTCGCCGCGCTGGCGCAGGAGTACGGGACCCGGCTGACGGCGGTGCGCGTGGACATCACCCGCTGCCCCGCGCAGACCAAGCGGTACGAGGTGACGGGGGCCCCGACGGCCGTGCTCATCGCGGGCGGCGAGCCGGTGGCCACCCAGGCGGGCCCGATGACGGCGGAGGAGCTCAGGCTCTTCCTGGACGCCCGTCTCTGATCAGATCGGATCCAGCAGCATGAGGCAGAAGACGATCACGGCGGCGCACCCCCGCCGGACCGGCGCTTGGGCCGTCCGGGCGAAGCGCACGATCTGGCCGAAAGTCACATGGATCGGATAGGTGCCTGAGGCATGTAATGGATTCCGGCGAAACGGAACCATCGCGTGCGAGGTGCTGCATGTCCGAGAAGACCATTGCCTTCCCCCAGGACCGGACCTGTCCCTACCACCCGCCGGCGGCCTACGCGCCGTTGCGGGAGGCGGGACGGCCGCTCTCCCGGGTCACCCTCTTCGACGGCCGCTCCGTGTGGGTGGTCTCCGGGCACGCCGAGGCGCGCGCCCTGCTCTCCGACGGCCGGCTCTCGGCCGACCGGCAGAACCTCTCCTTCCCCGCCCCCTCCCGGCGGTTCCAGGGGCTGGTCAACCGGCGCACCGCCCTGATCGGCGTCGACGACCCCGTCCACAACGTTCAGCGCCGAATGCTGATCCCGAGCTTCTCGCTGGGGCGCACGGCGGCCCTGCGCCCCCGGATCCAGGAGACCGTGGACCGGCTGATCGACGGGATGCTCGCCGCCGGGTCCCCCGCGGAACTGGTCGGAGCCTTCGCCCTGCCGGTGCCGTCGATGGTGATCTGCGCCCTGCTCGGAGTCCCGTACGCGGACCACGAGTTCTTCGAGGGCCAGTCCCGCCGGCTGTTGCGCGGCCCGGAACCCGCCGACGTCGAGGACGCCCGGGAGCAGGTCAGCGGCTATCTGCGCGAGCTCATCGGCCACAAGCGCGAGCACCCGGGCGAAGGGCTCCTGGACGAGCTGATCGCACGGCGCCTGGAGACCGGCGAGACCGATGTGGAGGAGCTGGTCTCGCTGGCCGCGATCCTGCTCGTCGCGGGGCACGAGACCACGGCCAACATGATCTCGCTGGGTACCTTCACCCTGCTCAGCCACCCGGAACAGCGGGAGGAGCTGCGGGCCGATCCGTCCCTGCTGCCGGCGGCCGTGGAGGAGCTGATGCGGTTCCTGTCGATCGCGGACGGCCTGCTCCGGGTGGCGGCCGAGGACATCGAGATCGGCGGGGTGACCGTCCGCGCCGACGACGGGGTGATCTTCTCCACTTCCGTGATCAACCGCGACGAGAGCGCCTTCGCGGAGCCCGACACCCTGGACTGGCACCGGCCGGCCCGGCACCACCTGGCCTTCGGCTTCGGCATCCACCAGTGCCTGGGCCAGAACCTGGCCCGCGCCGAGATGGAGATCGCGCTCGGCACCCTCTTCGCACGCCTCCCCGGCCTGCGGCTGGCGGCGGATCCGGACCTGATCCCGTTCAAACCCGGGGACACCGTCCAGGGCATGCTCGAACTCCCCGTGGCGTGGTGAGCCCGGTGAGCCCCACGGGCCCCACGGGTCCCACGCGTCCCGCCGGCCGCGTCTCCATCGACACGGCCGTCTGTATCGGGGCCGGCCAGTGCGCCCTGACGGCGCCCGCCGTGTTCACCCAGGACGAGGACGGCTTCGGCGCGGTGCTGCCCGGTCGCGAGGACGGCGGCGGCAGCCCGCTGCTGCGGGAGGCGGCGCGCGCCTGCCCGGTGTCGGCGGTCACGGTCGAGGAGGTCTGAGCGGGCCGGGTCGCCGCCCCGGCCACCGCGGTCTCAGGGCGGCGCGGCCCGGCCACCGCGGTCTCAGGCCGGTCGCGGCCCGGCCAGCGCGGCGGTCTCAGGCCGTTCGCCGCCCGGCCACCGCGGTCCTCAGTGCCGGGCAGCCGCGCCCAGCCGCTGGAACATGGCCTCGTCCAGGTCCAGCCCGCGCTGGGCCTGGTTGATGGCCTGCGAGCTGTAGATCCCGGTCGAGCGGGCGGCCAGTACGGCGTCCCGCGAGGCCGCGATCACACCGAGCCGCAAGTCCACGTACTGTTCGCGCGCGCCGTCCATGACGACGGGGACGTTCTTCTCCCCGTCCGCACGGTCGAGCCGGGCGTCCTCGCGGACCTTGGCGAGGATCTCGGGCGCGTACGGGCTTCCGTCGTCCCGGACCAGCCCGGGCTCCTCCAGTACGGCCCGGCCGGCGGCGGCGACCTCGTCCAGCAGCCGCCGGTACTCCTCCTGGAAGCGGGCCGGGTCGTCGCCGGAGATCTTCACCGACCGGATGACGGCGGGCAGCGTCAGGCCCTGGAGCAACAGGGTCGTGGTGGCGACCACGAAGGCGATGAGCAGCAGCTGGGGGCGGTACCGGGTGTCCTCGGGCAGGGTCTGGGCCGCGGCGACCGTGATCGCCCCGCGCATTCCGGCCCAGGCCAGGGCCACGCCGCTGCGCCAGCCGAGGCTCTCGTTGACCTTGAAGTCGACGTCGGCCGAGACCCGGGTGACGCGTTGCTTCATCTGCTCCCTGCGGCGGGGCGACAGTTCCCTGCGGGGCCGCAGCGGGTTGTCCGGCTGCTCGGACTCCGGGGCTCCGAGCCGGTCCATCAGCCAGTCGAGGCGGGGCTTCTTCTCGGCGGCCCGCTGCGCGTCCTTGCGGAGCGAGGCGATGAGCGGGGCGACGAACACCATGCGGGCCACGATCACCAGGGCCGAGGCCGCGAGGCCGATGAACAGGGCGCGCCAGGCGCTGAGCCCGTCCGCGGCGACCTGGTCGAGGAGCCCCTTGAGGCCGAGTCCCATCAGGAGGAAGATCCCGCTTTCGAGCAGGAAGGCGAGGGTGCGCCAGTTCATGGCCTCGGCCAGCCGGTCCTGGGCGCTGAGGAAGCGCGGGGCCTGGTGGCCGGTGACCAGCCCCGCGACGACGACCGCGAGGACTCCGGAGGCGTGGAACTCCTCGGCCGGCAGGAAGGCGACGAACGGCACGACGAAGGAGATCGCGGTGTTGAGCAGGCTGTCCTTGAGCAGGGCGCGGACCCGGACGTTGACGAGGCCCACGACGAGGCCGACGGCGGTGGCGAGGGCCACGGAGAAGAGGAAGTTCCCGGCGACCCCGGCCAGGGAAACCGTTCCTGCCGTGGCCGCGATCGCGGAGCGCAGCAGCACCAGCGCGGAGGCGTCGTTGACGAGGCCTTCGCCCTCCAGCATGGTCAGCAGCCGTGACGGGAGGCCGAGCTGTTTGCCCATGGAGGTGGCGGCGACCGCGTCGGTGGGGCTGACCACGGCGCCGAGGGCGAAGGCGGCCGGCCAGCCGAGGCCCGGCATGAGCCAGTGGAAGAGCCAGCCCGCCCCGAGGGTGGTGACGGCCACGAGCAGCACCGCGAGGCCGCTGATCGCCTTGATGTTGCGGCGGAAGTCCGACGCGGGCATGTTCACGGCCGTGGAATAGAGCAGGGGTGGCAGCACGCCCGCGAGGACCCACTCCGGCTCGACGGCGAGCGCCGGCACGCCCGGTACGAAACTGAGGGCGATGCCGACGACCACCAGGCTCAGCGGGGCGGCGAGGCCGAGCCGCTTCGAGAAGGCGGCCACGGCGACGATGCTGCTGACGCCGACGATCGAGACGAGGGTCATTTCCATACGCGGTACAGGGCCTTAGTGGTGGTCGGGGAGGATTTGTCCACCGTACGCTCGGCGGTTTCACGGCGTCAAAAATTGAGCAGATCAACCTTTGATGCGACCCCGACCCGCCTGCCCCGCCCGCCTGCCCCGGCCCGCCCGCCCTGCCCCGCGCACCCCGTGCTTCACGCGGCCGGCGCGGCCTCCGGCAGCAGTCCGACCGCCTGCCGCTCCAGCACCAGTACGCCGTCCACGAGCTCGGCGCAGGCGTCGAAGAGCTCCCGCCGCCCCGCGGCGTCCGCGGCCGGGTCGGCCGTACGGGCCAGCTCCGCGAGCCGCGACCACTGCCGCCCGGAGTCGCGGAAGAGCGCGGCCGCCTCGCCGTGTCCGGCGAGGTCGAGGAAGTCCGCGTACAGCGGCCGGGTGGCGCCCGGTGCGGTCCACTCCTCCTCCAGGCAGGTGTGCAGCCGCCGCGTTCCCAGGGCGAAGGCCTCGGGAGTGGCGAAGCGGCGCTCCCAGCCCGTCTTCGTGCTGGTGTCGCGCAGCTGCGCGGCGAACTTCTCCATGCCGGAGAAGCCGAAGTTGACGTCGAAGTGGTTGCCGAGGACCGGTCCGGTGAGGCGGGAGACCGTGGCGGCGATCGCCGCGTCCAGGTCGGGTTCGCCCGCGGGCTTCCCGGTGGTCACCACCATCTGGTGGCGGCCCTTCTTGTGTCCGCACCAGGCGGCGCCGAACTCCTCGCGGCCGATCGCGTAAGGGGTCCCGGCGCCGTCCAGGCCGGCCGCCGGGTCGTCGATCAGGAAGGTGTCGCCGTCGTGGCCGACCACGGCCACCACGTACGGATCGGCGGCGGCCAGCTCCGCCATCGGGGCGGGGCCGTGCCAGGGCAGGGCGGACCGGTCGACGGTGCAGAACACCGGGGCCCCGGCGTCGAGCGCCGCCTCGACCCGGTGCCAGCGGGGCTTGGCGCTGCGAGTGGCCTCGTACGGGATGCGCAGGCGGCCGAGGGCGACCTGGACCCAGGGGTCGGGGTGGGCCTGGGCGACGATCGTCGGCATGGGCGGCCTGCCGGCGTACTCGAACACGAAGTACATGAAGCCGATGCCGCCCGCCAGGCCCGCGACCAGGGCCTCTTCGTGCACGCTGCCGAGCGCGTGCCGGATCAGCGTGGCCTCGCGGTGGTGTCCGGGGGCGAAGTCTTCATATACGAGCGCAGTCATGCGGTCAGCGTAGCCGCGCCGCGGACCGCCGGACGCGACCCGACTTCCTGTACAGTTGTCCAGGAAGTCGGCGGGACCGCCCTCCGCTCGCCCCGCACCCCGGGAGGTGGCCGTGCACACGGTCGCAACGATCCTCATCGGCCTCGTCGCCGCGCTGCACGCGTACTTCCTGGTCCTGGAGATGTTCCTGTGGCAGCGGCCGCCCGGCCGCGCCCTGTCCGGGTTCGACGCCGAGACGGCCCGCCTGACCGCGCCGCTCGCCGCGAACCAGGGCCTGTACAACGGGTTCCTCGCGGCCGGGCTGGTCTGGTCGCTGGTCATCGACTCCCTCGCCACGCAGGTCTTCTTCCTCGTCTGCGTGATCGTCGCCGGGGTGTACGGGGCCGCCACCGCCAACCGCCGCATCCTCCTCGCCCAGGCCCTGCCCGGCGCCCTCGCCCTGGGCGCGGCGCTGCTCGCCGGATGAGCTCCCGCACCGGCTCCCCCACCGACCCCCGTACTGACCCCCGCACCGCCCGCACGAAGGCGCGGCTGCGCGAGAGCCTCCTCGCCGCGTGCGCGGACCGGCCGCTCGGCGAGGTCAGCGTCTCGGCGGTGGTCCGCGGGGCGGGCGTCGGCCGGGCCACGTTCTACCTGCACTACGAGGACCTCACCGCGCTGGCGGTGGACGCGTGCGCCGACGTCGTGCACGCGGCGGTCGACGCCCTGCACGCCTGGCAGACGGAGCCTTCGGCGCCGCCCCCGGCCCGCCCCCCGGCCGCGCTGGCCGGCTTCCTCGGCGGCGCCGCCGACCGGGCACCGCTCTACCGCACCCTGCTCCTGCCGGGCGGCGGCGGCCCGCTCGGCGAACGGCTGTACCGGGAGCTGCGCGAGCGCAGCCGGGCCGAGCGCGCCGCGGTGGGCGCCCCGCGCCCCGAACTGGTGGCTTCGGCCGTGGCCGCCACCTTCACCGCGGTGCTCGCGGACTGGCTGCACGGCGACCTGCCGGCCGGCCTGACGGACCCGGCCGCACTGGCGGACCGGATCTGGCTGCTCCTGGTCGCCCTGCACCGGGCGGGGTGATCCCCGCGGCGGGCAAGGGCTCAGCGGTCGGTGACGGTCAGTGATGCGGCGTCGATCCGTCCGGGGCCTCCGTCGTCAGCCCGGTCTCGGCCATGACCCGGGTGACGGTGTCCTCCAGCGAGTGCTCCGCCCCGATGACGCTCTCCCAGTCGCCGGACAGCAGGTCGAGCGGCCGGTACCACTCCCGCATGTCCGCCTCGCCGTAGTCGGCCGCCCGCGGGGTGCCCGCGTGCCGCCGCAGGGTCTCCTCGAAGGGCACGTCGAGGTAGTAGAAGTGCGTCGGCCCGCGGTGGGCACGGCGCAGGGCGTCGAGCATGGGGCCGTAGCGGTCCGCGGAGAGGATCCCCTCGACGATCACGTGGAAGCCGTGGTCCAGCGCGTAGCGCGCCACGCTGCCGATGAGTCCGATGTTCGCCGCGCCGGGCGTGTCCCGCTCGCGCAGGACGGTGCGGCGCAGGTTGTCCTGGCCCACGAGCGCCAGGCCCCGGCCGTGGCGGTCCCGGATGCCCTCCGCCAGGGAGGATTTGCCCGCGGCGGAGTTGCCGCGCAGCACGATCAGCCGGGTGTCCGGCGTGCCGGTCATCATCCCGCCCACGCTACCCGTCCGCTCCGGACGTGCGTGAGCCCCGCCGGAGGACCGGGCGGGGCTCACGTCACGGGCCGGGCTCGTGAAGCGGTGCTAGCCGATGGTGACCACCTGCTCCGCCTGGGGTCCCTTCGGCCCCTGCGTCACGTCGTACTCGACCTTCGCGCCTTCCGCCAGCTCCTTGAAGCCGGTGGTCTGGATCGCGGAGAAGTGCACGAACACGTCGGGACCACCGTCGTCCTGCTGGATGAAGCCGAACCCCTTCTCCGAGTTGAACCACTTCACGATGCCAGTTGCCATCTGTACTGATCCTTCACAACGTTCCACCGGCCGCACACGCGGCCGGACCCGATCCTGCCCATTGATCGGCCCGAGCACACGCCAAGCGCGGCCAACCGGGGTGCTTCCGGATATTCGAACTTTCCTCCGCCCCGTCCGTGAAACGGGGGAGCAGGCCTTCGCACGGGCCCTGGGAAGGGCACACGGCGGGGCGCTTCGAAGGAGTCTTCGAGAGGGGACGGACATGGGCGAGCTCGCGACGTTCCGGGTGCCGGCTCGGATCACGGGAACGACGGCGGACAACATGCTCGGCGGGGCGATGGTCCGCGCCTGGCAGCGTGACGGCATCTTCCAAGTGGCCGTCGACGGACGGCAGGAGGCCCGTACGCGGGCCGCGCTGGCGGCGAGCCGGCGTTTCTTCGCCCGGCCCGCGGCGGAGAAGGCCGCGTACGTCAACGACACCTCCTACAGCGGCTATGTCGCCTCGGGCGAGGAGGTGACGGCCGGCCGGCCGGACGCCTCGGAGATCTTCACCATCACTCCCGACATTCCTCCGGCGGCAGCCGCCGGCCTGCCCTGCCACGGCCCGGTCCCCTGGCCCTCCCCCGGCTACCGCGCCGCCATGGAAGCCTACTTGGCGGGTGTCGGCGGGCTCGGCGAGCGGCTGCTGCGGCTCGTGGCCCTCGGGCTCGGCCTCGGTCCGGCCGGCATCGACCGGCTCGCGGGCCCGACCCGCGGCGGCTGGCACCACATGCGGGTGCTGCGCTTCCCCGCCGCGCAGCGGACATCGGAGCGCGGGATCGGCGCCCACACGGACTACGGGCTGCTCGTGATCGCCGCCCAGGACGAGGTGGGCGGACTCTTCGTACGGCCTCCGGTGGCGGGCGAGGACCGCCCGCGCAACTGGCTGCCGGGCGAGAGCACGGCGGGCTTCGCCGAGGACCGGCCCGGCTGGATCCCGGTACCGCCCGTGGCGCGGGTGCTGACGGTGTTCCCCGGGGACATCCTCCAGTTCATGACCGGCGGCGCGCTGCTGTCGACCCCGCACCGGGTGCGGCTGGCGGACCGGGAGCGGTACGCCCTGGCCTACTTCCACGAGCCGCGCTTCGCTGCCCGGATCCGCCCCCTCGACCCGGCGCGGGTCCAGCCGGGCGGGGACGGCGGCGCCGGGGCCGCGGTGATCCACTACGGGGAGCACTTCACCCGGATGTTCATGCGGTGCTATCCCCAGCGGGCAACGACGCGGCGGATCGAGAGCCGGGGACTACTGCGGCAGCTCGCCGCGGCCCGCTGAGCCGGCAGCCCAGGCAGTCGGCGTGACCGGAGTGCGCGACGGTGTCGCGGACCCGCCAGTCCCACTGGCTCTCCGGCCGGGGACCGCTCGGCTTGCCCCAGCCGGCGAGGTGCAGGAGCCAGGTGGTGAGGCCGGCGGCCACGACGACCCCCAGGCCGATCCAGATGCCGGGGGTCCAGGAGGCGCACAGGGCCGCGCCCGCCACCGCGGTTCCCACCAGCGCGATCGCGGTGCCGGTCCAGCCCGCCACGGTGTGGCCGAGGTCCACGTGGCCGTGAGCACTCATCGGTCTCCCCCTGTTTCTCGTTTGCCGCTGCGTTCCGCTGCGTCCGCTGCTTCGTCTGCTTCGTCCGCAGCCCGGTCGGTTCAGTAGGCTCGAATGGCGTTCTCTTACGGAGAAAGCCATTTATCTCACGAGCTAAGTAACTTAGATGCTAAGGAGTAACCGCGTGCAGGGCAAGCCCCGCCCCGCGGCCACGGTCCAGGAAGCGCTCTCGCGCATGGACCGGTACGTCGCCCTCGGCATCGTCGGCCAGCAGGAGGTGGCGCAGCTCCTGGGGCTCAACGTCACCGACCTGACCTGCCTCGGCCACATCCTGGGGGCCGGTGAGGACCCGCTCGGCGCGGGCGACCTCGCCGAGCTGACCAACCTCACCACCGGCGCGGTGACCGGGGTGCTCAACCGCCTGGAGCGCGCCGGGTACGCGAGCCGCCAACCCGATCCCGCCGACCGGCGCCGGGTGCGGGTGGTCGCGGAACCTGCCGCCGCCGCCCGGATCTTCGCCGTCTACGAGCCCTTCTACGCCCGGCTCGGCGCGGTGTTCGCCGAGTACACCCCCGACGAGGTCGCCGTCATCGCGGACTGGTTCGGGCGGGCGACGGCCGAGGTCACCGCCCATCTGGACCGGGTACGGGCCGGGGAACTCGGGCCGGTGGCCCCGTAGGCCCGATGGTAAAATTTGCCTTTTGGCGACGTTCGCGTCGCGCTCCCGATCATCTTGTGCGTCTCACGGAAGGTTCTGCATGAAGAACCCGTCACCTCATGGGCGCTTCGGCATCAAGCCCGGAGCGAAGGCAGGCCCGAAGGGCGGTGCGAAGGGCGGCGGGAAGACCCCCCGGACCCTCGGCCCCCAGGGCGAGTACTCAATGCCCCGGACGACCACGCCGGCGCTGCCGCCGGTGGAGTCCTTCTCGGAGCTCGGCCTGCCCCCTGAGCTGGTGACGACGATGGCCGACCAGGGGGTGGCGCAGCCGTTCCCCATCCAGGCGGCGACCCTCCCCAACTCCCTGGCGGGCCGCGACATCCTCGGCCGCGGGCGCACCGGCTCGGGCAAGACGCTGGCCTTCGGCCTGGCCCTGCTGGCCCGTACGGCGGGCCAGCAGGCCGATCCGAAGCGGCCGCTCGCGCTGGTCCTCGTACCGACCCGCGAGCTGGCGCAGCAGGTGACCGAGGCCCTGGCCCCGTACGCGCAGGCCCTGAAGCTGCGCATGGCCACGGTCGTCGGCGGACTGTCGATCGGCAAGCAGACGGGCGCGCTGCGCACCGGCGCCGAGATCGTGGTGGCCACCCCCGGGCGGCTCAGCGACCTCATCGGCCGGCGCGACGTGCACCTGGAGCGCGTGAAGATCGTCGTCCTCGACGAGGCCGACCAGATGTGCGACATGGGCTTCATGCCGCAGGTCACCGAGATCCTCGACCAGTGCCACCACGCCGGTCAGCGGATGCTGTTCTCGGCCACCCTGGACCGCAATGTGGACCAGCTCGTCCAGCGGTACCTGAAGGACCCGGTCGGGCACTCCGTGGACCCGCAGTCCGCTTCGGTGTCCACGATGGACCACCACGTGCTGCACATCCACGCCGCCGACAAGGTCTCGGCGGCGACCGAGATCGCGGCGCGCGAGGGCCGGGTGCTGATGTTCCTGGACACCAAGCACGGGGTCGACCAGTTCGTGAAGCACCTGCGGGCCATGGGCGTGCGCGC
Source organism: Streptomyces sp. NPDC002104 (assembly GCF_053593795.1). Classification (NCBI taxonomy): domain Bacteria; kingdom Bacillati; phylum Actinomycetota; class Actinomycetes; order Kitasatosporales; family Streptomycetaceae; genus Streptomyces; species Streptomyces sp. NPDC002104. The sequence goes on along the minus strand of NZ_JBSFDF010000017.1, from coordinate 85,513 downwards.
CGAGGGGCTGCACAGCGGGAAGTCGCAGCCGCAGCGCACCCGGACGCTCGGGCAGTTCAAGGACGGTCTGCTGAACGTCCTGGTCGCGACCAACGTCGCCGCCCGCGGCATCCACATCGAGGACCTCGACCTCGTGGTCAACGTGGACCCGCCGGCCGACAGCAAGGACTACCTGCACCGGGGCGGGCGCACCGCGCGGGCCGGCGAGTCCGGCAAGGTCGTCACCCTGGTCACCCCGAACCAGCGGCGCGACATCGTCCGGCTGATGGCCGACGCCAAGATCCGGCCGACCATCACCCAGGTCCGTTCCGGCGAGGCCGCGCTGAGCCGCATCACCGGCGCGAAGGCCCCCTCGGGCGTTCCGCTGGCCGGCGCCGCGGCCACCGACGCCAAGGGCCGGCCCTCGGGCTCGGACCTCGGCTTCCGCGGGATCGGCACCCGGCCCGGACGGCCCGGCAAGGGCAAGGAGTCCCGCAAGACCATCGAGGCCCGGCAGGCCGCCGAGGCCCGCGCGGCGGCGCGGGTGCGGCGCGGCACGAAGTAGCGCCGGGCAGCAGGACGGGAGGGCCGTGACCGCGGTGCGGTCACGGCCCTCCCGTGCGTCCGGGTACGGCGATCCGGTCATGAGCCGAAGGCCACGAGCCGCAGGCCACGAGCTCGGAGGTCACGAGCTCATTCGGTGCCCACCGCGGGTCACGAGCCGACCGCGGCCCGCCGCAGCAACCGCTGCGCCGCCGCGTTCCGGACCCGGCGGGTCCGGGCACCCTCGGCGAGCAGCCGCAGGGCCTCCTCCGCGTGCAGGGAGCGGGCCGCCGTGCCCTGGCACCAGTCGGAGGCGGCGAGGAGTTCCTCCGCGGACCACGGCTCGCCCCGTGTGACGGCCTTCAGCAGGGTCCACTCGCGCAGGCGGCGCGCCGCGAAGGTGCGGCCGCCGAGGACCGCTCCCACGGCCTGAGCCCAGGCCGGGAAGGCCTCGTCGGCCAGCAGACCGGCCGCCCGCCGGTCGAGGTGCGTGACCACGGCGCTCTCGGCCATCACCCGGTCCGGGTCGCGCAGGACGGCGGCCACGGCCTCGGCTTCCGCGGGCCGGCCTGAGACGGCTGCCAGGGACTCCAGGTGCCGGGCGTAGCGCCAGTGCTCGGACGGTGCGTTCACCGCCGCCGCGCCCGTCGTCCCGTCGATCCGGGCGGGTGGGCGTTCCGCGCCGCCCTGGCTGATCTGGTACTCACTTCTCCCCATGCCGCCATTCCACACGACACGGGTGAACGAGACGTTGTCAGGGTGGCATCAAGGCGCCGGACGACGTCCCGGCGGGAGGCCGCAGACCCGACGAGACCGACATCACCGCAGGTCACAGGAGCATTACGTGATCATGGCGCGTCTTGTGCCCCGTGAGCGGCGCCTGTGGGATGGCCCGGACCGAGAACAGAGGGTGGGGACCGAACATGTCGGATCCGGTGGACTACATCACGAGACTGCGGGCGGAGGCACAGGACCCGAACCGCGAGGAGGCCTTCCTCGCGGACCGGCGCCGCCAGCGCCGGCGGCGCGCCTCCGTCGGAGCCCTCGCGGCCCTGGCACTGGCCGGCCTCGCCACGTGGCTGGTGACCAGCACCGGGCCCCGGCCCGCCGACGAGCCCTACGCCCCCGTCGCACTCGAAGAGGCGCTGTGGCCCGACGCCTGGCCGGCGACGACCAACCTGCCGCTGCGCGGCTCGCCGGCCCGTACCTGGGCGACCGACAGGGAGGACCTCCCGCTGCCCGTTCCCGCGACGGTCGGGTCCCTTTCCCCGCAGCAGGTCACCGAAGGACTCCGACGGGCAAGGGAGTTCGTGGTCGCCGCCAACCTGGACCCGGAGGTGCTGCGGGGCGGGCAGCCCACCGCGGCCCTGGAGCTGCTCGATCCGCAGGAGCCCGCACGGGCCCGGCTGACGGAGCACCTGCGCTCCCCCGGCCTTCCCGACGGCGATCCCACCGAGATGTTCACGCGCTTCGATCCCGCCGAGCTCACCGTGGCGGACCGGGGCGTCCGCGTGCGCGGCCGGATGTCCTTCGCGCCGGGCGGGGTCCCCGGACAGCTGCGGATCCGCGCCGACTACACCTTCGTCTACGCCCTGCGGCGCGCGGAACCGCTCTCCGAGCCGGGACCCGTGCCCGACACGGAGGAAGTGGCGCGGGTCGTCGTCCGCAGACAGCTGGTCCTGCTGTACTCCCCGGCCGGGTCCCCCGGCGTCACGGCCGGGAAGCTGGTCGCGGCCGACTACCGCCGGCAGCTCGGCAACCACGACTGCGGCACGGCCGACGGCTTCGTCCACCCCTACTTCTCGAAGGAGGCGAAGACCGCCGACCGGCCGTGGCCGGTGGTCGACCCGTACGACGAGAGCACGGAGATCCCCGCGGGCCCGCCGCGCTGCACCGTCCCCTCGCGCACCTGACCTGGTCCGGCGGGACCGCGACCCGCCCGGGCCGGGGCCGGCCCCGCGCTCAGGTCCGGGGGCCGTGGCTCTCGTAGCCGCCGGAACCCTGCTCGTTCTCGTGCCCCTGCTCCGGGAGCGGGGCACCGGTCTCCAGGAGGGTCTTGAGGCTGGAGGCGAGCATCGGCCAGGCGCGGGCGCACATGCCGATGAGGGTGCCGCCCGGTTCGAACCCCTCGTGCAGGATGGTGAGCCGGGCGAGGGTGTCACCGACCGGCTCGATCTCGTACGTCACCTTCGTGCGCCGCTCGCGGGCCAGTTCGGCGCGCAGCTCCTCGCCGATGCCCACGGAGGCGGCCCACTGCGGGGTGAAGGTGTGCCAGGTGTAGGAGAGCAGCCGCTCCGGTACGCACTCCAGCACCACCTGCTCCGGATCGCTCGTCCGCGCCCCGCGCTCGACCCAGTCCATGGTCGAGCCCACCCGCCAGTCGGTCTCGAAGTCGAGCCCCCAGTAGCGGCGGGTGAACGCGGGCTCGGTCAGGGCCTGCCACACGCGCGCGGGGTCGGCCTGGACGTAGACGGTGTAGGTGATCGCAGTCTCGCTCATCCCCTCATGCTGCGGGACCGGGGCCCGTGGAGCGGGGATTGAGCCGCTCCGCGCTCACCAGTGGCAGCCTTCGGCCGGGAGTTCCGTCGGTGGGGTGCGGGCCGGCGCCGGCAGGGAGAGACGCTCGCGGGCGGCGTGGACGGCGGCGAGTTCCTCGTGGCCCGCCGGGCCCCAGTCGCTGAGTTCGCGGACCTGTTCGGGGGTGGCCAGCAGCCGGGCGTACGCCGGGTCCGGGCCCGGGGGCAGCGAGGTGAGCCGGGCCGCGGTGCGCGGATGGGCGCACTGGTCGGCGTACCGGTACCCGAGAGGGAGCGCTCCCGCGGTGCGGGCATGCGTGGGGGGCGGGAGGTGGGCGGAGCCGGTGGCGCGGGCGACGAGCAGCAGGACCCGGCCGTCCGGGGCGAAGAGCCAGCCGGCGGGGTCCCCGGGCGTCAGGTGCGCGGGGGCCGGGCCCGGGTGCCAGGTGCCGTGCAGGGGGACGCGGCGGGTGCGCAGGACGCCGAGCCGGTCCAGGGCGGTGGGGTCGGTGGGGCGGCCGTCCTCCAGCAGGGCGGCGCCGCCTCCGCCGATCCGGGCCCGCAGGGCGGACAGGGCGCGGCGGGCGTCGCCCGCGTCCATCAGGGCGGGCAGTTCGGCCGGTTCGGCGAAGTCGATGCCGGTGATCTCCTGTGCGGGGAGGCGGACGGAGTCGATGCGCTCCCGGGTCCACGTGCCGCCGTCGAAGACGTGCAGGATCTCGCCGGGGAACCGCATCCCGGGCGGCATGCCGGGCGCGTCGGCCGGGATCCAGTCGACGGCGAGGCCGCGCGGGTAGCGGCCCTCGACGCCGAGCTCCTCGTACATCTCGCGGGCGGCGGCCGCGGCCGGTGCCTCGCCGGCGTCCACGGCGCCGCCGGGGAGCAGCCGGTCGGGGCGGTAGTCGACGCTCTGGACGAGGACGCGCCCGTCGGCATCGGTGACGAGGACGACGGCGCCGGTCCAGAGGGTGGCCCGGGAGGCCCCGTACTCCTCCGGGGTCATCCACGTGCCGGGGCGCGCGGGCGTGTCCTCGGTCACGTCCTCGTGGGTCAGCTGCGGCATCGCACTCCATTCACCGTAGGGGCACCGCGGGCGCACCGTGCGGCCCCGGCACGGGGGCGTCGCGCGGCCATCGCGCGTGCCTCGCCGGGGCGTTGCGGACGGGTGGACCCGCGGGCTGTGCAACAGCGCGGACGGCCCCCGGGTTACGGAGATCAACCCTTTCCCCTTTGCCACCCCTATACCTCCTTATTACCTGGTTACATGGATCTTGCTACGTTCCCGGTGCGGACTGGCGGCATGAAAACCGCCGGTCCGACCACGTCACCGGACCGAGGAGAGACCCGCTCATGCGACGCGCACCCCGTACGGGCACCCGCGCGGCCCCCGGCAAACGGTGGACCGTCCCGGGCGCGGCGGGGGTGGCCGGCGGCGTCGCGGTCCTCGGCTTCGGTGGGCTGTACGCCGCGGGCCTGCTGCTGGCGGGCGACGACATCGCCACCGGTACGAAGGTGCGCGGTGTCGACATAGGCGGGATGAGCCGCGCCGAGGCCCGGCAGACCCTGAACCGTGCGCTCGGCCCGTCCGCCGCGGCCCCGCTCGACCTGCGGATCGGGGAGCGGACCGAGAAGGCGCAGCCGGCGACGCTCGGTCTGTCCCTGGACACCGGCGCCACCGTCGACCGGGCGGCCCGCTCCGGTTCCGGCCCCGCCGAGGTGATCGGCCGGCTGTTCTCCTCCGGTGATCCCGATGTGGAGCCCGTGGTCCGGCTCGACGAGAAGGCGGCCCGCTCCGCGCTGGACGGGCTCGGCGCGAAGACCCGGCAGGAAGCCCGGGAGGGCTCGGTCTCCTTCGAGAAGGGCAAGGCCAAGGCGGTGGCCCCGGTCACCGGTACCGCCCTCGATGTCGACGGCTCCCTCGGCGTGCTGCGCTCCGCCTACACCGCCTCCTCCCGCCCTGGGGACGGCGGGGAGCGCGGCGGGCCCGTCGTCCTTCCCGTCCGGAGCACGGAGCCCCGTATCGGGCGGCAGGAGACGGAGCGGGCCCTGAAGGAGTTCGCCGAACCGGCGGTGTCCGCGCCGGTCACCCTGACCGTGCAGGGCAAGCGCATACCCGTCGGCCCGGCCGTCCTCGCCAAGCACCTCAGCCTCAAGGACGACGGCCGGGGGCGCCTCGCGCCCGGCCTCGACGCCAAGGCCCTGCTCTCCGACCCGGAGCTGGCCGGGCCGCTGCGGCGGGCCACGCCGGGACCGGTCGAGGCGAAGCTGCGTACGGACTCCGCCGGCGCCGTCTCCGTCGCCGAGGAGGGCCGGACCGGACGCCGGGTCGCCGAGGAGGGCCTGTCCGCCGCCGTACTGCCGCTGCTGACGCGGACGGGCGCGCCGGAGCGCACGGGCGAGGTCGCCACGGAGGAGGTCCGGCCGAAGCTGACCGCCGGCACCGTCGGGCAGCTGGGCATCAAGGAGGAGGTGTCCTCCTTCACCGTCGAGTTCGAGAAGGCCCCGTACCGCACGACGAACATCGGGCGGGCCGCGGAGCTGATCAACGGCTCGCTCGTCCTGCCCGACGAGACGTGGAGCTTCAACCGCCGCGTCGGCGAACGCACGAAGGAGAACGGTTTCGTCGACGGCCTGATCATCAACAACGGCCAGTACGAGAAGGCCGCGGGCGGCGGGGTGTCGGCAGTGGCGACCACGGTCTTCAACGCGATGTTCTTCTCCGGGGTCAAGCCCGTCGAGTACGGGGCGCACTCCTTCTACATCGAGCGCTACCCGGAGGGCCGCGAGGCCACCGTGGCGTGGGGCAGTCTGGACCTGCGCTTCGCCAACGACTCGGGCAAGGCCCTCTACATCCAGGCCGAGGCGACCGACACCTCGATCACCATCACCTTCCTGGGGACGAAGAAGTACGACGAGATCCGCGCGGCCAAGGGCCCCCGGACGAACGTCAAGCCGCCCGTCACCCGCACGGACACCGGCCCGAAGTGCGAACCGCAGTCCCCGCTGGAGGGCTTCGACGTCGCCGTCGACCGGGTGTTCGTGAAGGGCGGGCAAGAGGTCAAGCGGGAGACGATGAAGACCCGTTACACGCCGAGGGACAGCGTGACCTGCGGCTGATCCGTCCCGGCGGGGAATCCGGACCACCCGTGCGGGTGAGCGCGTGCGGGGATGCGGGCGTGCGTCGGGCAGGGTGGGCGGATGGAGTCGCGCCGGGGACCGAGGGTGCCCCTGATCATCGTCGCGCTGGCCGTGGCGGCCGGCTGTCTGACCGGATGTGTGACCGTGGGGCCGGCCGGAACCGGGCCGGGGTCCGGGGGCGGTGCGGGTACGGGGCCGGGGACGGTCACGGGGCCCGGGGCAGGTGCTGGGCCGGGAGCAGGTGCTGGGGCCGTGCCGACGGTGGTGCGGACGGGCCTGCCCGGACCGGCGGAGGTGGCCGGGCCGCTGGGGGCGCTGCCCGAAGTCGCGCAGGACGCGGATCCGATGGCGGTACGGGGAGCGGTTCCGGCGTCGGAGGCGGGCCCGGATGCGGGCTCGGAGGCGGGCTCGGAGGCGGGCTCGGACGACGCCTCCGCACCCGTGCCCCGGGCCGTGGCCGCCCGGCAGCCGGACCCGCCCCGGCAGCCCGCCGTCCGGGAGCGCAGCCGGGTGAAGCCCGCCGTTCCCCGGCACCGGCCGGAGCGGCCCCGGCGGGCCGCGCCGAAGAAGCCCGCGGCGCCGGCCGCGAAGGCGCGGCGCACCCGGCCGGCGCCGCGGCGTACGTACGACATGGCACCCCTGTGCGCGGCGGCCCGGGGCAGGGTGGACCCGGCCATCGTCGCGCTGTGCCACTGACCGCGTGGCGCTGCCGGGTGCGGGAGGCGGGATTCGCTTGGATGGGCCCGGCGGACCCCGACCGGGGCCCCTCCAGCCTCCACCTCCAGGAGTGGCCATGGCGAAGATCGCTCTCTTCGGCGCGACCGGCACCATCGGATCCCGGGTGATGCACGAAGCACTCGGGCGCGGACACCAGGTCACGGCCGTCGTGCGCGATCCCGCGCACTTCGCCGAGTCCGAAGCCAGTTCCGCCGACGTCACCGTCGTACGCGGCGACGTCCTCGACCCCGCGTCCGTCACCGCGGCGGCCACCGGGCAGGACGTGGTGGTCAGCGCGTACGGTCCCGGTTCCGGGGATCCCGGCACGCTCGTCGCCGCGGCCAAGGCACTGATCGGCGGCGTGCAGACCCTCGGCGAGGACGGGCCCCGGCCGCGCGTGGTCACTGTCGGCGGTGCGGGGTCCCTGCGCACCCCCGGCGGACCGAAGGTCTGGGACCAGGCCGGGATCCCGGAGCCGGTGCTCGCCCTCATGCACGCCCACGGGGACGCCCTCGACTTCCTGCGGACGGTTCCGGTGGACGAGGTCCACTGGACCAACCTCAGCCCGGCCGCCACGATCGAGCCGGGCACCCGGACGGGCACGTACCGGCTGGGGCTCGACGAGCTCGTGGTGGACGACGACGGCAGGAGCCTGATCTCCACGGAGGACTTCGCGGTCGCGCTGCTCGACGAGATCGAGCGCGACGCGCACGCGGGCAGGCGTTTCACCGTCGGGTACTGACACCTACCGGCTGCCGTACCGCCCCGACGCCGATATTCGCTGGTCCGGGCGGGTTCCGCCTCCCTAGAGTGGCCGGGCACCAGCCCCGGCCCGCAGGGAGCGGATCATGCGCACGCACTACCCCCGGACCCCGCACCTGCCCTGGTCCCCGGGTGCGGCGTCCGACGACGTGCGCACCACCGGGCCCGGCATGCTGGCGGGGTTCGCCGGGCGCGAGGTCGTGGTCACCGAGAAGCTCGACGGCGAGAACACCACGCTCTACGCCGACGGCCTGCACGCGCGGTCGCTCGACTCGGGCCACCATCCTTCGCGGGCCTGGGTGAAGGGTCTGCAGGGCCGCATCGGCCCCGGAATACCGGCCGGTTGGCGGGTGTGCGGGGAGAACGTCTACGCCCGGCACTCGCTCGCGTACGAGGAACTCGACGCGTGGTTCTACGGGTTCTCGGTGTGGGACGGCGACCACTGCCTGGACTGGGACCGGACGGTGCTCTTCCTGCGCGGTCTCGGGGTCCCGGGGCCGCGCGTCCTGTGGCGCGGGGTCTTCGACGAACGGGCGCTGCGCCGGCTCCGGCTCGACACGGCGCGGCAGGAGGGGTACGTCGTCCGCACCGTGGCCGGCTTCGACCGGGCCGACTTCGGGCGCCGCGTGGCCAAGTGGGTGCGGGGCGGGCACGTGCAGACGGACACGCACTGGATGTACGCCCAGGTCGTGCCGAACGGGCTGGGTCCGGCGGCCGCCCTGTGGGACGCCCGGTCGGGCGCGGATCCGGACGCGGCCGGGCTGCTCCGGGCGGTGGGAGCCGACACCCTGGCCGCGGCGGCGGGAGTCGAGGGGCTGGTCGCCGAAGTGGCGGACCGCATCGACGGGTTGGGCGTGCGCAGGTCCGGAGAGGAGCGGCTGGCCGGACTCCTGGCGGCGGCCCTGCACGGCGTACCGCGAGCCGCCCTCGCCTCCCGGCTGGCGGCCGGACCGCTCGGGATGGCCACCGCACGGCGGGTCGCGGACCTGGTCGGCCTCCAGCCGGCGCTGCGCAGGCCCTTCCCCTACCCGGACACGGAACGGCGCGCGGGGCTCGTACGGATGGCGGAGGCGGCCGACTTGGGGGTACTGCACGCGCTGGCGGGCGCGGTGGCGGGGGCGGGAGCGGGGGCGGGAGCGCTCTCCGAGGCCGCCGAGTGCGTCGAGTGGTCCGCGCTGCACGCCGAGGAGGCGGGGCTGCTCGGGCCCTCACCCCTGGAATCCCTGCGGACCGGGCTCCGAGAGGCTCTCGCCGGAGCCGGAGCCGGAGCCGGAGCGGGCGACGGGGACGGGGACGGCGACGGAGACGGGAACACGACCGCCGTCGGCCGGATCGGCGGGGACGCCGCCGACCGGTGCTGGGCCGAGGCGCGCCAGGCCTACGGGCAGGGCAGACTGACCGGCCCCGAGGAGGCGGTCGCGGCAACCTGGCGGTGGCGGGACGGCGGCTCCTTCCCCCGGCTGGTGCAGTTCTGCGGGCCCTCGGGCAGCGGGAAGAGCACGTTCGCCCGGAACCTGCCCGGGGTGGAGACCTCCATCAGCCTCGACGACCTGCGCGGAGCCCGGGGTGCGCGAGCCGACCAGCGGGACAACGCGGACGTGCTCCGCGAGGGCCTCGACCGGCTGGACTCCGCGCTCGCCGCGGCCGCGCGGAGCGGCGGCACCGTGGTGTGGGACGCGACCTCCCTCACCGCGCAGCAGCGCGCTCTGGCCGGCACGGTCGCGCGGCGGCGCGACGCGCTGGTCACCCACGCCGTGCTGCTGGTCGGGGAGGCGGAGCTGCTGCGCCGCAACTCCACGCGCGCCCACCCGGTGCCGGAGCCGGTGCTGACCTCGCAGCTGCGCCGGTTCGCCCCGCCGTATCCCGGTGAGGCGCACCGGACTTGGTACATCGGGGCGGACGGAACCGTCGAGGACACGGCGGGCACGATCGGCGCGGCGGCCACCGCGGCGGCCAGTACGAAGGCCCTCTCCGCAAGCCGCCCGGTGAGCCGCGGGGAGAACTGATGCGTACCAGTGAGGAGCTCTACCACCAGGTCCGCTGGGACCCCCGCTTCGATCCCGCCCGGTTCACCCTGGGCCTGCTCCAGCGCGGAGCCGCCCCGAAGCGGGTGCCCCTCCCGTCCTTCGTGCCCGGCGGCGACATCCCCTGGCACCGGGTGCTGTTCGTGGAGGCCGACGGCGAACTGGTGTGGGACCGGGCCACGGGCGTCGACGTCATCGACAGCACCACGGCCGGGCGGGTCCGCGCCCCGCGGCTGCTGCGGGCGCCGTTCTTCACCGCACGAACCCCGTACGCGTGGGACGCGTCCGGCGGCGGCGCGTGGCGGGTGGTGCCGGAGAGCGCTCCCCGCAGCCAACCCCCTTCCACCGTAAGGCTGTTGACGTGGAACACGCTCTGGGACCGGTACGACGCCCCGCGCATCGCCACCGAGCGGCGCAGGCCGCTGCTGCTGGCCGACCTGGCGGCGGCCGACGCCGATGTGATCGCGCTCCAGGAAGTCGAACGCGACCTGCTGCGCATGCTGCTCGCCGAGTCCTGGATCCGGGCCGGGTACACGGTCGCCGCCGACCCGGGCGGCCGGGACGTGGCGGAGAGCGGGCTGCTGGTGTTGAGCCGGCTGCCGGTGCGGGAGGCGGGCGTTCACGTTCTGGGTCCGCACAAGGCGGTCGTCGCCGTGACCGTGGACACGGCGGGCGGACCGCTGGTGGTCGCCGCCACGCACCTGACGAGCGATCACACGGAACGCGGCGGGGACCGGCGCGGCATGGAACTGAGTCGACTGACCGACGGGTTGGCCGGAATCGAGGCGGCCGGCGTGGCCCTGCTCGGCGATTTCAACGACGGCCGGTCGGGCGCCGGAGGTCCGGCGGCGGTACTGGGCCTGCGGGACGCGTGGACCGAGGTGCACGGGTCGCACGACACCACCCCGACCTTCGATCCGATCGCCAACCCCCTCGCCGCGGTGGGGTCGCTGTCGGGCCGGGCCGCCCGCCTGGACCGGATCCTGCTGCGTTCGCCGCAGGCGCGCGTGGCACGGGCCGCGCTGCGCGGCGACTCCCCTTCGGCGGACGGCCTGTTCATCTCCGATCACTACGGCGTCGAGGCAACCCTGGACTTCGACCCGGCGGCCGGCGCGGGCTCCGGGCACGCGGTGCTGGACGTCCCCGCCACCTCACGGACGGCGGTGGCCTGGCTGCCGCCGGAGGACGAGGCGGTGGAAGCCCTGCGCCGTGCGCACGACCAGCAGGCGGAGCGCTGGCCCGCGCATGTGAATCTGCTCTTCGGCTTCGTACCGGAGTCCTCCTTCGAGGCGGCGCTGCCCCTCCTGGCCGAAGCGGCGTCGCAGTCACCCGCGTTCACGGCGCGGCTGGAGGGCGTGTACGGCTTCGGCCCGACCCTGTGGCTGGATCCGGCCGCGGCCGGTGACACCCCGTGGCAGGAGCTGCGCCGGTCCCTGGCCGCTCGGTTCCCGGGCTGCCGGGGCCGCGCCGAGGGGTTCACGCCCCACCTGACACTGGGGCGCAGCTCCGATCCCGTACGCGCGGAACGTGAGTTCACGGCCCGCCTCGGCGGTGGCCGCCCGGCGCGCGTGGAGTCGCTGGCCGTCCTGTCCCGGCGCGGCGACGGCCGGATGGAGATCCGCGCGACGGTCCGGCTGGGCACCGGAGAAGCCGGCTGGACCCCGGAGCCGGAGCCCCCACGCCCCGTGACACCCCACCCGGGCGGCACGGGGCCCCTTGCAGCAGGAACGGGGACAGGAGGCGCCCCCGGGGCCGGGGCCGACGCCGCGGGCCTCGTGGCACGGGTCGCGGCCGCGCTCCCGGAAGGGGTCGTGCATCTGGCCGGCTCGCGCCGGATCGGCTGTGCGCTGCCCGGTGCGGACGTGGACCTGGTCGTGGCGCTGCCCGGAGCCGTCGGGGCGGCGCAGGTGCGGGCGCGGGTCGCCTCGGCCCTGCCCGGGGCGGAGCGGCTCCGCGAGGTGACCGGCGCCCGGGTGCCGGGCCTGCGGTTCGGCGTCGACGGGCTGGACGTGGACCTGGTGGTGGTCGCCACCGGAGCGGCGCCGCCGGACCGGGCCGTCGCCCGGCGGATGGAACTCGGCGAGGCCGCGGCGGTGGCACTGAGTGCGGTGAGCGATGCCGAGGCGGTACGGGACTTCGTGGGCCCGGAGCACGCGGCTTTCGCCCGGCTCGCGCGCGAGGTCAAGGCCTGGGCCCGGTCCCGGGGTCTGGACTCGGCGCCCTTCGGCGGCCTGCCCGGTCTCGCCTGGTCCGTACTGGCCGCCCGCACCGTCCGCTCCGCCCCCGACCTCTCCCCCGGCCCCCTGCTCCGCGCCTTCTTCGCCACCTGGGCCGCCTGGGACTGGCGCACCCCCGTGAGCCTGGCCCCGGCGGAGCAGGGCGAGGGCCCTGGCAGCGAGGACCCCGTCACGGTGCTGACCCCGTCCGCCCCGGTCCGTAGCTGCACCGCCCAAGTCACCGCGGGCATCGCCGATTTGCTGACGCGGGAGCTGTTCGCCACCTGGGAGGCGCTGGAGCTGAGCCCCGCGGCGCGGCCCGCCCCCGCAGCGCCTGCGCACCGCCGGCACGCCGCCTGGGCCGTGGTCACCGTGACGGGCCCGCGCCCCGGGGACTTCGAGGACAACCTCGGCCGCACCCGCGGTCGGCTCCGCGCCCTGCTCGGCACCCTGGCGCAGGCGGGGTTGGCGGAGGCGCACGCCTGGCCCCGGCCCTTCGAGCGGACCCCGGCCCTGGCCCGCTACGCGATCGGCCTCGGCCACACGCCGCCGGACGCGAACACCCTGGCGGCCCTCGCCGCGCCCTGGTCGGCGACGCTCCCCGGCACCGAGGTGACGTGGGCGGACTGCGGCACCGTACCCGACCTTTCCTGACCTTCCCGGGCCGTCCCCGGCCTTCCCTGACGACAAGTAACGAACGCACGGCAGCACCGGCCGGGCCATCGGACCCCACTCCCCGAACGCGGCGAAGGGTTCTCGGCCGGAGCTCCGTCCCGCCCCTGACGGGCACGGCGGGACGGAGCGGTCAGAGCATCAGTAGAGTCGGGCAAAGTTTTTTCGTCAACACTTTTCACAAGGATTGAAGAAACTCCAAGTTCACAGGCCTGATGCTTGTTTGATACGTCATTGGATCTTCAGTTCATGAACGCTCAAACCCTTGACGGCCCAGGCGCCGGGCAGTTCACTCACGCTTCGATCCCCCCGGATCCACAACGTCAGGAGTAGCCCCGCATGCCCCTCCTCTCCGCTCACCCTCCCCACCCATCGCGTCATCCCTCGCGCCGCCCCTCGCGTCCGTCCCGGCTGACCGTGGCTTCTCTGGCCGGCGCCCTCGTCGCGGCCCTCCTCGTGCTCCTGCCGAGCACCGCGGCGACCGCCGCGCCCACGCTCCTCTCCCAGGGCAAGCCCGCCACCGCCTCCTCCACCGAGGGCGCCGGCACCCCGGCCTCCGCGGCCGTCGACGGCAACAACGGCACCCGCTGGTCGAGCCAGTTCTCCGACCCCCAGTGGATACAGGTCGACCTGGGCGCGAGCGCCCAGCTGAGCCAGGTCGTCCTGCGCTGGGAGACCGCCGCCGCGAAGGCGTACCGCGTCGAGCTGTCCACGGACGGCGCGAACTGGTCCACGGCCTACTCCACGGCCAACTCCACCGGCGGGGTCGCGACCCACGACATCACCGGCACCGCCCGCTACGTCCGCGTGTACGGCACCCAGCGCACCACCGGATACGGCTACTCCCTCTGGGAGTTCCAGGTCTACGGGACCACCGGCGGCACCGGCCCGCAGCTCCCCGGCGGCGGCGACCTCGGCCCCAACGTGATCGTCTTCGATCCCTCGACGCCGAACATCCAGGCCAAGCTGGACCAGGTCTTCGCGCAGCAGGAGTCGGCGCAGTTCGGCTCCGGGCGCTACCAGTTCCTCTTCAAGCCGGGCACCTACAACGGCCTCAACGCCCAGATCGGCTTCTACACCTCGATCTCCGGCCTCGGGCTGAGCCCGGACGACACCACCATCAACGGTGACGTCACCGTCGACGCGGGCTGGTTCGGCGGCAACGCCACCCAGAACTTCTGGCGTTCGGCCGAGAACCTCGCGCTCAACCCGGTCAACGGCACCGACCGCTGGGCCGTCTCCCAGGCCGCTCCGTTCCGCCGGATGCACGTCAAGGGCGGACTCAACCTCGCCCCCTCCGGCTACGGCTGGTCCTCGGGCGGCTTCATCGCCGACTCGAAGATCGACGGCCAGGTCGGCAACTACTCGCAGCAGCAGTGGTACACCCGCGACAGCTCCATCGGCGGCTGGTCCAACGGCGTCTGGAACCAGGTCTTCTCCGGCACCCAGGGCGCACCCGCACAGAGCTTCCCGGAGCCCCGCTACACCACCCTCGACACCACCCCGGTCTCCCGCGAGAAGCCGTTCCTCTACCTGGACGGCTCCGAGTACAAGGTGTTCGTCCCGGCCAAGCGCACCAACGCCCGCGGCACCTCCTGGGGCAACGGCGCGCCGCAGGGCTCCTCGATCCCGCTGAGCCAGTTCTACGTGGTCAAGCCCGGCACCACCGCCGCAACGATGAACCAGGCACTGGCCCAGGGTCTGCACCTGCTCTTCACCCCGGGCGTCTACCACGTCAACCAGACCATCCAGGTCAACCGTGCGGACACGGTCGTCCTGGGCCTGGGCCTCGCCACCATCGTCCCGGACAACGGGGTGACGGCGATGAAGGTCGGCGACGTCGACGGCGTGAAGCTGGCCGGTTTCCTGGTCGACGCGGGCCAGGTCAACTCCCCCAGCCTGCTGGAGGTCGGCCCGGCCGGCACCACCACGGACCACGCGGCGAACCCGACCACCGTCCAGGACGTGTTCATCCGCGTCGGCGGCGCGGGCGCCGGCAAGGCCACGGTCGGCATGGTGATCAACAACCACGACACGATCGTCGACCACACGTGGATCTGGCGCGCCGACCACGGGGACGGGGTGGGCTGGGAGACCAACCGCTCCGACTACGGGTTCCGCGTCAACGGTGACGACGTCCTGGCCACCGGCCTGTTCGTCGAGCACTTCAACAAGTACGACGTGGAGTGGAACGGCGAGCGCGGCCGCACGATCTTCTTCCAGAACGAAAAGGCGTACGACGCCCCCAACCAGGCCGCGGTCCAGAACGGTTCGGTCAAGGGATACGCCGCCTACAAGGTCGCCGACTCGGTCAACACCCACGAGGGCTGGGGCCTGGGCAGCTACTGCTACTACAACGTCGACCCGACGATCCGTCAGGACCACGGATTCGAGGTCCCGGTGAAGCCGGGCGTGAAGTTCCACGACATCCTCGTGGTCTCCCTCGGCGGCAACGGCCAGTACGAGCACGTCATCAACAACACGGGCGCGCCGACCTCCGGCACCTCGACCACCCCCTCCACCGTCGTCTCTTTCCCCTGATCAACCCCTGACGCCCGGTTCGCGGGGCGGCCACCGGCCGCCCCGCGTTTTCCGGGGCAAGCGAGAGAGCGCTCTCCCAACCCCGCGCCCTCTTCCCCCCTCCCCCAGAAGGAGCTGAAGGAACGATGCATCTCCGACCGCGGACCCTGTCCGCGCTCCTGGTCTCGGCGGCCATCGCCGTGACCGCGGCCGCCGGTCTCGGCGCCACCACGCTCACCGCACAGGCCTCGCCCGACACCGGCGCCGTCCACATGAACATGGACCACTCCGCCGTGGCGGCGGTCGCCGGGGGCGACGACCCCGACGGCGACGGCTACATCCCGGCCGTTCCGCAGGTCACGGGCGTCACCCCGTCCTGGAACAACCCGCCGGACCGGTACTTCCACGAGTTCCAGGCCAACTGTTCCGTCACCAAGACCGCGCCCGACGACCCGATCGTCTTCGCGGGCCGGCCCGGCGCCTCGCACGACCACACCTTCATGGGCAACACCGGCACCGACGGCAACAGCACCACCGCCTCCCTGAGTGCCGGCAGCACGGCCTGCACCGCGCTCGGCGACCTGTCCGGCTACTGGATGCCGACGCTCCTCAACGGCAACCAGAAGGTCCTGCCCACCGGCCCCCAGGTCATCTACTACAAGACCGGCGTCACCGACTACACGAGCGTGCGCCCCTTCCCCAAGGGACTGCGCTTCGTCGTCGGCAGCCCGACCCAGACCGCGGCCGAGTTCCGCGCGCACAAGGGCTGGGTCGAGGGCTGGGAGTGCGGTGAGAGCTTCAAGAACACCGAGTTCCCGGCGAACTGCCCCGCCGGCAGTCAGCTCAACATCCGTATGCAGTCCCCCAGTTGCTGGGACGGCAAGAACCTCGACGTGCCGGACCACAAGGCGCACATGGCCTACCCGGTGACCAAGCCCGGCAACAACGACAACGTCTGCCCCGCCTCCCACCCGGTCGCGGTTCCGATGGTCGAGTTCAAGATGGCCTTCCCGGTCAGCGGTGACATGTCGCAGGTCAGGCTGTCCAGCGGGTCCGGCCACACCTTCCACTACGACTTCTTCAACGCGTGGGACGAGCGCACCCTGAACGCCATGGTCGAGCACTGCATCAAGGGCGGCCTGCAGTGCAACAACCGCGGCTACGACCAGTTCCACCCGGAGGCCGGCACCGTGCTCGGCCCTGACGGCCGCCTTCCGTAGCGCGACCGCTCCTCCCCCACACCCACGCGCCGCCCGGACCCGAACCGGGCGGCGCGTGCTCGTACGCCCTTACGCCCGTACGCCCTTACGCCCGTACGCCCGTACGCCCGTACGCCCGCGCACCAGCACGATCAGGCGGGCTCAGAGCTCCAGGACGATCTTCCCGGCGGTGTGGCCCTCCTGGCTGAGCGCGAAGGCGGCCGCCAGTTCCGCGAGAGGGAAGGTCTCCGCGACGTTGACGGTGAGCTGCCCGGCGTCGGCCAGCCGGCCCAGCTCGGCGAGGTCGTCGCCGACGGGCCGCACCCACATCCACTGGCCGCCGGAGCCGAGCACGGTGTGGTCGGCGATGGAGGCGTGCCGGCCGCCCTCGGCCAGGACCGCCAGGGTGGTGTCGAGGACTCCCCCGACGAAGTCGGCGACGACGGTGACCCCCTCGGGCGCCAGCTCCCGGACCCGCCCGGCGAGACCGTCCCCGTACTCGACGGGTTCGCAGCCCAGCTCGCGCAGCCGGTCGTGGTTGCGGGCCGAGGCGGTGCCGATGACACGGGCCCCCAGCGCGCGGGCGATCTGCACGCCCATGGAGCCGACACCGCCCGCGGCTCCGTGCACCAGGACGGTGTCCTCCTTGCCGGTGTCCAGGCGCGTGAGCAGCTGGTACGCGGTGAGGCCGGCCAGCGGCAGCCCCGCGGCCTGCTGCCAGGTCAGGGAGGCGGGCTTGGGCGCGAGGGCCCGTACGGGCACGGTGACGAACTCGGCGAAGGTGCCGCCGTGGACGTAGTCCTTGCGGGCGTACGCGATGACCTCGTCGCTCGCGGTGAACTCGGGGGTGTCGATGCCCGCGTACTCGACGGTGCCGGCGACGTCCCAGCCGGGGACGACCGGGTACACGACGTCCATCAGGCCGTCGAGCCCGCCCGCCATGATCTTCCAGTCGACGGGGTTGACGGAGGCGCACCGGACGCGGACGAGAACCTCGCCGGGCCCGACCTTGGGCACGGGGATCCGGGTCTCGGAGAGCACCTCCACTCCGCCGTACGTGTCGTACGTCATGGCCCGCATGGTGCCCTCTTGGTCCTCGGACATACCTTCTCGCCTCTCCGTGAGCCGTGCGTCTGCCCCCGCCCCCATCCCACCACGAAGAGCCGCGTCCACCCGGGGAGGAGGAGCGGGCGCGGCGCGGCGGGAATTAATTCACGCTGTGAGGTAAGCCTCGGCAAAGGCTCGCCCCGAGGGGCCGCGCAAGGGTATGTTGCGATCGGTGTCGGGGCGGAAGGAGCCACATGACGACGGGGCGCAGTGGACGTACGGTGCGGGACCTGAGAAGGGGCAACCGCAGCGCCGTACTCCAGCAGTTGTACTTCGGCGCGCCCATGAGCCGGCAGGAGCTGGGCCCCGCGACAGGGCTGAGTTCGGGATCCGTCAGCAACGTGGTCGGTGAACTCGTCGCGGACGGACTGCTGGAGGAGGCCGGCGTCGTCGACTCGGACGGCGGCCGGCCGCGTACGCTGCTGCGCGTGGCGCCGGGCAGCGCACACATGATCGGCATCGATGTCGGCGAAACCCGGGTCAGGGTCGAGCTGTTCGACCTGACGCTGACCGAACTGGCGCGCACGGAACTGCCGTTGAAACCGCGCGGCTGCTACGACGTCGGGCCGGTCGTCGACCACGTGCGGAGCGGGATCGCCACCGTCCTGGAGCGGGCCGGGGTCGGAACGGACCGGCTCCTGGGGGTCGGCATCGGGGTCCCCGGCATCGTCGACCGGGACGCGCCGGGCGGTACGGTCGTCCACGGGCAGACCATCGGCTGGGACGCGGTCCCGCTGGAGGCGCTGCTGCGGGCGACGGGCGCCGTACCGCCCGAGGTCCCGTACCTCATCGACAACGGGGCCCGCACGCTCGGGCAGGCGGAGATGTGGTTCGGCGCGGGCCGCGGGGCCCGGGACGCGGTGGTCGTGCTGTTCGGTTCCGGCGTGGGCGCGAGCCTGATCACCGACGGTTCCCCCGACGGCGCAGGCACGGAGGGCGCACCGCTGGAGTGGGGCCACCTGACGGTGCAGGTCCGCGGGCGGCGCTGCCGCTGCGGGGCGCTGGGCTGCCTGGAGGCCTACACGGGGGCGGAGTCGCTCCTGGCGCGGTGGGCGGAGCGGGGCGGCGGGGACGCCGCCGCCGGGGACGAGGAGGATGCCCTGGCCGCGCTGCTGGCGGCGGCCGGCGGCGGGGACGCGGTCGCGCTGGAGCTGCTCGACGAGACCGCGGAGTACCTGGGAGCCGGCCTGTCGGACCTGATCAACCTGTTCCAGCCCGAGCGGATCCTGATCGGCGGCTGGGCGGGCCTGATGCTGGGCCCGCACATCCTCCCGGCGGTACGGGACCACGCGACGCGCTACTCGCTGCGTCATCCGGCCGCCCGGGTCACCATCGACATGGGCTCACTGGGCCCGGACGCGGTCACCGTGGGCGCGGCCACCCTCCCCCTGGCCGCCTTCTTCGCCACGGGCGGCCGCCGCACCCCACCGGAGCCCACGGCGGAGGCCCCGGGCTGGCAGACGTCCCTCCGAACCCGCGGCGGCACCCCGGCGGCGGGGGCGCGGGGCTAGGCCGGGCACGGCCCGCACCGGAACCTGTGCCGGGGCCTGGGCTTGGGCCTGGGCTTGGGCCTGGGCCTAGGCCTGGGCCTGGGCCTGGGCCTGGGCCGGAGCCGAAGGCTAGGCCGCAGTCCGGGCCGGGACCAGGATCGAGGGCGGAGCCAGTGCCGCGGTCCGGGCCGGAGCCGGGGCCGGGGCCGGGACCCCTAGCGGAGCCCGTGCCGGGACTAGGATCGCAACCCCCGTCCCGGGGCGGGGCGGGGCCGGAGTCGAAGGCGAAGCCGGGGCCCGTTGCGGGGCACGGGCCCGGGGTGTCCAAGGAGCGCTGACCATGATCCTTCCGAAGGAACGGGACCTCCGTTTCGTGACGGCCCGCCGGGGCGGGACCCTCAGCGACGCGGATCACCGCCTTCTCGCCCTCTGGGCGGCAGAGTGCGCCGAGCACGTCCTCGGACTGTTCGAGTCGGCCCGGCCCGAGGATCCGCGGCCGCGCCGGGCGATCGAGCACGTCCGGGCATGGGTCCGCGGTGAGGTCACCATGACCGCGTCACGCGCGGCGGGCGGCCATGCGATGGGCGCGGCCCGGGACCTGCGCGGGGCGGCCCGCCACGCCGCGTACGCCGCGGGGCAGGCCGGGGCCGTCGCTCATGTCGCCGCGCACGAGCTCGGCGCGGCCGCCTATGCGATCAAGGCCGTCCGCGCCGCAGCGCCCGAGGGCGAGGGCGAGGCTGCCGGGCGCCGGGAGTGCCGGTGGCAGCGCGGCCGGCTTCCCGAGGCGATCCGCGCACTCGTGCTCGACGACCAGCGCTTGCGCAACGGCATCTGCTGGTCGGCCTTCGACTGCTGAGCAGGGGCGCCCACGCCCCTGGACCTCACGCCGATGGAACTCACGCCGAGTCGCGGACCACCAGCTCCGGGTCGAAGAGCACCGCCGCCGGGTCCGCCGCGGCCGTGCCGGCCACCCGGTCCAGGAGGAGGCGGACCATCTCCGCCGCCATCTCCTCCACCGGCTGGCGGACCGTCGTCAGCCGGGGCCGCGCCGCCACCGCCGCGCCGGAGTCGTCGAAGCCGACCACCGCCACGTCCTCGGGGATCCGGCGGCCGTGTTCGCGCAGCACCAGGCAGGCGCCCTGGGCCATCAGGTCGTTCGCCGCGAACACCCCGTCCAGGTCCGGGTGTTCGGCCAGGAGTGCGCGCATCGCCTGCTCGCCGCCGTCCAGGGTGAAATCGGCCTCGGCCACCCGTACCGCCGTTCCGGACAGCGCTTCCCGGAAGCCCTCCACCCGGTCCCGGCTCGCCGGGACGTCCGCCGGACCGCCGATCGCGGCGAGCCGCCGGCAGCCCCGGGCGAGGAGGTGCCGCGCGGCCAGCGCCCCGCCCTCGCGGTGGCGCAGGTCGACCCAGTCCAGCGGGATCTCGGGAGCCGGCCGGGCGAAGAGCACCGCGGGCACACCGGCGCGCACGAGCATGCCGGGCAGCGGGTCGTGGCCGTCGGTGGTGACGAGCAGCGCTCCGTCCCCACCTCCCTGGGTGAGGTACGAGACCACCTGCGCGCGGTCCGCCTCCCCGTCGGCGAACAGCAGCACCGGATGCACCCCGCGCGGGCGCAGGGCCCGTACGACCCCGCTCACCACCCGCCCGAAGAAGGGGTCCTGGAACACCCGGCCGGTGTCGGCGCCCGCGCCCGAGACCACCAACGCCACCGCACCCGAGCGGCGGGTCACCAGTGAGCGGGCCGCGCGGTTCGGCACGTAGCCGGTGGCGGCGACGGCCTGCTGGACCGCCTCCTGGATGGCGGGATCGACATTGCGGACCCCGTTCACCACGCGGGACACGGTGGCCCGGGACACCCCGGCGGCGCGGGCCACGTCTTCCAGGGTCGGGGCCGTGCCGGTACCGGTGGCCGTCCCGGTGCCGGTGCCGGTGGCCGTCCCGGTGCCGGTGCCGGTGGCCGTGCTCGCTGCGTCCATGTCGGCACTTTAGCCGCCCCCGCTCCGGCCCTTCCCGGGCCCCGGTCCGCCCCTGCGGTCGCACCCGGGCCCGGGCGGAAATCCCGGATCAACCCGCGACGGCTGCGGGCGCCATGGGTTCGGGTGCGTGGAGTTCGGCTCGCCGGAGCACGGGGACGGCGAGGCCGAGGGATGCGGCGAGCAGGCAGATCACTCCGCAGCCGGCGAAGAACGCCTCCGCTCCCCACAGCGCCACCGTGACGCCGACGGCGGGGAAGAGCACGGGAGCGAGGCCCAGCGTGCACAGGGTCGTGACCGAAGTGACCCGTCCGAGATAGCGGGGGTCCGTCTCCGTCTGGAGCAGCGCACCGGTCACGGTGGAGGTGAACCCGCTGGTCAGTCCGATCAGGGAACCGAGGACGACGGCGAGGGGCAGCGAGGGCGCACGCCCCAGGGCTACCGCTCCCCCGGCCGTACCGAGCAGCGCCGCACACATCACCAGCCCGGCGCGCGGTATGCGGGCCGAGACGGTGAGCAGCAGGGCCGACGTGGCGGCTCCCGCGCTGAAGGCGCTCGCGATCCACCCCATGCCCGCCGCGCCCCAGCCGCGTTCGTCGGCCAGGAGCACCAAGCCGGTGGCCACGGGACCGCTGAAGCACATCTCGCCCAGCCCGATGACCGCGACCAGCGGGAGCAGCATCCGGTGGCGGCGGACGTAGCGCAGCCCGCCGGCCAGCTCACGCCGGGCGGAGGCGGAGCCGGGCTCGGAGGCGGGCGCGGAGGCGGGCGCCGACCCGGGCGCCGAGCCGGGCTCGGAGGCGAGCGCCGAACCGGGCGCCGAGCCGGGCTCGGAAGCAGGCGCGGAAGCGGACGCGGAAGCGGGCCGGGGCGGCCGTGCCGACGAGGCGGCCCGCACGGTGAGGAGCGTCGCGAGCGAGAGGGCGAACAGGACGCCCGCGGCGGTGAACGCACCGGCCGCGCCGGCCGTCACCAGGACGGCCGCCGCCAGCAGCGGACCCGCCGCGTTGCTCAGCCGGACCGACAGCCCCCGCATCCCCTGGATCCTGGCGAACTGTGCGGGCGCCGCGATGAGCGGCGGGAGCGCGCCCACCGCCGGCATGAACACCGCGTCGACCACGCCGAAGACCGACGCGAGGGCGACCAGGGGCCACACGCCGGGGGACCCGAGCGTGAGCACCGCGGCGGCCCCGAGGATCACCGCGCAGCGCACCGCGTCGCTGACGACGGCGACCCGCCGCGGCCCGAACCGGTCGGCCACCACACCGCCCCCGAGCATGAGCACCGCACGGGGCAGGGCTCCGGCCGCGACCACCAGGCCCACCTGCGACGGCCCGCCGACCCGTACGGCGGCCCAGGTCAGCGCGAGGAAGTAGACGACGTCGCCGGTGACCGAGGCGGTGTACGCGAAGAGCCAGCGCAGGACGTTGGCGTCCCGGTAGCCGGGCCGCGCGGACGCCGCCGCGACCGCGGCCGCGGCTGCCCCCGCCGGCTTCACGCGCCATCACCGGCCGGCGGCAGGGCCGTTCCCGGTACCGGGAACGCCTGCACCTGCACCGCTACCGGTGACGCCCCTTCAGGGGCCTCGTCCTCCGCGTGGTGGTAGCGCGAGATCACCTGGAAGATCTCGGCGCGCATCCGGGCCACGTCCCCCGGCGTCAGGTACATGAGGAAGTCGCCGAAGGCGGACGCGTCGAGCCATTCCTCGGGCAGGAGCGGTACCTCGTGTGCGGCCCTGCGCAGGCGGTCCGCCGCCGCGAGGGCGACGGCGTGCGTGTAGGCGCGGCCGGCCTCGCGCCGTTCGGCGGAGTTGGAGGCGGGATCGTGGACCGACTGGCGATGGGCGGCCTTCCACCACCGCTCGCGCCCGGTGCCGCGCCCGGGTTCCTCGACGATGAGCCCACCCGCCCCGAGGCGCCGCAGGTGGTAGCTGGCCGCCCCGGGGTTGATGCCGAGTTCTTCGGCGATCCGGGTCGCGGTGGCCGGGCCACGCTCCCGCAGGAGGGTGAGCACGTTCAGGCGCATCGGGTGGGCGAGTACGCGCAGGGCGGCCGTGTCGAGCTCGATGTCCTGTCGTCCCGACGACTCGGCGGCGGCAGATCCGGCGGATGCAGCCGACGCGGCGGAGGGAGCGGGGGAAGCGGGGGAAGCGACCATGCGCCGAGAGTAGACCCACAACAGTTCTTTCGAAAGAGTTGTTGTGAGACCAATACGCCTTCCTCCAGGACGCGTTGCCCAACACGCTTGAGCCGCCGTGCAGTTGATTCCGGGCAGCCCCGGGCCCACCGCGGAAGATCCTTTTCCCTGGTCAGCCCAGGTGTCACGGTGTTAGCCTGCGGCCACCCAGGTGTGGGCACGACACGGGGCAACGCGTCACACAGGAGGCTCACATGTCACGTCGACCGGTCACCATCGTCACCGGTGGCAGTCGCGGAATCGGCGCCGCGACATGCGTCCAGCTCGCCGCCGACGGGCACGACATCGTCCTCGGCTACCTCCACGACGACGCGGCCGCCAAGGCCACCGCCGATCGGGTGCGGGAGGCGGGCGCCCGGTGTGTGACCGTACGCGGTGACACCTCCGAGGAATGCGGCGTGGAGCGGCTCTTCGACATCGCCGGAGCCGAGTTCGGTGCGGTGACCGGCCTGGTCAACAACGCCGGAGTGACCGGCACCCCGGGCCGGCTCGCCGACATCCGGGTCGAGGACCTGCGCCGCGTGCTCGACGTGAACCTCCTCGGGTACCTGCTCTGCTGCCGCCGGGCCGCCCGGGACATGGCCGAGTCGGGCGGCGGGGCCATCGTCAACGTCTCCTCCGCGGCCGCCACCCTCGGCAGCCCCGGCCGCTACGTCCACTACGCCGCCACCAAGGCCGCCACCGACACCCTGACCCTGGGCCTGGCCAAGGAGCTGGGCCCGGACGGAATCCGGGTCAACGCGGTGGCCCCCGGCATCATCGACACCGACATGCACGCCGCCATGGGCGACCCCGACCGCCCGGCCCTCGCCGCCGCGGAGATCCCGCTCGGGCGGGCCGGGCAGCCCGCGGAGGTCGCCGCGGCCATCGCCTGGCTGCTGTCCGCGGACGCCGCGTACACGACCGGTACGGTCCTGCGCGTCGCCGGCGGGCGCTGACCGGACACCGCGCGGTGGCTCAACCGGAGTCGCTGGGCAGCCAGTCGGTGGCGCCCAGCACTTCGCTCGCTATGTCGACCACGGAGCGCCCATCGGTCGCCACCCGGACCGCGTCCGGGGGCATCCGCTCTTCCAGGATCCGCGCCTTGCGGGCGCTGCTCCGCAGTTCGTGCTCCAGCTCCGAGCCCCGCTCGCGACCCGTCAGCCGCTCGCGGGCGGTGGCGTCGGTGGCGGTGAGCACGACGCGCACGATCCCGACCCGCGGGCCCATGGCCCGCTGGAACATGCCCTCCTGCTCGGCCAGCACGCTCACGGTGTGCGTGTAGATCAGGCGGCGGTGGCCGAGCTCGGCGTAGTTCGACCAGAGCGCCGTCAGATTGCGTTCGGCTATCTTCCTGCGGCCGGGGTCGTCCTCCGGAGCGGGGTGCACCTGCCCCATGAAGTCGCCTTCGATGACGCAGTGAGCGACCATCGCGGCGCGCAGCCGGGCCGAGACCTCCCAACCCACCGTCGTCTTGCCGACACCCGCACGCCCTGCGATGAGCAGTACCTCTGCTGAATCCATGACCGCACCCTGCCAGGGCTGACGCACATGCGCCGCCCTTTTGTGCGCGCCCCGCTCCGCCCCGACCAGCCGGCCGGCCGGCCGCGATCAGGACGCGGCGGGTCCGCGGAGTCCCCGCAGGAGGAGTGCGATCAGCCGGCGGGGGTCGTAGCGGGGGTCGGTGTCGCGCCCGATGCAGAGGTTGCCGATGCCTCGCATGAGTTCGTAGGGCTGGATGCCGGGCTGGATGTCACCGCTGTCGACCGCGGCGTCGATCAGCTGGGAGGCCACGGGCGAGAGCCGGCTGAGGAAGTGGGCGTGCAGGTCGGCGAAGCGGTCGCTGTCGGACTGCAGGGCGTCGGCGAGGCCGTGCTTGGTGACGAGGAAGTCGACGAAGAGGTCGATCCATCGGCTCAGCGCTTCGTACGGGGTGGTCCCGGCAGCGGCCAGCAGCGCGGGGCCGGCTTCGGCGAGCGCTTCGATCTGGTGGTTGTAGACGGCGGTGACGAGGTCGGCGCGGGTGGGGAAGTGCCGGTAGATGGTGGCCATGCCGACCCCCGCCTCGGCGGAGATCTCCCTGATCGGCGCGTCGACCCCGGAGGTGAGGAACACCTTCGCGGCGGCGGCGAGCACGGCCTGCTGATTGCGCAGGGCGTCGGAGCGCTTGCTCTTGGCCGGCGGATTTCCGGTGGGGCTGTCGGCGGGCATGGCGCGTTCCTTCCGGAATCGTTCGACAAAGCGGAGCCGCACTCCGCCTATTAAGTGGAGCCGCGCTCCACTTGAATGTAGCCTACGCGCCCCGCCCCGGACCGCCTCGCCCCCGCCGGTGGCCCGCCGAGACCACCGGCGAGAACCCCGAGCGGGTCACCGCCCTCGCCCGGCTCACCGCGGCCGGTGCCCGCGCGGTGGGCCGTGTCGAAGCCGAACAGGCCGACCCCGGCGGCCCTTGTCAGGTACGTCCTGACGCTCCTAGGGTGTCAGGACCCACCTGACACCCTAGGAGCGTGCTGTGACACCGCCCGATGTCCCGACCGAACCCGCCCGGTGTTCCTTCTGCGGCAAGCCGAGCACCGAGGTCGCGAAACTCGTCGCCGGCGCCGGCGTCAACATCTGCGACGAATGCGTGACCCTGTCCGCTTCGATCATCGACGGGACCCTGGGGACCGGCCCGTCGAGCCCGCCCCGGCCGCTCTGGCAGTCGCTGGCGGACGAGGAGATGCTGAGCCACATCCCGCGCGTCGCGGCGCACATCGATCGGGCCGAGGCCGACCTGCGCTCGTGGGTGCGGGAACTGCGCCGGCGCGGGGTCACCTGGGCCAGGATCGGGGAATCCCTCGGGATCACCCGCCAGTCGGCGTGGGAGCGGTTCGCCGGCGAGGGATGAGATGCGCCCGGGGCCCCGACCGGCCGTAGAAGCGGGCTGCCGGCTGGTGCCAGGAAGCCTGCGGGTCGGTGGGGCGGTGTCAGCCCTCGGTTCCGAAGACCGCGCGGGTCGCCGGACCGTAGACGCCCGGCGGGTCGCCCTCGATGCTCCTGTTCTGCTGCAGCTGGAGGACACCGCGCCGGGTCTGCTCGTCGTAGACGCCGGTGACGGAGACGTACGTGAACCCCTGCCCGTGGAGCCGCTCCTGCAGGGCGCGCACCTCGGCCCCGCGGTCCCCCGGGCCCAGCGTTCCGCCCCCGCCCGGCGCCGGGCGCGTGCCCGTCGGGTCCGCGGGCTTCGGCGACCGGGTCGTACGGCCCGAAGGCCCGGACGAGGGCCGGCCCGTGGCCGGCGAAGCCGTCGGCGACGGGTTTCCGGGCGGCGGCGGGCTGACGGACTCACCGGCCGCCGGGGACTCCTCGCCCGCCCCCGGGCTGCGCGCCGGAAGGACCGGCACGGACAGCTTCGGCGGGACCACGGCGCGCCGCGGTTCCTGGTCGGGGCCCGGCAGGAGGAACGCGAGGACCCCGGCCGCCCCGAGTGCGAGCAGGGCGAGTCCCACGAGCGGGAGCCGGCTGCCCCGCCGGTCGGTGGCGGCAACGCCCGCCGGACCCGCGGCGGATGCGGTCCGCTGCGCGGGCACGGGCCGCGATCCGGATGCGGGCGAAGGCCCGGGCGCCTCGGCCGGCGGGCCGAAATCCGTCGGTACGAAGATCCGCCCGGCCTCGTCGGGCCAGGCGGCCGCGGAAGGGCCGGGCAGCGGGCCCGAGGGGGCCACGTAGGGGCGTACGAGCAAGCGATCGTCGTCGGGCACGATCCCACTCTCATCGGGTCAGCGGGCAGGGGCAGGGGCAGGGGCAGGGGCAGGAGTCGCGGTTGTCTCGCAGGGGGTACGGGGGCCGGCGCGGCGGTGCGGTGTCGGCCCCCGTACCCGGCCGGTCAGGTCCTGCGCCGCCGGGCGACCAGGACCGTCCCGACACCGGCGGCCGGAACACGGCCACCGCCGATCACCACGGGCGCGGCCGCGCCCCTGCCGGTCTGGGCCGCGCCCCGGCCGGTCGCACCGAAGCCGCCGGCCGCTGGAGGAGCGAACGAGGAGCGGGCGGATACGAGCATGTGAGGCATCTCCGGGGTACGGGCCGTGCGGTGGTGCTGGGCGTCCGGACCTTTCGGGCAGGTCGGTCCGGGTGACGATGTTCGACCGGCGCACTCTTTCCCCAGGGGATGCCCCAGGTCAAGCCGGATGTCCGATCCACCCCATCCGCCCCGTCTGGGCAGGGCCTCTTCATCGGAAACCACCCCATCAGGAGCGGTTCCCCTGTCAGGCTGAGCGGTTCACCGTCCGGATTGCGGACGGTCAACTCCTGTTCCGGGGTCCGGCGCTGGACTACCGCTGGTCGGCCGGCGAAGCGTCGCGGTCGTCCGTGCGACCTCCCGGGCCGGCGCCACCGCCGGCGGATCCCGCGCTCACGACGGCTCGCGTGCGGGTGCGGGAGGTCGAGGTGACCCGGACGGTGACGGCGGCCAGCGCCATCAGGGCGGCTCCCGCCCAAGGGGCGGCGGGCACCGAGATCCCGTCGACCGCGAGGCCTCCGGACAGGGCGCCGGCGGCGATGGCCAGGTTGAACATCGCCACCATCAGCGAGGAGGCGGCCTCCGAGTCCTCCGGCGCGGCCTTGATCATCCAGCTCTGCAGACTGACCGAGACCCCGCCGTACGCGAGCCCCCAGGCCAGCAGCAGCACGGTCCCGGGGACCGCTCCCGGCACCGTGGCGATCAGCGCGAGGATCACGGCGAGGGAGGCCCCGACCGCGAACAGCGACCGGTACGGATCACGCGCTCCCGCCAGGAAGTTGCCGGCCACGCCCGCCACTCCGTAGCCGAGGAGGAGGGTGCTCACGTAGGCCGCGTTCACACCGGAGACGTCCTGCAGGATCGGCCGTACGAACGTGTAGGCCGCGAACTGCCCCGTCACCACGAGGAAGGTGACGATCACCCCGGCCCGGACCGCGCGGTTGCGCCGCAGCAGGGTGGGGAGTTGGGCGAAGGTGATGGTCCGCGTCGCGGGCAGCGGCGGGAGCAGCAGGAGCAGGGCGGCCAGGGTCAGGACCCCGAGCCCGCCCACGGCCGCGAAGGCGAAGCGCCAGCCGCCGAGTTCGCCGAGCAGGGTCCCGGCGGGAACGCCGAGCACCGAGGCGGTGGGGACCCCGCCGAAGACGAGCGCGGTGGCCCGGCCGACGTGGTGCGCGGGGACGAGGCGGACGGCGAGGCCGCCGGCTATGGCCCAGAACCCGCCGACGCTGACCCCCACGAGCAGCCGGGCGGCCAGCAGCACGGCGAAGCCCGGAGCGATGGCCGCGACCAGGTTGGCGACGGCCATCAGGGCGATCAGCACGACCAGGACCCAGCGCCGGTCGAGCCGGCCGGCGCCCACGGTGACGAGGGGCGCGCAGAAGCCCGCGATCAGCCCCGGCACGGTGACCATCAGCCCGGCGGTGCCGTCGGACACGCCGAGGTCGGTGCCCACGGAGGTGAGCAGGCCGACGGGCAGCAGTTCGGAGGTGATGAGGCAGAAGATCCCGAGCGCCACGGCCCCTACGGCGCCCCATCCGCGCCACCCTGCGGACCCGGCGGACTCGGGGGCCTCGGGGGGCCCGGCGGACTCGGCGGATCGGGCGGACTCGGCCGACTCGGCGGGTGGTTCGGGCGTGGGGCCAGGGGCCCGCGCGGACGGGGGCGCGGAGGCGGGGCCCGGCGGGTGCTTCGGCTGCGGGGAATCGGGTTCGTTGCCGGGCGCGGGGGCTGCGGTCATGGGGTGGGACTCCGTACGGGGCAGGCAGGCGGGCGGGCAGGCGGGGCGGCCCACCGGAGCGTTCCCGCCGCACGGGCGGCGCCGGTCCGGGGAGCCGGCACGACACCGCGGAGCACCGGGGGTCGCGCCTCCCCCGGCATCCGTACTGTCGTTCCCCTCCGAACCTTGTCGGGATTTCTCCGTGAGGTCCACCCCCGTCCAGGTGCGCGTTCTCCCGGACCGGTGAACCTCCCGGCGCGGCAGAAACGATCACAGTGCGCCCGGAGGATCGTTTCGGCAGCCCCGTCAGTGCCCTCCCCGGCCCCCTGGGCCTCCCCCGCCTCACCCCGACGTGTGAGGGCGGGAATCCGGCCCGCCCGCCCGTGCGGCATGGTGGTCCGATGCAGTTACGCCGGGCCCTGCCCCTCTCCCTCGTCGCCCTCCTCGCGAGCGCCGGCTGCGTGTCGGTCGGCGGCCCGCGGGATGCCGGTCTGCCCGAACGCGATTCCGTGACCACCGCCGACGCGCCGGAGCTGAGCCGGCCGGATGACGCCTCCCCCACGGCCGGTCCGGTCGCGCTCCCCGCCGAGCCGCTGCCCCTCGGCGAACTCCCGGCGCGGGCCGGCGCCAACGGGGCGGACACGGGCCGGGACGGCGGCCCCGAACCCTCCCGGCGTGCCGCGAAGGCCCCCCGCCCGGCGGCCGAACGGCGCGCGAAGCCGGCCGCGCCCCGCCGCGCGCACCCGCCGAAGACGACCGCCGCCCGGCCCGACCGCCCCGCACGGAACCCCGTACCGCCGCTGCCGCGCCCGGACGAGTTGTGCGCTGCGGCGGAAGGCTCCCTGCCGCCTTCCATCGTGGATCTCTGCATCCGCCAGGCCGGCCGCTGAACCGGACCACCCGTCCGCGCCCATGAGCCTCTGACCTGGCCCGATGTCCGCATATCCTGGCCGCGCTTGACCCTCACACCGTGTCAGGGCCTGCACTGGAAGGCGTCATGTTCACCATCGGAGACTTCGCCAAGCACGGCCGGGTGTCGGTCCGCATGCTGCGTCACTACGACGCGCTCGGACTGCTGCACCCGGCCCGTGTCGACCCCGCCAGCGGCTACCGCTACTACGAGGCC
This sequence comes from Streptomyces sp. NPDC002104, assembly GCF_053593795.1. NCBI lineage: Bacteria > Bacillati > Actinomycetota > Actinomycetes > Kitasatosporales > Streptomycetaceae > Streptomyces > Streptomyces sp. NPDC002104. Next base: position 55,636 of record NZ_JBSFDF010000017.1, on the reverse strand, counting down.
GGGCAGCTCGCCCGCCTCAACCGTGTCATCGCGCTCAAGGAGCTCGGCTTCAGCCTGGAACAGGTGGGGTCGATACTCGACGAGCTGGTGAGCGCGGAGGAGCTGCGCGGCATGCTGCGGCTGCGGCAGGCGGAACTGGAATCGGCCATGGCCGCCGCGGCGGCCCGGCTGACCCAGGTCGAGACGAGGCTCCGGATCATCGAGAACGAGGGAACCATGTCTTCCATCGACATCGTCGTCAAGAGCCTTCCGCCCGTCCGCCTCGCCGAGTTGAGCGGGGTGGCGGCCAGCTACGCCGGGCAGGACATCAGCCCGGTCATCGGCCCGCTCTACGAGGAGCTGCTCGGCCGCGTCGAGGCCGCCGGAGTCACGCTGACCGAACCCGGCGTGGCGTACTACGAGGACGCCGGTGACGCGTCGCGGCCCGGTGCCGTCCTGGTCCACGCCGGGGTGGCGGTGGCGGCGAGCGTCCGGGCCGAGGACCTCGGGGGCGACGTGCGCATCGTGGTGCTCCCCGCCGTCCAGCGGGCGGCGACCGTCGTGCACCGGGGGTCCATGGACTCCGTGCTGCCGACCGCGCAGGCCCTGGCGCAGTGGATCGACGCGAACGGGGAGCGCTCCAGTGGCTACGCCCGCGAGGTGTCCCTGTCCTGCCCGGCGGACCGCAACCAGTGGGTCACCGAGCTCCAGGAACCCCTCGACGCCTGACGGCCCGCGCCCCGGTTAGGCTCCGCTGATGCAACGCGTACTCGTCGTCGGCATCAGCGGAGCCGGCAAGTCCACCATGGCCCGGGAGCTGGGGCGGCTGTTCGTCCTGCCGTACCACGAGATGGACGAGCTGCACTTCTCCGGACCGGGGTGGGCCGTCAGCCCGTCCTACGTCGCGGACCTCGCGCGGATCGCGGAGGGCGACCGGTGGATCCTCGACTCCCACGGACCCGAGGCCGCCCGCGCGTTCCTGTGGCGGCGGGCCGACACCGTGGTGTGGCTGGACCAGCCGCGCCGTACCGTCATGCGTCGCGTGCTGGTGCGCTCGCTGCGCCGGAGCCTGCTGCGGGAGCGGTTGTTCGGGGGCAACCGCGAGCGGTGGCGGGAGTGGCTGCGCGCCGACCACCCGGCGTGGTGGGCCTGGTCCCAGTACGGGGCCCGGCGTGCGGAGATCGGCGCGCTGGCCGGTGACCCGCGGTTCGCCCCGCTGCGGGTGGTCCGGTTGCGCTCCCCGGAGGCCGCCGAAGCCTGGCTGCGGGCTCAGCGCCCGGCCGGGCGGGCGGGCGTCGCGTAGGCGCGTCCCCGCACGGCTCCGCGCCGGACCGTGCGCAGCCGGCGCATCGTGGCGTGCCCGCGGCGGCGCCACTCCGCCCGCGGCAGACCGGCGCGCTGGCCGCCGCCGGTGATCAGGGCGTTGACCGGTGCGTGCGGGTCCGCGGCGAGACCCTTGGCCACCAGGACCCCGACCACGAGCGGGACCAGGGCCACGGCCAGGGCGGACCCGGCGGTGGTCACGTGCTGCTGCATCCGCGGGCGGCTCGCGGCGGGCGCGGTGGCGGTGGGGCCGGGGGCGGAAGCGGTCTCGGTGGTCATGCCCCCATTCCAGCAGCGGGGGCCGTCCGGGGAATCGGCCCGGATACTCAAGCCGTTGGGTGTGAGGTACTCAGAAGCGGACCGGCGCAACCGGTGGGTACAGGGCGGGACGAGAGGACGGCCGTACGTGAGCACACCCGGGCAGGGCTTCGAACCGGCGACCGGCGACGGCCCCGCGCCCTCGGCGCCGGGACGCGCGGCGGAGCTCCGTACCGCCCACGAGGGCCTGCTGCAGATCCGCCGGCTCGTCAACGGCCCGGCGGGCGAGGGAGTTCCCGCCCCGTGGGAGCTCCGGCTGATGCCGCGCGCGGTGGCCCTCGTACTGGAGGCGGCCGGCATCCCGCCGTCGGCGCGGGATCCGCGAGACCCGGACGGACCGCGCACCCGGACCGGGTACCGGGTGGGCCCCGCGCCGTCCGGGGACGGCCGCGTCGAGGTGACCTGGCTCGGCCCGCCGGGCGGCGGCGCGGCCGAGGAGGAGCAGGGACGCCTCATGGCCTGCGCGGCCGCGCTCGAACGGCTCGGCTGGGTCTGCCTGCTGTACCGCGGCCCCCGCCGCCGCCGCTTCCTGGAGGTCGAGCCACCGCCGGCGCGATGAGCCCGCCGGAAAAACCCGGTGTCCGCGGGGCACGGCCCCGGGGCACACTCACCCGATGGGAATGCTCGACATCCAGGCGGCCCGTGTCCGCGCGGGCGCGACGGTGGAGTTCCGGCCCACCGGCACGTCCATGGTTCCGCTCGTCCGCAGCCGCCAACGCGTCCGCGTCGCCCCGGCCGATCCCGCCCTGCTCGAACTTGGCGACATCGTGCTGGCCCGGGTGTCCGGCACGGTGTACCTGCACCTCGTCACGGCCGTGGACATCCCGCGCCGCCGGGTCCAGATCTCCAACAACCGGGGCCACGTCAACGGCTGGACCGGCCACGACCGGGTGGTCGGCATCTGCCTCACGGTGGACGACGTCCCCCGCCCCGGGGCCGCGGCCAAGGTCCGGACCCCCTAGGGGCGGCACCGGGCGGCGCGGGCCCGGCAAGGTCCGAAGGAGACGGCCCGGGGCGGCCGCGCCGGACCAGGCGCGTCCTCACCGGTACCTGCCGGCCAGTTCGGCCACCGCGGCCGTGAGGGCCCGGCGCAGGTCCGGCGGGCCGAGCACCTCGGCCTCGGCGCCGAGGCGGAGCAGGTCGCCCACGGCCACGGCATCGGATTCGACGGCCAGTTCCACCTCCACCCAGCCCTGCGCGTCGGGCGGGCCGGCGCCGGCCAGGGCGCGGACGCCCGCCGCCCCGAACCACATCGGCAGCAGGCGGCGGGCTCGCGGGGAGAGCCGTACGGTGGCGGTCTGCCGGCGCGTGGCCGCCTCCAGACGGCGGGCGGACTGCGCCCAGTACGCGCCGAGTTCGAACGCGTCGGGGCGTTCGAAGCGCTCCCCCGGGGTGTCCACGGCGAGGAACCGCCCCACCCGGTAGGTCCGCACGGCGCCCCCGGTCTCCACCGTGCCGGCTGCGGCGTCAGGTTCCGGCGCATCCGCGGCGCGGGCGACCAGGTACCAGATGCCGCCCTTGAGGACGAGTCCGAGCGGCCACAGCTCGCGGTGCACGGCCCCGCTCCAGCGGCGGTAGTGGACCTTCAGGACCCGCTGCTCCCACACCGCCTCGGCGATCTCCGCGAGGTGCGGCACGGAATCGGCGTCGCGGAACCAGGCGGGCGCGTCGAGGTGGAAGCGCTGCTGGATCCGGCGGGCCCGGCCGGCGAGTTCGGCGGGCAGGGCGGCCTGGAGTTTCAGCTGGGCGGCGGTGAGGTCCGCGCCGAGGCCGAGGTCCCGGGCGGGGCCGGGGGCGCCGGCGAGGAACAGGGAGCCCGCCTGGACGTCGGTGAGACCGGTGAGCCGGGTCCGGTAGCCGTCGACGAGCCGGAAGCCGCCCGCCGGCCCGCGGTCCGCGTGGACGGGGATCCCGGAGGCACCCAGCGCCTCGACGTCCCGGTACACGGTGCGGACGGAGACCTCCAGCTCGGCGGCGAGCTCGGGGGCGGTCATCCGGCCGCGGTTCTGGAGCAGCAGGAGGAGGGAGAGGAGCCGGTCGGCGCGCATGCGGTCATTGTCCGGCATACCTGACAGGAGATGTCAGGTACGCCGCCCAGGCTGTGCACAGACGGGCCGCCGAAAGCCCGCAGGACCCACCACCCGCATCCGTACCAGCGCACCAGGAGCCCCCGTGCCCGCGTCCACGCCCACCGCCACGCCCACCCCCAACGCCAACAACGCCAAGGCCAACACCAACGCCTTCACCTTCAAGGACTGGGAGGAGCACCCGGTCGGACCGGAGGGCGTCTTCCCCCGCCTGGCCCGGGCCACGGTCACCAACGCCTTCACCGGCGCCCTCACCGCCCCCGCGACGACCTGCGCCTACACCGTGGCCTATACGGGGGACACCACCGGCACCTTCACCGGCCTGGAGCTGGTCACCGGGACCGTCGACGGCCGCGAAGGCGCCTTCGTCCTGGAGGAACGCGGCACCTTCGACGCCACCGGCACCGACTGCCGCTTCACCGTGGTCCCCGGCTCGGGTACGGGCGGCCTGACCGGTCTCGGCGGCTCGGGCTCCTTCGCCCACCGCTTCGGCGACACCTCCGCCGAGTACGTCTTCGACTACGCGTTCACGGACACGGACACGGCCGCTGCCCCGGACGCGGCCGCGGATCAGCCGGCGTAACGCAGCCGACGCCGGTGCGGCCGGTCCGGGCGAGTGCGCCACCCCGGCCCGGTGACCGGCCGCCGCGACGGGCGCGGCGTGCTCCGCGCACTCCGCGACCAGCACGCCGTCGCCCCGCTCCGGCAGGTCCTGGCGCACGTGCGCCCCGGCGGCCGGGCGCAGGACACGCACCGGCCGCCGGGGCGCGGGGCCCCTCCGGCTACGGTGCGCCGAAGGTGAGCGTCAGCTTCGGCGAGCCCTCGTTGGCCGCGGCCTCCGAGGACCACAGCCACAGCGCGTCCGTACCGGCGCTGCTCAGCGCCAGGCTGTACGCGCCGCCGAGCCCGCCGGCGACGGCGGCCTTGTCGAGGCCGGTCGTCTGGACGGCCGAGCCCTCGGGCACGCCCGCGAAGCTGCCGAGCGCCGGGCCGCCGAGGGCCGGGCGGTTGGCGTACGTGGTCCCGGCCTCCGTCCAGGAGCCGGTGACCGGGAGCACGGAGACCGTGTCCGTGGTGCCGGCGCCGCTCATGGTGCTGGTCTTCACGCTCAGCGTGGCGGCCTTGAGCACCGTGCCGGCGGGTGCGGCCGGCAGGTTGAACCGCAGGTAGCTCCCGTAGAACGAGGTCCCGCGCACCGCGAGCGAGCCGGACGTCCCGTAGTTGGTGCCCGGGGCGCCCGCGTTGGCGTACGTGTCCTCCGCGGCCTGGACCTCGACGACCGAGTCGGCCGGGGCGGTGGCCAGGGCGTGGTGGTTCTGCACCTGGGCCGCGCTCAGGACCGTCGGGTAGACGGCGGTCTCGTCCAGCTTGCCCGCCCAGTACTCGCTGACCGGACGGTCCGGCCAGCCGCCGAGGCTGTCTCCGCCGGCGTGCCAGTAGCCGGCGAAGTTCTCGTGCGCGGTGAAGGCCAGCGTGCCCTTCTGCGCTCCGTCCACGTACAGGGTCATGCCGCCCGGGCCCTGGGTCGCGACGACGTGGTGCCACTGGTCGTCGTTGTACGCGGCGGCGGTCGTGACGGTGTGCGTGCCGCCGCTGTAGACGCCGTAGACGAGCCGGCCGTCATTGGTCATGTAGATGTGCTTGTCGTACTGACTGCTGCCGCGGGCCTGGTTGTTGCCGAAGCCGACGAGCTTGCCGCCCGTGGTGGTGTTCGTCTTGAACCAGGTCTCGATGCTGTAGGCGGAGCCGACGTTCTGGCGCTTGTCCCCGTACACCTGGGCGTCCGTGCCGTTGAAGCCGATGGCCGTGCTCGCGCCCGAGACCGCGCCGGGCGTCTGGCGCAGGGCGGGGGTGTTGAGGTGCACACCGCTCTGGTTGCCGTCCGAGGAGTCCGCGACGAAGGGCAGGGCCGACTCGTCGTAGCGCCAGTACAGCTGGGCCCCGTCCGCGCGGACCGCGCTGGGGTACGCGTCGGGCGAGTTCGGGACCGTCACGCTCGCCGTCGCCGACAGGGCGCTGGCGTTGCCGGCCGCGTCGGTGGCGGTCACCCGGTAGGTGTAGGACTGGCCCGCCGTGACGGTGGTGTCGGTCCATGAGGCCTGCGGGCGGCGGAAGAACAGCGAGTCCGCCGCGAGCGTCGCGATCGGCGTGGCCGAACCGTTCCGGTAGACCTTGTACGTGAGGGTGCTGTCGTCCAGGTCGAGGCTGGTGCGCCAGCGCACCTGGACCTCACCGGGCTTGAAGCTCACCGCGCTCGCCACCGGGACGCTGGGCGCGCCCGTGTCCCCGGTGGAGGCGAAGCGCGTCAGGCTCTGCTGCGCCGCACCGTTGACGGTGGTGAACTCGCCGCCGACCCAGAGGTACTGGACGCCGCCCTTGGCACCGACCGTCATCACGCGCGGGCCGATGCCCTCGCCGATGCCGTCGTTGGTGTCGGGGGCCCAGCCCAGCTTGCCGGTCGCGGTGGTCGGCTGGGCCAGCAGGTGGTGGCGCTGGCCGTCCGGGTACTCGCCGATGCTGGAGCAGTCGTGCGCGTGCGAGGCGCTGTAGAGCACGTCCTGGTACGGGAGCACGGCCTGGGTCGCCCCGAGGCAGGTGTCGCGCCAGCGCTGGCCGTAGTCGCTCAGGTTCAGGGCGATCCGGCCGTCGAAGACGCCTCCGCCCGTACCCTCGTTGCCCGTGTAGAAGCCGGTCGCGTCGGTGGCGATGTCCTTGACCACCGAGTTCGTCTCGATGAAGCCCGGGTAGGCCTTGGTGACGGCTCCGCTCGTGGCGTCGACGACGGCCAGGGCGTGGCTGTTCGTACCGCCCACGGTGAAGAAGTCACCGCCCAGGATCACGTGCTGGCCGTCCGGGGTGACCTCGATGGCCCGGCCCGGCTCGTCGGCGTCCGCGGTGAACGGCTTCAGTGCGCCGTCGGCCGCGCCGACGGCGGCGAACCGCTCGCGGGGCTGGCCCGCGACGGTGAGGAAGTCGCCGCCCGCGTAGACGGTGTCGCCGGTGACGGCCAGCGCCCGGACGGTGGCCGCGAAGGCGGGCCGGAAGCCGGTCTTCACGGTGCAGGTCGCCACGTCGATGGCGGCGAGGCTGGAAACCGCCGTGCCGTTGACGGCGCCGAAGTAGCCGCCCGCGTACAGGGTCGCCTTGTCCGGCGAGAGGACGAGCGCGCGGACGGTGGCGGTGCCGGAGCCCACGGTGAAGGACAGTTTGCAGGAGGTCGGGGCGCCCGTCGCGGCGTCGAGCGTCGCGAAGTTCACCGCCTCCTGCTCGGTTCCGGGGGCGCCCTCCGGGGGACGCACCTCGGAGAAGGTGCCGCCGACGAAGACCTTGTCGCCGGCCTCGGCGAGGGCCCAGACGACACCGTTGGCCTGCCAGGTGGGCAGCTCGTCGGCGGTGAAGGCCACCGGCGGGGTGACGGCCGCGGCCTCTTGGACGAGGCCGAGGCCCGTGGCCGTGCAGGTGCCGGCCAGGGCCAGGGTGAGAGCGGCTGCCAGCCCTCTGGATCTACGCATGAACCCCCCAGTTCGGTGAAACGAATGACGAACCATGAAAACCGCGAAAGCCACGGAATGCGGAATGGCCGGAAACTATCGTACGGACGTCCATTCCCGTGGCCACGGGCACCCTAAGGGGAATCCCGCTCCCGTTCACCGCACTTGACGCACCGGATGCCAAATCGCGCGCTCCGGTCACGGAATGCGACCCCTTGTTCACCCAGCGGCAGGCCTTGGCCCCGCCCGTCCGAAACCTGGGACGCCCGGGTCCGTTCTCCCGATTGCCGCCCCACCCGGGCCCGTACCCCTCTACGGTGCCCTGGGGGGACGGCACGGGCGCGGGCAGCAGCGCACGCCCGGGGACGTACGCGGGCACGGGCGCGGGCACGGAGGGGCGGAGCGGGATGAGCGGGACGAGCGGGATGAACGACGAAGAAGACACGCGACTGGCGGGGATGACCCCCGAGATCTCCCGCCGCACGCTGACCCTCCTGCGCGGCCTGGCCGGTCTGGAACCACCGGAACAGGTGCCCGAGAAGGCGATGGACACCGCCGACGAGATCCTCGCCGAGTACGGCACCGACGGGCTCCGCGTGCTGGTCATGACCCTGGCGGCCTGGGCGACGGCGCAGATCGAGAACGTCTCCGAACTGAGCGGGCGCACCCACGAGGCCGTCCTCGACGCCATGGAGCTGGCCTGCCTGGAGGCCGGCGCCGAGGAGTAGCCGGGCCGCACCATCGGATCGCCCGCACGGCGCCCTTCCTGCCCGCCCTGGGACCGCTCTTCCGGTCCGTGGGGTTTGAGTCACCGAAAATCGGACAATTCTCCGGAGACGGACGCCCCGGATTCGCTCCGGCGTCAGCGACACTGGGGGGAGCGGGGGGTCCCGATCGGAGGCCGTCGTGAGCACACCTTCCCCCATCCGGATCGCTGCCGTCCTGTCGACCGAGCATCGCGGGCGGCTGATGTCCCACGCCCGCGAGGTCAATTTCCGCGAGGGCGCGCGGATCTTCGACGAGGGCACGCGGGCGGATTCCTTCTGGATCGTGCGCTCCGGCACGGTGACCCTGGAGATCCCGGTACCGGGCCGCCGGCCCACCCCCATCGAGAGCCTGGGCCCCGGGGAACTGGTCGGGTGGTCGTGGCTGTTCCCGCCGTTCGTGTGGCAGTTGGGCGCCGAGGCCATGACGCCGGTGCGCGCGTACGAGTTCGACGCCACGACCGTACGGATGCTCATGGACGCCGATCCCGCCTTCGGGTCCGCACTCGGCCACTGGGTGGGGCGGGTCCTCGCCCTGCGGCTGCACCAGACCCGGACCCGGCTCATGGACCTGTACGCCCCCCGCCTCGCCGCGAGCTGATCCGGTCGGGTTCGGGCCGATTCCACCGGACGCTCCCCCACAGGTCAGCCGCCCGCCGCGGCTGCGGTCTGCGGTCATGCGTGCGCGGTGCGTGACGAGAAGTAGAGGTGCGAACGGGCGTTCCGGTTCCGCATGGGCAAGACTCGCGTCCGTTATCCGACGCAACGACGCGAGGAGTGTTCGACATGCGATCCGTCACCAGGACCCTGGGACTGTCGTCCGCCGCCATGGGGCTCACCGCCCTCACCGCACTGGCCGGCTCGGGGGCCGCCGGAGCCGCGCCCACCGGCGGCGAAAGCCTGTACGCCCCGTCCGCGCTCGTCCTGAGCGTCACCGACGGTGACGATGCGGCGAGCGGTACGGTGCTGCGCGCGGTCACCCTGGTGTGCGCACCCCGGCCCGGCGGCACCCACCCGGCCCCGGACGCGGCGTGCGCCGAGTTACGGGCCCACGCGCCCGACCTGGACGCGCTGGCCCAGCCGCGCCCCGACGCGGCGTGTACCCGGGAGTGGAGCCCGGTGACCGTCACCGCCGATGGCGTGTGGCAGGGCCGCCGGATGAGCTACTCCTACACCTACGCGAACCGGTGCGCCCTGTGGAACAGCACGGGCACGCTCTTCACCATCTGAGACCGGCCCGACTCGGCCGCTCGGCCCGTTCCTGAAACCGGCCCGGTGACCGCGGTCAGCCGAGCTCCAGACTGGTGACCCCGTACATGCCGGTCAGGTCGAGGTCCGGCTCCTGGCCCGTGTACATCCGGGCGGTCTCGAAGGTCGGGCTCAGGCCCAGTCCGCCCAGCAGGGCGGCGGCTCGCGGATGGGCGTCCGGTACGTCCACGGCCACCGTGCCGTCGGGCGTCCGCTCCGCCAGCCGGAGCAGCAGCGCGGCGGCCACGGCCGGGTCGGCCGCGTAGAGCGGGCCGACACGGGAGGCGCCGCTGCCCGGCCGGACCACTCCGAGCCCCTCGATCCGGCCGTCCCGGACCGCGGCGAGGGCGGTACGGCCGGGCAGTCCGACCCAGGCCGCGAGGAAGGCGTCGCGCGGCGCGGGGAAGAACCTCCGGTCGTAGGCGGCGAGTTGTCCGAAGGGCAGGGTGGCCGCGTCCACGATCGTTAGCCCGGTCGCGGCCTCCTCCCCTCCCGGGTCCCCCGGCCTTCCCGCCCGCGGCACGCCCTCGTGGCGGACGTTGTTCCAGGCCGAGCGGAAGCCGGACTTGCGGTAGTTGTCCTGCTGTTCGACCACCCCGTCGAGCCCGACGAGCCGCCCGTCGAGCCGTTCCATGCCGGCCTTCCACAGCCGGATCCCGTACCCCTGGCCGCGGACGTCGGGGCGGGCGATGTAGAAGCCGATGAAGCCGAACCCGGAGCCGTAGCGGACGGCCGAGATGCAGGCGACGGGCTCCCCGCGGAGCCTCCCGACGAGGAATCCGCCGGGATCGGCGACGGCGAACGCGAACCGGTCGGAGTCCCCGGGGTTCCAGCCCTCCTCGTCGGCCCAGTCCCGGATGAGCGCCATGTCGGCGACGCTCGCGCCGTTGATCTCGAATCCAGCGAGTCCCGTCATGTCCGCTGTTGTACCAGATCCGCCCGCGCGGCCCGCGCCCTCAACCGTCCGTCAGGAGACGGACGAACACCGTGCGATCGGCCTGCGGGTGCAGATCGCTCACCTGCCCGTCGCCCACCTCCACGACCCGCCAGACCCCGTCCGCGCGCAGCGCGAGGTCCGTGGTGACGAAGGCGCAGCCGAGCTCCGCGACGGCGGCCCGCACCGGTTCGAGGTCCGGCTCCGCGGCGACGGCGTACGGGCTGTCGGGGTGGGCGGTGACCAGCCGGGGCTCGCCGTCGCGCCACCAGACCCGTACTTCTCCGGCCTCGCCCACGGCGGCCGTGAACTCTTCGAAGGCGCGCAGCACCACCCCGCCGGCCAGGTCCTCGCCCTGGAGTTCCACGAAGCGGTTCACCACGCGGTGGACGGCGGCCCGGTCCGTGAGGTCGGGGAGGTGGCAGGCTTCGGCCCACTCGTGCTTGCGGGACTTGACGTAGTCCTTGACGATGCCGGCGCGCGACGGGAGGGCCGCGGCGGCGTCCGCGAGCCGGACCGGCTCCGGGGTCCTCCCCGGGGGCGCCGCCAGCCAGCGGCTGGGCGGGGTCAGTCCGGCGAACGCCTCGTACCAGCCGGGCAGTTCGTGGGCGCGCCGGTACGCCTCCGGGGTGACGCGCAGTGCGGCGCCGCGCTCGCGCAGGGCCGCGTCGAGGTCTCCGTAGCGGGCCGCCGGAATCATCCAGCCCCGGTACCAGAGCGCGCCCGACTCGGCGGGGACCCCGGCCACGGCCCGGCCGGCGTCCCCGGCGAGCAGCGCGTCGTGGTCGATGAGCCCGATGCCGCCCCCGGCATCGCGCACCGCGCGGGCCTCCTCGGCGAAGTGGGCGTCGGGGCGGCGCCCGTTCAGCGGGTCGGAGCAGTACAGGACGGTGGTGGGCATGCGGACACCCTACGGATGCGCGGGCGCCGGCGGGGGCCGGATGCGCCGGGCGCCCGCCGGGATGATCCGATCTCCGTGGACATCGAAGAACGTGGACGGGCTGCACCAGCTCGCCGGGACGTCCGCGCGCAAGGTGTTCGAACTGCACACCACCGCGCGGGCGGTGGTGTGCACGGGCTGGCCGGGCCCGTACCGGTATGGACGAGGCGCTGGCCCGGGTCGCCGCCGGGGAGCCGGATCCGGCCTGCCTCGCGTGCGGCGGGATCCTGAAGGCGGCGACCGTGATGTTCGGGGAGCGGCTGGACCCCGAGGTGCTCGCGCGGGCCGTCGCGGTCGGGCGCGTGCCCGTAGGGGGTGTCAGCCCGCGTCCGCCGCGCGCCGCATCTCCGCCACGTCGAGCTTCTTCATCTTCATCATCGCGGCCGTCGCCCGGGCGGCCCGCCCCGGGTCGGGGTCGGAGATCAGCTCGATGGCCCCGGCGGGGATGACCTGCCAGGACACCCCGAACTTGTCCTTGACCCAGCCGCAGGCGGACTCCGCGCCGCCGTCGGCGGTCAGGGCCTCGTAGTAGTAGTCCGCCTCGGCGTCGTCGGCGCAGTGGATCTGGAAGGAGACGGCCTCGGTGAAGGGGAACTGCGGGCCGCCGTTGAGCCCGACGAACCTCTGGCCGTTGATCTCGAACTCGACGACCATGACCTCGCCCGCCACGCCGTGGCTCCCCTCGGGGTAGAGGCCCACGCGGCCGCGCTTGCCGTCCTTGAAGATCGACAGGTAGTGGTCGGCGGCGGCCTCCGCCGCGCCGTCGAACCACAGACACGTGGTGAAGGGGTTGCTCGCCATGACTGCCTCCGGAGTGTGCGGTGGGCGGGGAATCCGTCCCGTACATACAGACCGGCCCCGGCCCCGAAACTCATCGGTGGGGCCGGGGCCGGTCCGTTTCCGGTCCGCACCGCACTCCTGCGGGTTACATCCCGAGCATGCGATCGACGACCCGCCGGGCCGCCGAGCCGTCGTCCAGGTCGCAGAACTCCTCACGGAAGGCCGCACGCGCCGGTGCGTACTCCGCGCCAACGGCGTCCGCGTTCCGTACGGCCTCGATCAGGCTCGCCGAATCCCTGAGCAGCGGGCCCGGGGCCTTCTTCTCCAGGTCGAAGCTGAAGCCGCGCAGCGTGTCCCGGTAGTGCTCCAGGTCGTACGTGAAGAGCAGGACCGGGCGGTCGGTGTGCGCGAAGTCGAAGATCGCGGAGGAGTAGTCCGAGATCAGCACGTCGGCGACGAGCAGCAGGTCGGTGGCGTCGGGCCAGCGCGACACGTCGACGACGAAGCCGTCGCGGGCGCCTTCGTACACCTGCTCGGTGACCTTGTGGTGGCTGCGGATCAGCAGGACGTGGTCCTCGCCGAGCTCGCGCCGGGCCGCGTCCAGGTCGATGCGCTGGTCGAGCTTGTAGCCGGAGGTGAGCGTCCAGCCCTCGAGGTTCTCTCGCCAGGTGGGCATGTACAGGACGACCTTCTTGCCCTCGGGCAGGCCGAGCCGCCGGCGGACGTCCGCGATCCGCGCCGCGTCGGGGCGCACCAGGGCGTCCGTGCGCGGGCTGCCCGACTCGATGACCTCGCCCTCGTAGCCCAGCGCCCGCTTCAGGACCGGGGTGGCGTACGAGCCCGGGGAGGCGAGGAGCGACCACTGCGCGCTGTCGTGCTCCAGCGCCTCCAGCACCGCGGGGCTGGTGTAGTAGTCGTGGTTGAAGTCGTGGCCGATCTGCTTCAGCGGCGTACCGTGCCACGTCTGCACGACGGTCTGGCCGGGGCGGCGGCGGAAGGCGAGCGGCACGCTGTCGTTGACCACGTAGTACCGGGCCCGCGCGAGCAGCTCCCAGAATTCGAGGCTGTCGTACTGCACCGCGCGCGCGGTCTCCGGGACCTCGACGCGGCCGTCGCGCACCACCCAGATGTGTTCGAGCTTCTCGCCGCGCCGCAGGAGTTCCTCGTGGATCGCGCGGGGGGAATCGCCGGCGCCGTGCCCCTGGAAGGCGTCGTAGACGACGACGTCCTTGAGCGGGAGGTCCCGCTGGGCCGGGTACGTGACATCGCGCGCGACCCGCTGCGCGTAGCGCGAGCGGTCGTGCGGGCTGAGCATCGGGTCGGCGACGAGTACGACCCGGTCGTAGAGGCGCGATTCGACGCGCATCCGGCGCCCCAGGGCCGTGACGGCGTGGGGTCCCGCGTACAGGGCGGTCGGAGCGAACTGCAGCGGGACGCCCCGGTCGACGCCGAGCTTGCTCGCCGTGGCTCCGCCCTGGGAGGCCGGGCGCAGCGTCGGCCACCAGCGGCCCTGCGGCAGCGGGACGCGGCCGGCGCCGTTCGCGGGGAAGGCCGGCGCGAAGGAGGCTTCGAAGGCATCGCCGTCACGGGTGACGGGGTAGCTGAACTCGGTGCCCGACGCGTTGTGCAGGACGAGTTCGTAGGGCTCGTCCAGGGGAGCGATGAAGCGGCCGCCGAGCGTCAGGACGCCGTTCTCGGTCCCGACGGTGGCGACCAGCGGCGGGGAGGGCTGGACCGAGAGGATGAGGTTGCCGGTGGTGCCGCGCTTGGCGAACAGCGTCCGGCCGGGCTCGCCGCCGGGCAGCGGGACGACCAGTCCGGTGAGTCCGGCGCGCTCGTCGTACGCCAGGCGGTGCTCCGTACCGTCGGCGCCGGTCACGGTCAGGTTCCACGGCTTGGGGGCCCACTGGCCGGGCGCGCCGGGGGCGGCGGGGACGTCGGCCAGCGCGGCCAGCGGAAGCCGCACGGTGAAGGGGATCCTGCCGCCGGCGACGGCGGGAGCGCTCTCCAGCTCAAGGGTGAGGGTGGCCCGGCTGGAGTGCACCGCGCGCAGGGTGGCTCCGGCACCGACCTCGGCGGCGAGCTCGCCCGTCACCTCGATGGCGTCACCGTCCAGGCGGACGCCCAGGGCGCGGGCGCGGACCCTCTCGACCTGGACGCTGAAGAGGCCGCCGGTGCTCGGCAGGAGCCGCACGTCGGGGGCGACCCAGTGCGCGGGCGGGTTCTGCCCGCTGTCGTGCTCGCCGTGCGAGAGCCGCTCGCGGTGCAGACCGCCGGCGCCGGTGGCGATGACGGACCCGGTCCACACGCCTTCGTTCCACTGGCCGCCCGTCTGGAAGGCCGTGGCGTCGATGACGGCGCTGAAGCCGGCCCAGTCCGCGTGACGCAGGGTGAGGTGCGGGGAGTTCGCCGTGGCCAGGGGGGAGGCGACCGTACGGGTGGTGACGACGGCACGGCGCGGCTTGTTCTTCCCCTTGCCCTTGGCCTTGCGCTTGCCCTGCTCGCGGAAGACCAGCATCTTGCGCGAGCCGAGGCGGCTCTCGGCGCCCAGGTGTCCGGGCACGGCGTAGCCGCGCAGCAGGAGTTTGCCGTCGGCCCACTGGGCCTGCTCCACGCGGCTGATGACGTGCCGTTCGCTCGGGCCGACGGCGAGGACGTGCGTGGGAACCGGTGCCTTGAGGAAGGGGTAGTCGGCCTGCGGGCGGGCGAGCCCCTTGACCGGCAGGCTGTGGTGGAAGGCGCGCTGGTGCCGTATGAGGGCCACGAACTCCTCGACGCGGCCCTCTCCCGTGAGGTAGGCCTTGAGGCGGTCCCCGACGGGCAGGTCCGCCCATGTTCCGGTGCCCATCTCCCGGACGAGGGCGCCGACCTCCCGGGCGAAGGCGGCACGGAAATCGGCGCCGCCCTCGGGGACGAACTTGTAGATGAGCTGGAGTTCCTCGGTCAGCAGGTTGTGGTCGTAGTCGCGCAGGTGACGGGTGCGGGCGGCGTCCTGGTTGCGCTGGAGGGCCTCGCGGACCAGCCGGATGGAGGTGACGCGGTCGATGACCGAGACCGGGTCGGTGGTCCGCTGGGTGATGGAGCGCTCCCCGGCTTCGCGGACGCGCCAGTGGTAGACGCACTCGCCGATGACGTCGACGCTCTTGGCGAGGTAGTGCGCGGGGATGGAGACGGGGGCGTCCTCGTAGAGGATGCCCTCCGGGTACTGGAAGCCGTGCTCGTCCCAGAAGCTGCGCCGGTAGACCTTGTTCCACGCGGTGCGGTCGGTGACGAGCGCCGGGAACTTCGAGACGTGGGTCTTCAGCCGGGTCGAGGCGAAGGGGACCCGGTGTCCCCAGGCCTGCTGCATGCCGACGGAGCGGAAGCGCTTGACGTTGCCGGCCGCGAAGTCGGAGCCGGTCTTGTCGAGGGCGTCGATCATGCGCTGGTAGGCGTTCGGCGGCAGGGTGTCGTCGCTGTCGACGAAGGCCAGGAACTCGCTGTCCGGGCTGATGTGCCGGGCGCCCGCGTTGCGGGCCGCGCCGAGTCCCGCGTTCTCCTGGAGGACCAGCCGGAAGCGGTCGTCGCGGTCGGCGAAGGCCCGGGCCAGTGCCGCGCTGCCGTCGGTGGAGCCGTCGTCGAGGAGGACGACTTCGAAGTCGCCGAAAGTCTGCGCCGCGATGGACTCAAGGCACTCGTCGAGATAGAGCTCGACGTTGTAGACGGGCACGACGATGCTCAGGCGCGGAGGCATGGGGTGGGGGTTCTCCAGCTCAATAACACTTTAACGATCAGCCGATTACAGCATCTTACGCTGTAACGAGATGATAAAAATCGGTCATCTCGGGCATAAGCGCGGAGCCGCGGGGCGGGCGGCCATGAGTTAAGCCGCCCGCCACCTCGCCGTCATCGGATCAGACTTCCAGCTCCGCCTCGATCTTCTTCAGCTGGTGCCGGGCCATCGCGAGATTCGCCCGCGTCTTGTCGAGCGCGAGGTACAGGAAGAGCCCGGCGGATCCCCGGCCCTTCAGGAGCCGGATCAGGTGGTACTGGGTGCCGAGGGTGATCAGTATGTCCTCGATGTCGTCCTTCAGGCCGAGCATCTCCATCGTGCGGAGCTTGGCCCGCACCACGTCGGTGTTGCCCGCGGCGGCGACCGTGAGGTCGAGGTCCTTTCCGCCGCCGATGGTGCCGAGTGCCATACCGCTGCTGCAGTCGACCAGGGCGACGCCGATCACGCCCTCGATGCTGGTGGTGGCTTCCTTGAGCGAGGTCTCCACGTTGGCCATGGCTGCTCCTTTTCTCTTCGGTTCCTGGATCTGAGGTCGGTACGTTCGGTCGGTCGGTGCGGGTGTACGTGGTCGACGGGATCAGGAGCCCGGGGCCGGGCCCGGTACCGGGCCGCGGCGGCCGAGGCTCTGGTCGATCAGCTCCGCTATGCGCAGGCTGGAACGGCGGGCCTCCAGGTGGAGCCGGCCGACGTTGACGCGCGGCTCGGCGATCAGGGTCAGTACGGCCGCCTCGCCCGCCGCGTAGGTGGCGACGTAGCCGTCCTCCCCGCGCACGAGCAGCTCGCGGAACCCGCCCTGCCCGGTGCAGTCGCTGAGCCGCTGGGCCACGCCGAGGGCCGCGGCGGTCAGGGCCGCGACGGATTCCGCCTCGGCGGCGGCGCTGTCGTGGGCCAGGACCAGGCCGTCGACGCTCGCGGCGAGGGCGCCGCCCAGCTGGGGGACGCGGGCCCGCAGCCGGCGGAGTTCGGCGAGTATCTCGGCCTCGGCTTCGGCGGGCACCGTACTCATGTCGGATCTTCTCCTCTCGGACTGCCGCCGCTCGGAACGGTCGCCGCGCTGGGCGGGTCGCAGCGGGAGCCTCACAGGCTTGCCTCCAGTGCGTCGCGTAACCGGCGCAGCAGCGCCACATCCGGGGACTGCGCCTGCGTCATCCAGTCCGGCAGCGGCGCCTCCGCCGCTGCGGCGGGTGCCGGCGCGTGCGGGGTCTCGACCAGCCCGGCCGCCGCGAGGCGCCGTACGTCGAGCAGCGTGTGGAAGGCCGGCCGGCCCAGTACCCAGGCGAGGTCAGCCGGTGTCCGCACCCCGTCGGCGAGGTCGAGCAGGATCCGCTGGCGGGCGGTGACGGTCTGCCCGGGGGCCGCGGTCCTGGGCACGACCGGGGAGGTATCCAGCAGCGGATAGGGCCAGACGGCGTCGAGGAGTTCATGGCGGCGGCAGGTCTCCCGCTCGACGGCGGCGGCCGGAACGGAACGGACGGAGCCGATCCAGTGGGTGGCGCCGCGCCGGAAGCGGGACGGCCCGCTGCCCGGGGAGAGTGCGAAGAAGGCGGCGTCGAAGATCGCGGCGAGGTGGCATATCTCCAGCTCGCCGCCCGCGAGTCCACCGCTGTCGACGAGGAACCGGGCGACCTGGCGGCGGGCGCCGGCCTCATTCACGGCTTCGGTCCAGCGCTCGGGGGTGAGGCCCCCGCCGGTGGTGAGCAGGACGTCGAGTCCGGGGGTGGCCGGGCTCTCCGCGTGCACCACGCGGCCGTCCTCCAGGAAGAGCGTGCCGCGCTCGCGGAAGAGGGCGCCGGTGGCCCGCTCGGCGGCGAGCCGGGTGAGCAGCGGGGAGACGGCAACGGTGGCGACGGCGGTCACTTCAGCACCAACTCCTCGGCCAGGGCCCGGAGTCTGTGCCGGGCGAGGGCGAGGTTTCCGTCGGTCCGGTCGAGCCACAGGTGCAGGAACACGCTGCTGTCGAAGCTGGTCTCGACGAAGCGGAGCACGTGGTAGCCGGTCCGGGTGGTGACGATCAGGTCCTCCACGGGCGGCCCGGCGCCGTCCTGCGCCTCGGTCCCGCCCGGGGCGAAGGACTCGTACTCGGCGGCCGCCCGGGCCAGTTCGGCGGTCTCGGCAGCGGTGGTCTCGTGGTCCCCCACCGGTGATTCCCCGGCGGTGCCGAGGGCCAGTCCGCTGCTCCAGTCGACCAGCGCGGCCCCCCTGGCACCGGGCAGGGCCATGGCTTCGAGCAGGCATTCGTCGATCCCGGGCACGCGGGCTCCCCTCCCGGCCGGACCGTGCGTGGTGCACGGGCTGCGGCGCGACAGAAGGGAACTTACTCAAGTTCCGCACTGCGGAAGGGCGTTCTGGCATTTTCCGCTGGAACATGCGCGATGGCACGTGAAAGCTTGGCCGGAACCTCACACATTTTGATCATTGCCTTGGTTCGGCGTGCCCTCATGAGGCCAGCGGGAGATCGTCCGAGAGCCGGAAGGATCCGCCTTCGCGCTGTACGTATCCCTCGTGGCTGAGGGTGCGCAGCAGGTGGTAGACGGTGGGCAAGGGGATCCCGGTGAGCCGGGCCAGGCGCTTCGCGGTCGCCCCGCCCTCCGCGTACATCGCCTCCACGAGCCGCAACGCCCGCTGCACGGAACCGATCAGGGTGGGTGCGGTGGTGGCGCCGGCGTTCTCCGTGCTGTCCTTCGGGCTGCGTTCGGTACCCATGAGTGGTCCCCCCTGCTCCGGTACGAGGCCTGGCAAACCCATCAAAGTCGCTCACCGGCCTCAAAACCAGCGGACGCGCGTAAACCTGAGCATAAGATCAACTATTGCCCGGCTCACACACACCATTCGGCGCGGATCAGATCCTGGCCGGTGTCCACCCCTCGATGTGCCAGGGCGCGCCGACGGTCAGCGCGTGCGGAGCGCCGGAGACCGTGAGGCAGGCCTCGCGCGGGGAGCCCTGTTCGAAGGTGAGCCGCAGGGAGCCGTTGCCGGTGACCTCGGCCGTGTTGATCCGGCACAGGGCCAGTTCGCCGAGGAGCGCCGCCGGATGGCCGGGGAGCATGCTGCCCGGGCTGGCGGAGACACGGACGTCGCCGTCGGCGGCGATACCGACCCGGACCGAGCCGAAGAGCGGCTGCTCCAGCCGCCAGGGGGCGTCGATGACGATCCGGGCTTCCGCGTCCGTCAGCTCGTCGTGGACGGTGAGGAAGGGCGAGGCCCGGCGGCGCTCGCCCGTCTCCAGGACGAGGGTGCCCTCCAGGTCCACGGGCAGCGGAGTCTCCCCGCCCGCGACGGGGAACGGTCCGAACGGGCCGCTGTCCACGCGCAGGCACACCGGGTCCAGGCAGTCGGGCACCGGATCCACCACGGGCCCCGGCAGCGGCGGCCGGTCGGTCACCTCGCCCCAGAGGGCGGGGACGGCGTGGCGCAGCACCACGTCGGTGACCTCGTCCGCGACGCGGGCGGCGCTGCGCTCGTCGGTGATCGTCCACCAGTGGTCGTGCGGATGGCCGAGGAGGCGGCCGATCCTGGCGTGCCAGCCGACGGGGCCGATCCGGTTGGCGCTGAGCCGGGTGCCGAGGGCCGGCCGCAGCCGCCGCAGCGCCTCGTGTTCCTCGTACGGGACCGCGCGCAGGTTGACGGTGAACCTGCACTCGGCGGCCCCGGACGAAGCGCTCCGCTGGAAACCGAGCAGTGCGTGGTCGGGCTCGGCGGCGCGGAGCCGGTACTCCAGCCCCGTACCCGTGAAACCCGCGTCGCGCAGCGCCGGGGCGATCCGCTCGCGCAGCGTCTGGTGGAACAAGTCGGTCGCGTTCACCTCCGTAGTGTCACAAGACGCACCCTCCCCGACCAAAACCGGCCATCCCCGGGCGCCCCGGATCCGGACCGGGGACGCCTCGCGCAGGTCCGGCGGCGCCTGGCCCAGAGGCACGGTGAGCAGCTGGCAGCTGATCGACGAGGTGGGCGCGGCCGTCGGGACCACGGGGGTGCACGCGGTGGTGGTGGACGCCTCCTTCAACGCCGGGGTCACGACCTACGGGTACCGGGGCCGCCGCATGATTGTCCTGGGCCTCGGGCTGTGGGAGATCCTCACCCCGCAGGAGCGCGTGGCCCTGCTGGGGCACGAGCTCGGGCACTTCGCGAACGGCGACATCCGCTCCTCGTTCCTGATGCACGGGGCCCTGCGGTCCCTCGTCGAATGGCACCTCGTCCTGCGCCCGGTGAACCGCGGGAGCATCGTGGACTGGTTCCTGAACGCCCTGACCTTCCTGCCGCGCTGGACGGTCCACGGGCTGATCCACCTGCTCGACGGCCTGACCATGCGGGCTTCGCAGCGTGCCGAGTACCTGGCGGACACCGGCGCGGCCCGGGCCGGTTCCAGCGCGGCGGCCATCACGCTGCTCGACCGGCTGCTGGTCGGCGACGGCGTCGAGGCACACCTGCGCCGCGAGTCTATGGCGGCGGCGCGGGCCTCCCGCGGATCCACGGCCGGCCAGGTGCGTGAGGAGCGCGAGGCCGCCGAACGCGAGCTGTGGGAGCGGCTGGCCGCGCGGATCTCCGTCGTCCCCGAGACCGAGTACGAGCGGCTGCGCCGGGTCTCGACGCGGCGCGGGCACAGTGTCGACGACACCCATCCGCCGACCCATCTGCGGCGCCGCCGCCTGGCCTCGGCCGAGCCGCGGCCCGCCCTGGTCGTCTGCGACACCGTCCGGGCGCAGGCGGTCGCGGCCGAGCTGGCTCCGGCCCGCGCCGTGCTGGCCCGCCGGGTGATCCGGGACCACGCCGGCTGAGGAACGTACGCCCCTCCTCCTCGGCCGTACTCCCTCCCCCGGCGCAACTCCCTACTGCGTGCAGGTCACGAAGGCCGGGAGCGGGGTCTCCTCGACGAGGTGGCGCGGGAGGGACAGCGCGAAGCGGTGTTCCAGGACGGCGAGGGTGAGGCGGTCGCGCTCCTCCTGCGGCTCGTCCTCGGGGCGGGCGTAGCAGCCGTCCGGGGTGAGGATCTTGGCCTCGACCAGCTCGGGCAGGAGGAAGTCGGGCCGGTGGCCGCCGCGCCAGTGCTCCTCGCCGATGCCGAAGCAGCAGACCAGCTCGCCGTCCCGGGCGTACGCGAACTGCTTCGGCGGGTGGTCGGGCTGCGGGTCGAGGTACACGGCCTCGGCCCCGGAGCGGGACACCTCCGCGAGGCGGTGCGCCCCGGCGGGCACTCCGTGCTCCACGGCGAAGGACCAGCCGCCCCAGCTCCCGACCCGGGCCACCCCGTCGCCGTCGAGCGTCTCGGTGACCATGCTCCACGCGTCGATGGCCCCGAGCGGTCCGGGGTGCAGGTCCGGCAGGGCGCCGAGCCGGACGGCCAGTTCCTCGGGGCCGATGCCCCGGGCGAAGGTGAGCCCGACGTACCAGGCGCTCCAGTCCGCCAGCCACTGGATGCCGGCGTCCGGGCCGCGGGCGCCTTCGTCCGCTCCCTGCCCCGTGATGTCCGCCATTGCCACGGTCCCCTCCCGCGATCTCCGCGATGCGAGCCGGTCGTGCCGGTCCTGCCAGTGCCGCCGGTCCGCCTGCGCCACCGGACCTGACGGTCCTGACGGCGCTGCCGGAACCGGCCCTACCGGCACGATAGTCAGTCGGCGGGGCCCTCCGGGAGGAGGCGCTCGACCATCGTGTCGATGAGCCCCTCCACCGAGTGGGGGGCGAGCAGTCCCGGCGCGGTCAGGTCGTCCACGATCAGCCCGAGCATGGCCAGGTAGATCAGGACCACGCCCTGCCGGTCCCCGGGCAGGCCCGCCTCCAGGTGCCAGGCGATGTTCGCCTCCAGTTCGGCGCCCTGGAACCCGGCCAGCGCCTCCTGGAGCTCGGGCCGCCGGGTGGCTTCCAGCCGCAGTTCCAGCATCGCGGTGTGGACGCTGCGCTCGCGGCGCATGCGCTCCAGGAGCCTGCGCAGCAGCACCTTCGTGTCGAAGGGGCCCGTCAGGTCCGCCGGGTCGGGGGTCAGCCGCTCGCGGGTGCGGTGCAGGATCTGCACGAGGAGCTGGGATCGGTTGGTGAAGTAGTTGGAGGAGGTGCCGGTCGGGACTCCGGCCTCCGTGTCCACCGCGCGCAGGGTCAGCCCCCGCGAGCCCTCGCGGGCGAGGACTTCGATGGCGGCGTCGAGCAGCGCGGCGCGGCGCTCCGGGTTCTGGCGCATGGGTGGGTCCCTGACCGTGTGGACGTGGCTGCCGGTATGACCGCCGCATATGCACTGCACGTGCAGTGCTTCGGACACGCTAGCGGACACCGCCTCGTCGCGGCCCTCCCCAGCACCCCCTCCGACGTGCCACCCTGCCCGTCATGGAGCGGATCATCGGGGAGATACGCGAGGACCTGGACCGCCGGATGGCCGTGGCCGCCGAGCGGCTCGCCGACCGGTCACCGGACGGGGATGCGGCCTGCGCCGTCTACGTCGCCCTGCTCGGCCGGGCCGCCCTGCGCGAGCGGGTCCACCAGCTGCTGCGCCAGTCCGTCGACGGTCTGCTCCGCGAGGCCCGCGGCCTGCCCCCGGAGCTCGGCGAGGCCCGCGCCGACGGGGAGCTCCGCGCCCGGCAGGGGCTGCCGCTCGACTCGCTGCTGCGCGTCCACCGGCTCGCCGGCCGGCTGCTGTGGCAGGTCCTGACCGAGGCCGTCGCCGCCCACGACCGGGCGGCGCTGCCCCGGCTGCTGCCCGGGGCGCCCGCGCTGTGGGACGTGGTGGACCGGATGGCGGACGCGACCGCCGAGTCCTACCGCCGGGCCGACGCCGTGCGCGCCGACCGCGAGCGGGAGCTGCGGGGGGCCCTGCTCGACGCCCTGTTCGACGGCGGCGCTCCGGCGGGCCGGTCCGCCGAGTCGGCGCGCCGGCTCGGGCTGCCGGAGCGCGGGCGGTTCGCCGTGGTGGTCCTCGGCCCCGGGGACGGGGCGGGCACGGCGCCGGCCGCCGGCGCCCCGCGCGTGCTGTGGCGGATCCGGGCCGACGGGGAGACCGGCCTCGTGGACCTGGGCCGGCTGCCGCTCGCCTCCGTGACCGATCTGCTCGCGCCCCTGGACTTACGGGCCGGGGTGAGCCCGGTGGTGGAGACGCCGGGGGAGCTGGCCGGGGCCCGCCGGCTGGCCGTCCTCGCGCTGCGCGCGGCGCCGGGAGCCGACGGTCCGCACACCGCCCTGCTGGACGAGCGGCTCCCGGCGGCGCTCGTCGCGGCCGAGCCCGAACTCGCGGGCCGGCTGCGTCAGGTGGTGCTGGGTCCGGTGCTGGCGCTGCCCCCGCAGGACCGCGGGGTGCTGCTGGACACCCTGGGCACCTGGCTGCTCTGCCGGGGCTCCACCACGTACGCCGCCCAGCGGCTGTACTGCCACCGCAACACCGTCTCGAACCGGCTGCGGCGCCTGGAGCAGCTCACCGGCCGTTCGCTGTCCGATCCCGCCCACGTCGTGGAGCTGGCGCTGGCCCACGCGGCGGTCACCCAGCGCCCGGCCGCTCCCGCGCCTGCGCCTACCGCTCCCCCGTCTCCGCCTTCTCTCCCCGCTCCGGCTTCTCCCCCTGCTCCCCCTGCTCCCCCGGTCTCGCGGACTCCAGCAGGTACGGCACGTCGATCACCGCGACCCCGGGCGTGAACAGCAGGCGCGCCTTGAGCCGCAGCGCGTTCTGGTTGTGCAGGGGCTGTTCCCACCAGTGCCCGACCACGTACTCCGGGATGACCACGGAGAGCATGTCGGTGCCCTCGGCGGCCGCCTGTTCCTGTACGTAGGCCAGTACGGGCCCGACGACCTCGCGGTACGGGGAGTGCAGCACCTTCAGCGGGATGCCCGGGTCGTGGTCCGCCCAGTCCGCGCGCAGCTGGTTCGCGCTCTCCTCGTCGGCGGCCACCGAGACGGCCGTCAGGGTGTCGGGGCGCAGTCCCATGGCGAAGCCGAGGGCCTTGAGGGTGGGCGCGTGCACGGACGCGACGAGGACGACGACGTGGTGACGGGCGGGCTTGCGGGGTTTGACCCCGGGGGCGACGGCGACCTCCCGGGCCACGGTGTCGTAGTGGCGGCGCACGCCCTTCATGCCGATGAAGAGCAGCGGCATGGCGATGACGACGAGCCAGGCGCCGTGGGTGAACTTGGTGATCAGGACGATGACCAGGACCACGAAGGTCATGGTGGCGCCGACGGCGTTGATGGCGAGCCGGCGGTGGATGTGGATCCGCTCCTCCTTGCGGGTCTCGGGGGAGGCGAGCTCCTGCTGCCAGTGCCGGACCATGCCCGCCTGGGAGAGGGTGAAGGAGACGAAGACGCCGATGATGTAGAGCTGGATGAGGCGGGTCAGCTGGGCGTCGAAGGCGACGATGAGGCCGATGGCGGCCAGCGCCAGCAGGACGACGCCGTTGGAGTAGACGAGCCGGTCTCCGCGGTTGAAGAGCTGGCGGGGAACGTACCGGTCCTTGGCCAGGATCGAGGCGAGCATCGGGAACCCGTTGAAGGCGGTGTTGGCGGCGAGGACCAGCACGCCGGCCGTGACGGCCTGGAGCAGGTAGAAGAGGACGTGCCAGTGGCCGAAGGTGGCCCGGCCGATCTGCGCGAGCGCGGTGGACATCGGGGTGCCGGGGGCCAGGCCCAGCTCGGTCGGATCGGCCGCCACGTGCACCTTGTAGCTCATCGCGAGGATGGTGATCCCGGCGAACATGGTGACGGCGAGCGCGCCCATCGCGGCGAGGGTGGTCGCCGCGTTCTTGCTCTTCGGCTTCTGGAAGGCGGGGACGCCGTTGCTGATGGCCTCGACACCCGTGAGCGCGGTGCAGCCGGAGGCGAAGGCGCGCAGTGCGAGGAGCACCACCGCGAGGCCGGCGTAGTTGCCCTCGGCGGTGATCGGCAGCTCGGCGGATTCGGCGCGGATCGTGTCACCGGTCGCGAGCCGGTAGGCGGCCACCGCGAACATCAGGTAGATCACCAGGACGAAGCCGTAGGTGGGGACGGCGAAGACCCGGCCCGATTCCCGTACCCCGCGCAGGTTCATGAGGGTCAGGAGCACCACGAAACCCACCGACAGGGGGACTTCGTGGTCGGAGAGGGAGGGGATGGCGGAGGTGATGGCGGCGACGCCGGAGACCACGGAGACGGCCACCGTCATGACGTAGTCGACGAGCAGGGCGCTCGCGGCGGTGAGGGCGGCGGTCTGGCCGAGGTTCTTGGAGCTGACGATGTAGGCGCCGCCGCCGCCCGGGTAGGCGTAGCAGGTCTGCCGGTAGGAGGCGACGACGACCACGAGCAGGAACACGATGGCGGCGGCCGCGTACCAGGCGAGGTGGAGCAGCGCGACCCCGCCGAGGGCGAGGATCAGCAGGATCTCCTCGGTGGCGTAGGCCACGGAGGAGAGCGGGTCGCTGCAGAAGATCGGGAGCGCGAGCCGTTTGGGCAGCAGGGTCTCGCCCAGACGCGCGGTGTCGAGCGGTTCGCCGACCAGCACACGTTTCGCATTGATACGCCTCATTCAGGCATGATCAGCCAAAACCGTGTCGATTCGTCCCATATCAACCCTGTGTCACGGGGTGAACCGCCTCCATCTTCGCCGCCGCGCTGCGGATCGCCTCCCGGATGCGGAAGTACGTTCCGCAGCGGCAGATGTTGGCGATCGCGTCGATGTCCTCGTCCGTGGGCGTGCTCGTCCGCTTCAGCAGGGCGACGGCCGCCATGATCTGGCCGGGCTGGCAGAAGCCGCACTGGGCCACGTCCTGTTCGAGCCAGGCCTCCTGCACGGGGTGCAGGTCGTCGCCGTCGGCCAGCCCCTCGATGGTGGTCACCGTCCTCCCCGCGCACGCGGAGACCGGCACCACGCACGGGCGGACGTCCACCCCGTCGAGGTGGCTGGTGCAGGCCTTGCAGACGTCCACTCCGCAGCCGTATTTGGGGCCGCGTACGTTCAGCATGTCGCGGAGCACCCACAGCAGGGGCAGATCGTCGGGTGCGTCCACGGTGACGCTCTGCCCGTTGACGGTGAAGGTGTGCGAGGGCACGGCTCGGCTCCTGGCTGACTAGCGCGGGTACGGGGTGAAGTCGACGTCGAAGTCGAGGGGGAAGCTGCGCGGCTTGGTGCCGGTGGCCCGGGCGTAGGCGTTGGCGATGGCGCCCACGGCGGCGGGCAGGCCCAGCTCGCCGGCCCCGCCCGGCTCGGTTCCGGTCGCCGGGAGCACGAAGACGCGTACGTCCTTCGGGGTGTCGCGCTGGCGCGCCCAGTGGAACTGGCTGTAACTGCCTTCCAGCGGGAGTCCCTTGTCCAGGTGCAGGCCGGCCTTGAGCGTGGTGGAGATCGCGTCGGTCAGGCCGCCGATCATCTGGGCCTCGAGACCGCGCGGGTTGACGGGCAGGCCCACGTCGACGGCGATGACCGCCTTCGTGACGCGGATGTGCTCCGGGTCGCGGGTGTCGATCTCGACCAGGCAGGCCGTCCGGGACTTGTACTCCTCGTGGAAGGCGATGCCCTGCGCGCACCCGGCGGGCATGGCCCGGCCCCAGCCCCCTTCGGTGGCCGCCTTGTCGAGCACGGCGCGCTGGGCGGCCGTCTTCAGGAAGGTCCGGCGGAACTGGTAGGGGTCCCGGCCGGTCGCGGCGGCCAGCTCGTCCACCACGATCTCCTCGGCCCCGCGGGTGTTCGCCGAGTACACCGAGCGCCAGGACCCGGTGGGCACTCCGGTCGGGACCTCGGTGAGCGCCTGGGTGGTGAGCCCGAAGTGGTACGGGGACTTGATCGTGGTGAGGAAGAGGGTCTGGGCGAGGGTGGCGTTGCCGATGCCGAGCGGGAGGCTGGCGGCGGTGGCGGTGATGATCTCGCCGAGCCCGTGCCGGAAGTCGGTCTCCGCGGCGGCGACCCGGTGTTCGAAGCTGAGCACCTCGCCCAGCAGGTGGGTCGCCCGGATCTTGTGGTGGGTGGCGGGGCGCATCCGGCCGTGGCGGGTGTCGTCGACGCGGGTCCACATCAGCCGGACCGGGCGGCGGCAGGCCTTGGAGATCCGGGCCGCTTCCAGGGCCGCGTCGAAGAACAGCCGGCGGCCGAAGGAGCCGCCCGCCTGCACCACGTGCACGGTGACCTTGTCGAGGGGCAGGCCGAGGTCGGCGGCGATCGTTTCGCGGGCCACGATCGGCGATTTGAGCCCGGACCAGATCTCGGCGCGGTCGTCGCGCACGTCGGCGACGGCCGAGTTGGTCTCCATCGGAGCGTGGCTGACGAAGGCGAAGTCGAACTCGGCGTCCACGTGCGCGGTGAGCAGCGGCGGCACGAGCAGGGGCGGGGTGGCGGCGCGCAGCTTCGTACGGACGGCCGCGTCCGAGAGCTGGTCGGCCGGTCCCGGGCCCCAGGTGACCTGGAGGGCGGCCTTCGCGTCGAGGGCCTGGCCGAAGGTCTCGGCGACGACGGCGACCCCGGTGGCGACGGTCACCACGTGCAGCACCCCGGGCATGGCCCGGACGGCGTCGAGGTTGGCGACGGAGCGGACGCTGCCCCCGAGGGTGGGCGGACGGCGCACCACGCAGGGCTTGGCCCCGGGCACGTCCAGGTCGAGGGTGTAGCGCTGGGCACCGGTGACCATGGCGCGGGCGTCGATCCGGCTGGTGGGCCTGCCGACCAGGGCGTGCTTCGCCGCCGGCTTGGGGGTGGCCCCGAGGACGATCAGGCCGGGGTCGGCGGCGGCCGCGGCGAGGGAGCCGTAGGCCGCGGTGCGGCCGTCGGGGGCGCGGACGGCGCCGTTCGCGGTGGTGAGGGACGACGCCGGCAGGCTCCAGCGGACGGCCGCGGCGGCGACCAGCCGGGCCCGGGCGGTGGCGGCGCACTGGCGGACCGGGCCGTAGAGGGAGCGGATGGAGTTCGAGGATCCGGTGAGCTGGTTGAAGAGCAGCTCGGGGCGGGCATCGTCCAGTTCGACCCGTACGGCGGCCAGCGGGGCGTCGAGTTCCTCGGCGACGAGCATGGCCACGGCGGTGGTGAGCCCCTGGCCGACCTCCTCGCGCGGCAGCCGGAAGCGGATCGTTCCGTCGGCCTGCACGACGAGCGCGAGCAGGGCGGAGGTGGGGGCGCCGGCCAGGATGAACAGGTCGCCGAGGTCCACCAGGTCGGCGGGGGCGGGCAGGGTGGGGACCACGGCGTGCGCGGGCTGCGGGGCGAGGAGGTCGGCCCCGGCGCGCGTGACGAGGGCGAGGGTCGGGGCGGCGATCAGGTAGGTGAGGAAGGAGCGCCGGCTCCGCCCGTCGGCGGGGCCGTTTCCGTCGGCGGGGCCGTTTCCGTCGGCGGGGCCGTTTCCGTCGGCCGGCGCGTGGCCCCGCCGGTCGGCCGTCGCGCGGCCGTTCCCCTCGTTCAGCGCGTGGCTGTGCCCGGTCATGTCGTCGTGTCCCCACCCTGCGCGGCCTGCTCCAGTGAGCCTCCCCGGCTCATTACCGGCACGTAGAGTAGCCATTCGGGGGTGCCGGGGGAAGTCCGGATCACCTCCTGGACAAAAGGGCGGACGGCACGGGGTCCTTCGTTCGGGGGATGCGGGCGCGGCCGTGTTGATCCGGGTCCCGCGCATCTTTCGACGGCCCGGCGGAGCGGTGGCCTCGTACACCTCGGCCGTACGATCGATCGCCGCCGCCGGGAAGGCCCCTTTCCGGCCGCGGGTGGAGCGCGGCGGAGCGGCCGGAGGCCGCCCCCCGGGGCGCTCCGGCGGGTTGGGCCCGGCACCGATCGCCGCGTGACGGCCCGTGAGGGACCGGGGGCGGGCCCGGCAGGGGCAGGGGCCGGCGGGGTTCGCCCGGCGGCCCGCCGGCAGCGGCTGACCGGATTCGTTCGCACGCTCCAGGAGGGCCGGAAGGCCTCAGGCATATGCCCGGAGCAAGTCCGACTCAGATGTTGCCAAACGCCTTACAGGCCGTCGCCGGCTGTGCAACAGTCGTTGCCGGCCCTTCCTTCAGAACCGGTCCCTCCTCAGACTTGGCCGTGCCGCGCCTGTATCGGAGTTCAGATGCCGTCCCACTTGTACGCGGACCGCCCCGCGCAACCCCCCGAGCCAGGGTCGGTGGACGCGCTGATCTCTCAGACCCGGCAGCTCCGCGGAGAGGTCGACGCGGTCCGCCGCGACACCGTGGTCGACGACGACGATGCGCAGGGCCGCTGGCAGCGCGCGCTGTGCGATCTCGCCGTCCACCACCTCGACGATCTCCGCGCCCACCTCGGCCAGCTCAAAGAGGGACTGCCGCCCGCCTCGCCCGAGTCCGCCGCGCTTCCGCAGGCCGCCCCCGAGACGGGGACCGCGGCGCAGCAGACCAGGGTCGGCAGTGCCGAGTGGAACCTGCTGACCGATGAGGTCAGTTGGTCCGACGAGCTCTTCCAGATCTTCGGCCGCTCACCCGAGGCCGGCGCGCTGCCCCTCGACGAACTGGGATCCACCCTGTTCTCCGAGGACCAGCCGCTGCTGACCGCGATGGTGACGGCCTGCCTGGTGGACGGCAGGCCGATAGACGGCGAGTTCCGCATCGTCCGGACCGACGGCCGCGTCCGGACGCTGCACATGAGGGGCGAGCCGGTACTCGACTCCGACGGCTGCACGGCCTCCATGTGGGCCGTGCTGCGGGACGTGAGTGAACTGCGCCGGAGCCAGCGGGCGGTGCGCGAGTCCCGTGACTCGCTGCAGCGCCGGCAGGAGATCGCGCAGACCGAGCGCCGGCTGGCGGTCGAGCTGCAGGAAGCCGTGCTCCCCCCGTGGCGCGGCTCCCTGCGGTTCCCGCACGACAACACCAGGGCGCTGGACGTGGCGGCGCACTACCTGCCTTCCGCGACCAGTGCGCTCATCGGCGGCGACTGGTACGACGCGCTCGAACTCACCGACGGGCAGTCGATGCTGACGGTGGGCGACCTCACCGGCCACGGGGTGACCGCCACCTCCGGCATGGCGATGATGCTCGGCGCCCTGCGCGGGATGGCCATGGCGGGCATCGAGCCGGGCCCGCTGATGGGCTGGCTGAACCAGCTGCTGGAAACCTCCGTCCAGCCCGCGCTGGGATCCGCGGTGTGCTGCCGCTACGATCCCGCGCGCCGGGTGCTGTCCTGGGCGCAGGCCGGCCACCCCGCCCCGCTGCTGTTCCGGCGCGGCCAGGGCCGTTCCCTGCTGCCGCCCGAGGGCGTCCTGCTGGGAGCGACCTCCGGAGCCGCGTACGGACAGGCGGAGGAGCGGCTGGAGGTGGGCGACGTACTCGTGCTGCACACCGACGGACTGACCCCGCGCAGCATCGAGTTCAGCAAGGCCGACGGGACCGAACGGCTACTGGCCCTGGCACCGCACTTCTCCGCCGCCCGGTCCGCGCAGGACTGCGTGCGCCTGGTGATCGGGGAGTTCGGCGAGGGCGAGCGCGAGGACGACGCCTGCGTACTGGTGGCCAGGATCGGCTCGTAACGGGCGTCAGCCGACAGGTGCTTCGCGGGACTCGGGGCCGCGCCGGAAGGCGCGGCCCTTCGCGTCGCCTCTTGTCGCCTCGCGCCGTCCCTCGTCCGGCCGTTCGGCCGTCCGGCCTGTCGTCCCTCGTCGTCCGACCCCCACCCCCGCGGCCACCGGTCTCAGACCGACCGGGCCACGGGGCTGTTCGGGAGCGCCAGCTTGATCTCCTCGCGGAGCTCCTCGATGCCGGCGAACCCGGAGTAGTGACCCGTCAGCCGGTACATCTCGCGCAGCCGGTCCCATGTCCGGTGCGAGGACGTCTCGTTCATCGAGACCAGCGCCAGGCGGGCGTAGCGGTCGGCCTGTTCCGGGTCGTCGGCGATGAAACAGGCCGAGGCCATCGAGATGTAGTCGAAGATCTTCGAGCGCTGGTGGCCGTCGGCCCGCAGCCGCAGGGCCTCCTTCGCGTGCTGCTGCGCGATGGTCGCCGCCGAGGGGTCGTGGTCCGCGAGGGTGCGGAAGGCCAGCGCCTGCATGCCGTGCAGGTCCGCCTCGTCGAAGTGCTGCATCCAGGACGGCGGCGGTACGTCGCCCGAGGTGGACACGAACAGGTCCTCGGCCTCGCCCAGGGTGCGGCGCATGGCCTGCCCCTTGCCGAGCGCGGCCTGCGCCCAGGCCTCGATGGTGTGCAGCATGGCCCGGGTCCGGGGCAGGGTCTGCTCGCCGGAGCCGGACTGTGCCAGCTTCATCAGATCGAGCGCCTCGTTCGGCTTGCCCAGGTGGACCATCTGCCGGGCCGCGCGGGACAGCGCCTCCCCCGCACGCGGCCGGTCGCCGCCCTCGCGGGCCGCGTGCGCGGCGATCACGAAGTACTTCTGCGCCGTGGGCTCCAGGCCCACGTCGTGGGACATCCAGCCCGCCAGCACCGCCAGATTGGCCGCCACCCCCCACAGCCTGCGCTGGAGGTGGTCGGGGTGGTGGTACGCGAGCATGCCGCCCACCTCGTTGAGCTGCCCGACCACGGCCTTGCGCTGGAGGCCGCCGCCTCTGGAGGCGTCCCAGGCGCGGAAGACCTCCACGGAGCGCTCCAGCGCCTCGATCTCCTGGGAGCCGATGGGCGCCGCCTCGTAGCGGTCGTATCCAGCGGAGTCGGCCTGGAAGCCTTCGCCGTGGCGCTGGACGTCCTTCGCGCGGGCGGGGTCGGTGTGGAGCCAGTCGTGCATGGCATTGCTGAGGGCTGAGCCGGCGGTGAGCGCGGCACCCGCGCTCATCAGACCGCGACGGTTGAGCATGAGGTCCATTCCCGTGAATTCGGTGAGGACCGCGGCTGTGCGTTCGGGCGCCCAGGGCATTCCGTCGGGGTTCTCCTGCTCCCCGTCCGGTTGCTGTTTGGCGGTGCGCCGTTGTCGTACGAACCCGAGGTCCTCGATGGTCACGACACGACCGAGCCGCTCGGTGAACAGTGCTGCCAGTACCGTGGGCACCGGTTCGCGCGGGGTCTCCCCCATGTCGATCCAGCGCCGCACCCGCGAGGTGTCGGTGGCCAGCTGGTGGTGGCCCATCGAGGCCGCCTGCCGGTTGACCATCCTCGCCAGTTCGCCCTTGGACCAGCCGGCCAGGCCGAACAGGTCGTTCAGACGGGTGTTTGGACCTTTGCTCACGTCAAGCCCCCAGGTTCTCGGCTGAGTTGACAGTAACCCGGCGTCAGATGCCGAGCGACTATTCGCCAGGGTTCGCCAGGGCACGCAATGTGGTCCGCCACCCACGCCCGGGTGTCAGGTAGGAATGCGCCTCCCCGACCCGGTCACCGGCGGAACTCCCCAGGGTGATGCACGGGATCCGGCGGGGCGGCGTACGCACCACGCAACTCGTCGGCGCACGAAGGGATCCGTAACGCCATGTACGCAGCCACGTCCTCCGTGTCCGCCCCGGTCCGGCCGCACCGCACGCTCCCCGCGGGCGGCGGCCCCTACCTCGAACCCGGCCGCCCCGCGGCCCCGGCGCAGGGCGCCGTACGGGCACGGCGGATGCCGGGTACAGGATCGCAGCCGCTCAGCGGGAGAATCGACCTGTCGGGTCCGCAGGGCGCGCAGTTGCGCACCGCACTCGCCTCCGTACAGCGCATCTGTCCGGAGTTCGCGCCCGTCCAGGTACTGCGCCGCAGCGGCCGGTCGGTCCTGCTGGTGGGAACCACCGGACGGATGACGGCCGTAGCGAAGGTTTTACTGGATCACTCGCCCGAGTGGCGCGAGCGGTACCGGCACGAAATAGCGACGTACCGGACCTTCGTCCGGCACCGCCCGCAGGTCCGGGTGCCGCGGCTGATCGCCGCCGACCCGGAGAACTGCGTACTGATCGTGGAACGGATGGCCGGCCGGGTCGCCGCGCTCCAGCGGCATCCGGTGGAGGCCCCGCCGCGCGCCGACCTGCGGGCCGCACTCGGAGCGGTGCGCCAGGTCAACGGCTGGCAGCCCGCGGACGAGCTGTTCGGGCGCCCGCTCGACTACGACCGGCGGATCGCCCGGGACTACCAGCTGGGCCTGCTGACCGACCGTGACTTCGGCGATCTGCAGAAGCTGCTGCACGGCGTGAAGATGTCGGGGAACCCCTGGCAGTTCAACCACGGCGACGCACTGCTGTCGAACCTGCTGCTGTCCCCGACGGGTCCCGTGCTCCTCGACTGGGAGCACGCGGGCTGGTACCGGCCCGGCTACGACCTGGCCACGCTGTGGACGGTACTGGGCGACGCCCCGGCCGCACGGGCCCAGATCAGCCGCCTGGCGCAGGCGGCCGGACCGGCCGCGCGGGACGCCTTCCTGGTCAACCTGATGCTGGTGCTCACCCGGGAGATCCGGATGTCGGAGACGGCCGTGCAGCGCTCGATGCTGGCGACCACCCCGGCCCAGGCCCCGCCGGCGGGCTCGCTGTCCTCGGGCGAGGAGCAGCGCCTGCTGTTGCGCCGCCTCCACGACGACGCGGGCATGGCCCGCAGGGCGGTCCGCGCGGCGGTGGGCACGCGCTGACCCGGGCCGCGCACCGCGCGGCCCGCACGAAATCCCGTGCCGCACACACCTGGTGTGTGCGGCACGGGATTTCGTGCGTCCGGGCCCGGAGCGCAACTGGCGCGTATGCCTTGACTTCACATGATCCCCCGAACACCTTTTCTGACTCAGCATCAGAATGCTGGATCCGTCCCCCCACCCCCCCTCTCCGCTGGAGCCTGCCCATGACCGCGAGAACCGCCTCCGAAGCGAGTTCCGTACCGAGTTCCGCACCGAGATCCGTACCGGGTTCCGCCCTCCCCTCCCGCCGGACGGTCCTCGCCGGGGCGGGGGCCGGGGTGCTGGCCGCCGCCGTGCTGCCGGCCGCCGCCGCCCACGCGGCCGGGGAGCCCTCGCTCGGCGAGTACGACGTCGTCGTGGTCGGCTCCGGGGCCTCCGGGATGACCGCCGCGCTCACCGCGGCCAAGCGGGGCCTGAGCGTGCTCGTGGTCGAGAAGGCCCCGACCTTCGGCGGCTCGGCGGCCCGGTCCGGCGCCGGGATCTGGCTGCCCAACAACTCCGTGATCCTGGGCGCGGGCGTCCCGGACACTCCGGCGAAGGCCGCGCAGTACCTGGCGGCCGTGGTCGGCAACGGCTCCCCCGCGGACCGGCAGGCGGCCTTCCTCGCCAACGGGCCCCGGATGCTGGACTTCGTGATGGCCAACAGCCCGCTGCGCTTCCGCTTCATGGACGGCTACAGCGACTACTACCCGAACCTCCCCGGCGGGCTCCCCAACGGCCGCTCCATCGAGCCGGACCAGATCGACGGGAACATCCTCGGCGCCGAACTGGCCCACCTGAACCCGGCGTACATGCCCGTGCCGGCCGGGATGGTGGTGTTCAGCCAGGACTACAAGTGGCTCAACCTGGCCGCCGTCAGCGCCAAGGGGCTGGCGGTGTCCACCGAATGCCTGGCGCGCGGTACGGCGGCCGCGCTGTGCGGGCAGAAGCCGCTGACCATGGGCCAGGCCCTGGCGACCGGTCTGCGGGCCGGCCTGATGCAGGCCGGCGTGCCGGTGTGGCTGAACAACCCGCTCGTCGACCTGGTCCAGGAGGGCGGCGCGGTCACGGGCGTCGTCGTGGAGAAGGCGGGCGTACGGGGCGTGGTGCGGGCCCGCAAGGGCGTGGTCATCGGCTCGGGCGGCTTCGAGCACAACGCGGACATGCGGGCCCAGTACCAGCAGCAGCCGATCGGCACCCAGTGGTCGGTCGGAGCGAAGGAGAACACGGGCGACGGGATCCGGGCGGGCCAGCGGGCCGGTGCGGACCTGGCGCTGATGGACGACGCCTGGTGGGGTCCGTCCATCCCGCTCCCGAACGAACCGTACTTCTGCCTGGCCGAACGGACCCTGCCCGGGGGCCTGATGGTCAACGCGAAGGGCGCCCGTTTCGTCAACGAGGCCGCCCCGTACAGCGATGTGGTCCACGTGATGTACGAGAAGGACCGGGGTGCGGCCGGCTCGCACATTCCGGCCTGGCTGATCGTGGATCAGAACTACCGCAACAAGTACCTGTTCAAGGACATCCTGCCGACGATCGCGTTCCCCGATTCCTGGTACCAGGCGGGCGCCGCGAAGAAGGCGTGGACCTGGGACGCCCTCGCCAACCAGATCGGGGTGCCCGCGGGCGCCCTGCGCTCCACCCTCAACCGGTTCAACGCGCAGGCGTGGAACGGCACCGACCCCGACTTCCACCGGGGCGACACCGCGTACGACCACTACTACACGGACCCGGGCGTGACCCCGAACTCCTGTCTCGCCCCGATCTGGGCGCCGCCGTTCTACGCCTTCAGGATCGTGCCGGGTGACCTGGGCACGAAGGGCGGCATCGTCACGGACGCGCGGGCCCGCGCCCTGCGCGCGGACGGCTCCGTGATCCGGGGCCTGTGGGCGGCGGGCAACGCCAGCGCGGCCGTCATGGGGCACAGCTACGCGGGGGCCGGGTCGACGATCGGTCCCGCGATGACGTTCGGCTACGTGGCAGCCAACGACATCGCGGACGCGTGACGGGCTAGCCCTGCTGGAAGAGCTCGGCCGGGAGCGGCTTCAGCAGCGCGTAGAGGTCGTCCGTGATCGGGCGGTCCCAGCTCGCGATGGTGACCAGCACGTTGTCACTGCGGTCGAACTGCACGCAGCTGATCCGGCTCTCGGAGAGCTTGATCTTCCGGACGATGAGGAGGTTGTCGCCCTGCATGACGGGGCAGTCCTCGGCGCCGGTCACCTCGACGTCCTCGTCGTTCTCGAGGGCGTCGAGCAGCTGGGCCACCTCGAAGGGGACCTGGCCCTCGGAGAGCTCGCGCGCGGGGGATCCCTCGGGGAGGTTTCCGATGATCATCGCGGGGCCGCGTCCGCCGAACAGGTCGTAGCGGAGGAAGACACCCTGGCAGCTGCCGTCGGGCGCGGGCAGCAGCCCGGCCCCGAGATTGCCCGGCCAGTCCCCCGGGTCCATGGCCAGGACGTCGAAGTCCGGGCCGGCGGGTGTGGCGGCGCGGTGGCGGCGGAGGAAGGACATGCCGCCATGGTACGTGCCCTGCCGCGTCCCGCGGCCCTCCACCCCCGACCCGGCCCGCGGTGCGTACCGCCGCGCGGGGCGGAGATCCCCGCAGCAGCCCTTGCCGCCTCGCGGGGCAGGAGTCCCCTACTCGCCCTTCGCCCGTTCCCCGGGGCTCAGCCCCGGACCCCGCGCCCACCGGCCGCACCCAGCGCCTCCGGCGTTTGACGAGCAGGGGTCCGGGCGGAGCCCGGGGAACGCTGGAAGGGCGGGGAGGGGACCCGGCCCCGCAGGGCCACCCCGGCCGCACCCGCCCCGCCGCTCAGCTCACGGCGGCACCGGGCACCGGATCGCGGGGCAGGATGCCGCCCGAGGCGAGCAGTACGTCCGTCGTGGTGGCCACCAGGCCGTCCGCGCCGCAGGCACGGGCCGCCACCACCGCACGCTGCAGGAGCTCCGCGTCCCCCCGCTCCGCCCCCAGCGCGGCCAGCGCGAGCGCCAGCTCGTACGCCGCCGGCGAAGCCGACAGGACCTCCACGGCCTCCTCCAGGAGGGCGGCCCGGTCCTGCGGCGCAGCCACCTCCGCGGCCACCCGCAGGGCCTGGCCGATGCCGGACGCGGCTCCGAAGGCGCGGGCCCGGCGTACCGCCTCCCCGGCCAGCTCCCGCGCCCGCGCCGGGTCCTCCGCGGCGACCGCCCGGGCCAGGTGGAGCCGCCACGGGCACCAGGACGGGTTCTGGATGCCCCGGGGGGTCAGCCGCCGGTCCACCGCCTCCAGCTCCGCCGCCGCGGCCTTCGCCTGGCCGCGGGCCAGCAGCAGTTCCGCGTAGACGGTCTGGGAGTCCGGGAAGACGACCGCCGCCGGGAAGGGCTCCCCGTACTCGTGTTCCCGGGACAGCTCCCAAGCCTCCTCCGTCCGGCCCCGCGCCAGCAGGGTGGTGACGAGGATCGCGATGGCGTACCAGTGCA
Organism: Streptomyces sp. NPDC002104; assembly: GCF_053593795.1. Taxonomy (NCBI): domain Bacteria; kingdom Bacillati; phylum Actinomycetota; class Actinomycetes; order Kitasatosporales; family Streptomycetaceae; genus Streptomyces; species Streptomyces sp. NPDC002104. Next base: position 19,128 of record NZ_JBSFDF010000017.1, on the reverse strand, counting down.
CGGGCGTGCGCCGCCCGACGCGCTCGGCGAGGCGCAGTCCGGCCCGCGCCAGCTCCTCCGCCTCGGCCAGCCGCCCCCGGCGGTAGCGGATGTAGGCGCGCAGACTGTAGGCGAAGGACAGGTGCGCCCCGCGCCAGCCCTGCCGCTCGAACTCGGCGGTGCCGGCCTCGAACAGTTCCTCGGCCCGCTCCGGCCGGTCGGCGTACATGTGCACCATCGCGACGAGCACCGGGACCTCGAAGCCCCGGTCCTCGTAGGCCCAGCTGAACTCGGTCTCCAGGACCCGCCCGGCATGGTGGAGGACCACGTCGACGGGCTCGCCGCGCAGGCAGGCGTCCCAGGCGCGCAGCCCGATGACGTACCGCTCGGTCAGGTCGCGCCCGCTCAGCCGGTCCGCGAGCTTCGCGAGCCGGCGGGAGCGCGCCGGGGAGTCCGGCTCGGCGGCGTTGAAGGCGTCCCACATGAACTGCTCGGACTGCAGGCGCAGCCGGCCGCGCAGGTCCTGGGTGTACGGGATCTCGTGCGCGAGGCATTCCGAGGCCTCGGCGAGCCGGTCGCTGTGCGAGAGCACCTGGGCCAGCCGGATGACGATGCCCTGGCGCAGGGCCGGGTCCTCGAAGGGCTCCGCGAGGGCGGCGCGCAGGTGGTTGACGGTGTTGGCGGGCTCGGTGAGCAGGGAGGCGCAGCCGAGCTCGTACAGGACGGCCGCGCGTTCGTCGAAGTCCGGGGGTTCGCGCAGGGCCCGGGCGAGCTGGCGGCGGGCGGCTTCGGGGGCGCCGGCGCGGAGGTTCTCGCCCGCCGCCTCGCGCAGGGTGCGCACGACCCAGGGGTCGTTCTCGGGATGGGTCTCCAGCAGGTGCCGGGCGGCGGCGGACGGCCCGAGTCCCGCGTCGACCACGGCCGCGGCGGCCTTCCCGTGGAGGGCGACGCGCAAGGCGTCGGGGATGGCGCGGTATATGGCGGTGGCGATGAGGGGGTGGACGAACTCCAGCCCGGCCGCTTCCTCGGCGGCCGTCTCCTCGGCGGCGCCCGACAGGATGCGGGCGTGGCGCAGCCGCCCGGTGGCGTCGACGGCCTCCTCGGTGCCGAGTCCGGCGACGCGGGCGGCGAGTTCCCGGGGGATGTCGGTGCCGAGGACGGCGCAGGCCCAGGCGAAGCGGACGGTGGAGGGGCCGAGGCTGTGCAGGCGGGCGACGAGGCCGCTGCCACGCTGGGCGGCGGCGAGGTCGCGCAGCAGCGGGGCGCTGGCTTCGACGGGGGCGAGGCCCTTGTCGCGGACCTTGACGGTGAGTTCGACGGCTTCGAAGGGGTTGCCGGTGGTGACGGCCCAGGCCTCGCGGCAGAACGCCTCGTCGGCGTGGTCGCCGACGGCCTCGCGGACCAGGCCGGAGACGGCTTCGGCGGTGAGCGGTGCGAGGGTCAGCGGGCGGTGGCCGGCGCGGCCGGGGAGCGTACGGAAGGCCTCTGCGTGGGCGGGCAGTTCGTCGGGGCGGTAGGCGACGACGAGGAGCAGCGGGAGGTGTTCGGCGCGCGGGGCGAAGGCGGCGAGCCAGGAGAGGGATTCGGGGTCGGCCCAGTGGGCGTCGTCCAGGACGAGGGCGACGGGGGCCCGCTGGACGACGAGGTGGGTGAGGACCCAGTCCAGTCCGTCGCGCAGGCCCTGGGGGTCGGGCGGGGCGCCCTGTTCGGCCGCGCAGAGGCCGAGGGCGGGGCCGACGATGGAGTACCAGCTGCCGAGGATCTCGCGCAGTTCCGCCTCCGAGGTGCCGGCCAGCTGGGGCTGGATGAGCTGGCGGGCGACGTGGAAGGGCTGGCTCTGCTCCTGTTCGCCGCCGCGGGCGGCGAGGACGGTGCAGGCCCTGGTGTGGGCGCGGCGGCGGACTTCGGCGAGGAGCGTGGTCTTGCCGAGGCCGGCGGGTCCGGAGAAGGCCAGCAGGGCTCCACCGGCGTCGGGGCCCGGGTCCGTGAGCTGCTCCAGGGCTTCGTCGACGGCGGTGAGCTCCGTGTCGCGTTCGAACATCGTGCGCCGTTCGCGGGTCCGGCGTTCCGTCATGGCTGGTACCCCCCAGGCCTGTTCGGGGGTTCAGCGTACGCCCGCGCACGCGCCCGGGAAGGCTGGTGCGGCAAATAGAGCTGATCTTCTTCGGGGTGCCGCCCGCCGGGACCCGCGCGGCGGGCTCAGTCCTGTGCGGAGCGGTCCGCGAGCGCCTCCAGCACGGCCACGGCCTCGGCGGCCCGGGCGGCTTCCACGAAGAGGTGGTCGTGGTGGTAGCCGGCGATGACGTTGCAGCTCAGGCCGTGTGCGGCGAGTTCGGTGGCGAAGGCTGCGGTGAGTCCTACGGCGTCGAGGGCGGAGTGCACGCCCAGGGTGATCCAGCCGGCGGTGTACGCGTAGGGGAGAGCGGCCGCGTCGGCGTCCTCCTGGCTCAGCACGAGGGTGAGCCCCTCGGGCTCCAGGACGGAGGCCACGGGGGTGAGCCCGGCCAGGGCCTGCGGGTCGGTGTCGGCGGGGATGGTGCAGAACACGTACAGCCCGTCGTTCAGTTCGGGCCGCATGGTGCTCAGCAGCTTCCGCAGGTCGTTTTCTCCGCTCATGCGCTCACCGTAGCGGTCGTCGCGCCCTGGCCGGCCCGACACCCTGGGCCGGTCGCCCCCCGGCCGGCCGGTCAGTCGTCCTCGTAGAGCCGCCGGTGCCACCAGGCGCGGGGACGGCCGCTCCAGTCCGCCCAGCCGCCGGCACGCGGGACCGGGTGCGGGAGCGTGCGGCGGCGGAACTCGGCGTCCAGGCCCCGCAGCAGACGGCCGAGCTCGGTGCGGGCGGCCGGCGGCAGGTCGCGGTACAGCTCGCCCAGGTCGTCCCGGACGACGGCGACGTCGTCGCGTGCGCAGCCGGGGCAGGCCGGGCACTCGGAGGGGACCAGGAGCAGACGGCTGCCGGGGCGGCTCAGGAAGGTCCGGTACCGGGTCAGCAGGTCCGCGATCTCGCCGGCCCGTCCGGGCCGGGCCCAGTGCGCGGCGGCCGCGGCCCCGGGCGACAGCCGGTCCACGGGCGGGAGTTCCCCCGCCCAGGCGGGTGGCCGCCGGCCTTCGTACGTACCTCGTGCGGCGCGCAGCGCGCCGGGCCGTCTACGCGGCATCGCCCTTTCGGCGGGTGGTCGTCATGGCGGCCATGATGACGGGGCCGGCCGGGCCCGGCAAGGGGTTTACGGGGCCACCGGGCCGGGGATCGCACGGGCTCCGGCCCTGACGGGCGGCTCCCGGCGTGACCGGCGACTTCCGGCGTGACCGGCGGCTCCCGGCGTGACCGGCGACTCCCCACCGGGGCGGCGACTCCCCACCGGGGCGGCGGCTCCGCGCCCGGTGGTGCGCCGTGTTCCCGTCCCGCCGGAAGAGGGAGACGGCCTACGTCAGGTCGAACTCCCCGCCCCGCGCGTTCAGGACGAACTTGCGCCACTCGTCCGGCGCGAAGATCAGCGAGGGGCTTTCGGGGCGGTCACCGTTGCGCATCGCGATGAACCCCTCCACGAAGGCGATCTGGACGTCACCCGCCCCCCGGCTGCTCGACTGCCAGTCCGCCTCGGTCAGGTCGAGGTCCGGCTTGCCCCAGCCGGCGGGCGCCTTCGAAGTCATGCTCTCTGCCACGTGCGTGCTCCTCCCGGTACTCCCGGTTCGTCGTCCCGGGGCCAGGTTAGCCATCGCACGCCGTGCCGCACAGGCCACGGTGCGTCACTCGTGGCCTGTACGGCACCCCCGCCCGGAATCGGGTTTCCGCTCAGGAGCCGGGCTGCTCCGCTCCGACCAGCCACATCGCGAAGAACTGCGCCCCGCCGCCGTAGGCGTGGCCCATCGCCCGCCGGGCGTCCGGTACTTGGTGCTCCCCCGCCTGACCGCGCACCTGGAGGGCCGCCTCCGCGAAGCGGATCATGCCGGAGGCGCCGATGGGGTTGGTGGACAGGACGCCGCCCGACGGGTTGACCGGCAGGTCCCCGTCGAGTTCCGTCACCCCGGCCTCGGTGAGCTTCCAGCCCTCGCCCTCCTCCGCGAAGCCGAGGTTCTCCAGCCACATCGGCTCGTACCAGGAGAACGGCACGTACATCTCCACGGCGTCGATCTCCCGGCGCGGATCGGTGATCCCGGCCTGCCGGTAGACGTCGGCCGCGCAGTCCTTGCCCGCCTGCGGGGACACGAAGTCCTTCCCCGCGAAGAGCGTCGGCTCGCTGCGCATCGCCCCGCCGTGCACCCAGGCCGGCGGCCTCGGCGAACGGGCCGCGCCCGCCCGGTCGGTGAGGATCATCGCGCACGCCCCGTCGGAGGACGGGCAGGTCTCGGAGTACCGGATCGGGTCCCACAGCATCGGGGACGCCTGGACCTTCTCCAGGGTGATGTCGTGCTCGTGCAGGTGCGCATACGGGTTCTTCAGCGCGTTGCGGCGGTCCTTGTACGCGACGAGCGAGCCCACCGTGTCGGGGGCGCCGGTGCGCCGCATGTACGCGCGCACGTGCGGGGCGAAGAACCCGCCGGCCCCCGCCAGCAGCGGCTGCTGGAAGGGGACGGGGAGCGAGAGCCCCCACATGGCATTGGATTCGGACTGCTTCTCGAAGGCGAGGGTCAGCACCGTGCGGTGCACGCGGGCGGCGACCAGGTTGGAGGCGACCAGCGCCGTGGACCCGCCCACCGAACCGGCCGTGTGCACACGGAGCATGGGCTTGCCGACGGCGCCGAGGGCGTCCGCGAGGTACAGCTCCGGCATCATCACGCCCTCGAAGAAGTCGGGGGCCTTGCCGATGACGACCGCGTCGATGTCCGCCCAGGTCAGCTCGGCGTCCGCGAGGGCCCGGGACGCCGCCTCGCGCACCAGCCCCGCGATGGAGACGTCGTGGCGGGCGGCCACGTGCTTGGTCTGGCCGATGCCGACGACGGCCACCGGCTCCTTGCCCGGAGCGGCGGAGGTGCTCATGCTCGGTCCCCTTCCAGGACGGCGACCAGGTTCTGCTGGAGGCAGGGGCCGGAGGTGGCGTGCGCGACGGCCCGGTCGGACTCGCCGCGGTGGATGCGGGCGGCCGCCTCGCCGATCCGGATCAGGCCGGCGGCCATCATCGGGTTGGCGGCGAGCGCTCCGCCGGAGGGGTTGACGGCGACGTCCCCGCCGAGTCCGAGGGCCTTGCGCAGCACGACTTCCTGGGAGGAGAAGGGGGCGTGCAGTTCCGCGGTGTCCACCGGGGACTCGAAGACGCCCGCGTGCTCGGCGGCGATCCGCGTCGACGGGGAGTCGGTGAGGTCGCGCAGCCCGAGGCTGTGGGCCTCGATGCGGTGGTCGATTCCGGTGATCCACGCGGGCCGCTCGCACAGCCTGCGGGCCACGTCCCCAGCGGCCAGGATGACGGCGGCGGCCCCGTCGCCGATGGGCGGGCAATCGCCGGTGCGCAGCGGGGCGACCTGGTAGTCGCCCTGTGCGACGGCTCCGCTGAGCTGGGCGTGCGGGTTGGCTCCCGCGGAGGCCCGGCTGCGGGCGCCGATCGCGGCGAGCGCGGTCTCGTCGGTCTCCCCCGCGTCGATGAGCGCCTGGGCCTGGAGCGCGGCCAGCGCCACCGAGTCGGGCCAGAGCGGGGCGAGGTAGTAGGGGTCGAGCTGGCGGGTCAGCACGTCGCGCACCGACCCCGGCGAGGACTTGCCGTACGAGTAGACGAGCGCGGTGTCGGCCTCGCCGGTCTGGATCTTGACCCAGGCCTCGTACAGGGCCCAGGCGCCGTCCATCTCCACGTGCGATTCGGAGATGGGGGGCCAGGCGCCGACTCCGTCGAGGGTCATGGTGAAGGAGAAGGCGCGGCCCATGAGGTAGTCGCTGGAACCGGAGCAGGTGAAGCCGATCTCACCCGTCTTGAGTCCGGTGGCGGCCAGCACCTGGTGCAGGACCGGCATGACCATCTCGACTTCGCTGAGCTCGTCGGTGCGGCGCAGGTGGTCGCTCTGCGCGAAGGCGACCACCGCGACCTCGCGGGCGTATCGGGCCATCAGATGAGCTCCTTGTACACGTCGTAGTCCGCGTCCGGCTCTCCGGTGGGGCGGTAGTGGTCGGGGTAGCGCCCGCCCTCGGTCCAGACCGGTTCGACCCTCAGCCCCATCCGCACCTGGTCGTACGGGATGCCGCCGATCCGGCCGTGGAGGGCGAGGCCGGCGCCGTCGAGGGCGATGTGGGCGTAGACGTAGGGCACCTCGATGTCGAGGTTCTTGGCCTTGATGTTGACGATGCAGTAGGTGGTGACGGTGCCGGCCGGCCCGACCTCGACCCGGTCGGTGGTCGCCACCCCGCAGGTGGGGCAGGCGCCGCGCGGGGGCACGTACACCTTGTGGCAGGAGGGGCAGCGCTCGCCGATGGTCTTCTGCTCGGAGAGCCCGGCGATGTACGCGGTCTGCGCGCGGCCGGGGCTGTACGTGTAGTCCAGGCGGGCCTCGGCGACGATCCCGGTGACGGCGTCGGCGAACTCCCCACTGTGCGGGGCCGCTTCCCCGGCTCCCTCCCCCTCGTCCTCTGCGGGCTCGAAGCAGGCGATGTCGGTGATGGCCCCGATCCGCTCCGCGGCCCACCGCACGCGCACCCGCATGCCGGTGGAGACGGCCTCGGGCCCGGGGGCGTCGAGGGCGTGCAGGAGGGCGGTGTCGGCGCCGTCAAGGCGGACGAGCACCCAGGCGAAGGGGGTGCCGAGGGGCTGGTTGGGGCGCGGCGAACCGTTCCAGGCCCAGGTGGTGACGGTCCCGGTGGTCCCGACCTCGACCAGGTCCCGCACCTCCTCGGCGGTGACGGGGTCGTACTCGACGGGCGGCACCATCACCTTGCCGTCGGCGGTGGTGACCCCGAGGACGACCCCTTCGCGGAGCCCGGTGAGGAAGGCGCTCTGCACGGGGCCGAGGGAGCGGGTGAAGGGGAACTCGACGACAAGGGGTGCGCGGAGGATCTCGGGTGGCGACGCGGCTGTCATGGGTGGGTCTCCGATGTATGGGGCGGGACGCTCTGGGCCCCGCCGGGCGAATCAGGCTGCCGGGGCCACACGGGCTCCGCCGGTCGAATCAGGCACCGCACGGTCCGACTCGGCGCGCGGGCCCATCAGGCACCGCCGGACCGGAATCGGCCCGCGGGTCCATCAGGCACCGCCGGACCGGAATCGGCCCGCGGGGCCCACAAGGCGCCGCCAGGACCAGCTCGGCCTGCCGGGACGGTCGGCGCCCCCGGGAGGCTCGTCCCGCGGGGCCCATCAGGCACCGGACGCGGCCCCGCCGGTGTGTGGGGCGCAGGGGTCCGGGAACTGGTCCCCGGCGACGGCACCGCGCCGGGCCGTCAGGGACCGGCACCACCGGAAGGGGTGGGACCGGCACGGGCGCGGGGCACGGGGCGCGGGGCACGGCTACTCCCGCCGATACAGCGCGGGCCGCTTCTCCGCGAACGCCCGCGCCCCCTCCTTCGCATCGGCCGTGTCGAAGATCGGCCACCCCCGCAGCAGCTCCGCCGCCAGCCCCTGCGACTCCGTCATCTCGGCCGTCTCGTAGACGGAGGCCTTCACCGCCTCCACCGCGAGCGGCCCGCACGCGTTGATCCGCTCCGCGATCTCCAGCGCGGCGTCCAGCGCCGTGCCGTCCGGTACGACCCGCCCCACGAGCCCGATCCGCGCCGCCTCCTCGGCGGCGTACGGCCGTCCGGTCAGCAGCATCTCCAGCGCGTACGTCCGCGGGATCTGCCGCGGCAGCCGGACCGTGGAGCCGCCGATCGGGAAGAGCCCCCGCTTGACCTCGAACAGTCCGAAGGTGGCCCCCTCCCCCGCCACGCGGATGTCCGTCCCCTGGAGGATCTCCGTCCCGCCGGCCACGCAGTAGCCCTCGACCGCCGCGATGACGGGCTTGCGCGGCCGGTGGTGGCGCAGCATCGCCTTCCAGTGCAGGTCGGGGTCGGCCTTGAGCCGGTCCCGGTACTGGTCGCCCGCCATGCCCTTGCCGGCCAGCGCCTTCAGGTCCATGCCGGCGCAGAAGTCCCCGCCGGCGCCCGTCAGGACCACCGAGCGGATCGTGTCGTCCGCGTCGGCCTCCAGCCAGCCGTCGTACAGGCCCACCAGCAGCGGCAGCGAGAGCGCGTTCTTCGCCTCGGGCCTGTTCATGGTGAGCACCAGCGTGGCTCCGTGGCGTTCCACGGTCAGGTGTTCTGTCCCACCCATTGCCGTCCTCCCGTCTCAAGACCTAGAACAGGTTGCAGGAGGGGCGGGTGCAGTTCAATAGTTTTCTGACACCCAGTCAGATTTCTTGGACGGTCCCCTTCCCTGTTGGGGTTGGCGACGCTCTAATGACCGCCGAGCAGACCAGCCATGGGATTTTCTGGGTCAGGAGGACCGGTGGAGTACAACATTGCCGACCTGTTCGAGTCGGTCGTGGACGTGGTCCCGGACCGCGAGGCCCTCGTGTACGTGGACCACCCCGGGACCGGCGCCGAGCGCCGCCTCACGTACGCGGAGCTGGACGCGGCGGCGAACCGCATCGCGCACCACCTGCTGGACAGCGGCCTGAAGGCCGGTGAGCACCTGGGCCTGCACCTCTACAACGGCGTCGAGTACCTCCAGACCGTCATCGCCTGCCTCAAGGCCCGCCTGGTTCCGGTGAACGTGAACTACCGGTACGTGGAGGAGGAGCTCGTCTACCTCTACAACGACGCCGACCTCGCCGCGCTCGTCTTCGAGGGCGAGTTCACCGAACGGGTCGCGGCGGCCCTCCCGCAGACGACGAAGCTCCGTCACCTGATCCGCGTCGGCGAGACCCCCGAGGGCGCCCCGGAGCCCTCGATCGCGCCGGTCGCGTACGCCGACGCGGAGGCGGCCGGCTCGCCGGAGCGCGGGTTCCCGCCCCGCTCCCCCGACGACCTGTTCATCATCTACACCGGCGGTACGACCGGCATGCCCAAGGGCGTCATGTGGCGCGCGGAGGACCTCTTCTTCGCGGGCCTCTTCGGCGGCGAACCCTCCGGCGAGCCGGTGAAGCGGCCCGAGGAGCTGGCCGAGCGGGTCGCGTCGAAGGGCGCCGGGCTGACCTTCTTCCCCGCGCCGCCGCTGATGCACGGCACGTCCACGCTCACGTCCTTCATCGCCTTCAACTACGGGCAGCGGGTGGTCATCCACCGCAAGTACGCGCCCGAGGAGGTGCTGCGCACGATCGAGAAGGAGAAGGTCTCCAGCGTCTCGCTGGTGGGCGACGCCATGCTGCGGCCGCTCATCGACGCCCTCAACGGTCCCCTGAAGGGCACCGACCTGTCCTCCCTCTTCTCCGTCTCCTCCTCCGGCGCGATCATGTCGGAGACGGTGCGCGCCGAGTTCCAGGCGCTCGTGCCGAACGTGCTGCTCCTGAACAACTTCGGCTCGTCCGAGTCCGGCTCGAACGGCCGCGCCACGAACGACTCCAGCCCGGAGAAGGGCTTCCGGCTGGAGGTCAACGAGCGGACGCAGGTGGTCGATCCGGTGACCCACGAGCCGGTGCCGGTCGGCGAACCGGGACGGCTCGCGCAGCGCGGGTACGTCCCGCTGGGCTACTACAACGACGCCGCCAAGACCGCCGAGACCTTCTTCCAGAAGGGATCCGAGCGGTGGGTGCTGCTCGGCGACATGGCGACCGTGGACGAGCAGGGCATCGTCACCGTCCTGGGGCGCGGCTCGCAGTGCATCAACACGGGCGGCGAGAAGGTGTATCCGGAGGAGGTCGAGCAGGCGCTGAAGTCCCACCCGGACGTCTACGACGCCCTGGTCGCCGGGGTCACGGACCCGAAGTGGGGCAGCCACGTGGCGGCCGTGGTCCAGATCCGGGAGGGCGCGGCGGACCCGACGCTGGACGAGATACAGGCCCACTGCCGCACCAAGCTGGCGGGCTACAAGATCCCGCGCCAGCTCGTCATCTCCCCCGCCATCCAGCGCTCCCCGAGCGGCAAGGCGGACTACCGGTGGGCGAAGTCGGTGGCCACGGAGGCGGACGCGGGCGCCGCGGGCTGACCCCGACCGGCGCACGCCCGCGGGCCGGTACCCAGGTGGGTTCCGGCCCGCGGGCGTGTGCGCGTCCGCCGGCCACCGCGCGAGGGCCGTTCCTCAGAGCCTGGTACGCAGTTCGGCCGCCAGGGTGCGGGTCCAGGTGGCCAGCTCCGCCCGGTCCGCGCCCTGGCCCAGCACATCGGCCTGGGCGTCGTCGAGGCGCAGGGGGCCGGGGTCCTCCAGCAGGTGGGCGACCTCGGCGAGGAGTCCGGACAGGCGGCGCGCACCGGGGGCGCCGAGCCGCACCGATACCGCGGGGTCGATGACGGACATGGCCGCCGCCTCCCTTCGCCAGGGCGTCTGTTTCGGCTTCGCCAGGGGCGTCTGTTTCGACCGTACGCCCCCGGCCCGGCGGTCGCCGCTCAGGCTCCGGTGGCCAGGAACCGCTCGACGCGGGCCGCGAACCACTGCGGCTCGTCCAGCCACGGGAAGTGCCCGGCGCCGCGCTGTACGTCGGCCGCACCGTGCGCGAAGAGCTCCGCGAGCCGGGCGGCGAGGGCCGGGGAGGGGTTGGAGTCCAGCTCCCCGGCCAGGACCAGGACCTCTCCGGCGAACCGGCCCAGCGCGGCCCGGGTGGCGGGCGGGTCGAAGGCTCCGGGGCCGGCGAAGGCGGCGGAGGCCTCGGCGTTCTTCTGCACCGGGCTCAGTGCCGCGTGCGCGCGCGCCGTCTCGTCCCAGCGCCCGTAGGCGAGGGGCATCACCGCCGCCCAGTCGGCCTCGTCGGGGTTCTCGCCCGCGGCGATGGCGGCGAGCGCCCGCTCGTAGGCCGCGACGGCCGTGTCGTAAGGCTCGCCGCCACCCCGCCGGCGGACGTCCGCGAGCCGGGTTTCCGGGGACTCCGCGAGGTCCACGGCCCAGCTGGTCGGTGTGATCAGGGCCAGCCGGCGCACCCGCCCCGGGTGCGCCGCCGCGTACAGCAGGGCCAGGTTGCCGGAGGCGGAGTGGGCGAGCAGATCGACGCTCTCCAGGACGAGGTGGCCGCGCAGTGCCTCCACGTCGGCGACCTGGTGGTCGACCCGGTACGTCGAGGCGTCGGCCGGGACCGCGGAGTCGCCGGTCCCCCGCAGGTCGAGCAGGATCAGCCGGCGCCCGGCGGACAGTCCGCCGAGGTCTCCGAGGTAGGCGGAGGCCCGCATGGCGCCGCCGGGGAGGCAGACGAGCGGCTCGCCTTCGCCCTGGACGTGGTACGCGAGTTCGGTTCCGTCGTAGGTGGTGAAGGTAAAGGTGCAGGTGGAGGGTGTGGAGATCGCCATGAATGCAATCTCAGCAGACGATCACCCGTTCGAGTAATTGATTTGGCCGCCGGCGTCCGGCAATCTACCGAATGATCGGTCGGTTTACTCGGGCGAGTTGACTCGGACAAGGGGTGGGCGGCATGGGTACGTACGGACAGGGCCACGGCCACGGCCACGACGCGGGTGCGGACGAGGGCGAGCGGATGGGCCGGGACGAGCTGGCGGCGCTCCAGCTGACCCGGCTGCGGGCGACCTTGCGCCGGGCGTACGACCGGGTGCCCTTCTACCGGCAGGCCTTCGACAAGGCCGGTCTGCATCCCGACGACTGCCGCTCCCTCTCCGATCTCGCCCTGTTCCCCTTCACCACCAAGTCCGATCTGCGCGACCAGTACCCCTTCGGCATGTTCGCCGTACCGCGCTCCGAGGTCCGCCGCATCCACGCGTCCAGCGGGACCACGGGCCGGCCGACCGTCGTCGGGTACACGGAGGGGGACCTGTCCACCTGGGCGGACGTCGTCGCCCGCTCGATCCGCGCGGCGGGCGGCAGGCCCGGCCAGATCGTCCACATCGCCTACGGGTACGGCCTGTTCACCGGCGGCCTGGGCGCCCACTACGGCGCGGAGCGCCTGGGCTGTACGGTCGTGCCCGCCTCGGGCGGGATGACGGACCGCCAGGTCCGGCTGATCGAGGACTTCAGGCCGGAGGTCATCATGGTGACCCCCTCCTACATGCTGACCCTGCTGGACGAGATGGAGCGCCAGGGCATCGATCCTCGCGCCACCTCCCTCCGCACGGGGATCTTCGGCGCCGAGCCCTGGACGGAGGAGATGCGCCGGGAGATCGAGGAACGCCTGAACATCGACGCGGTGGACATCTACGGGCTCTCGGAGGTGATGGGCCCGGGCGTCGCACAGGAGTTCGCGGCGACCAAGGACGGGCTCCACATATGGGAGGACCACTTCTACCCGGAGGTGGTCGACCCGCTGACGGGAGCCGTCCTGCCCGAGGGGGAGCCCGGGGAGCTGGTCTTCACCTCGCTCACCAAGGAGGCGATGCCCGTCATCCGCTATCGCACCCGGGACCTGACCCGGCTGCTGCCCGGCACCGTCCGGCCGGCCTTCCGCCGGATGGAGAAGATCACCGGCCGCAGCGACGACATGATCATCCTGCGCGGGGTGAACGTCTACCCCACCCAGATCGAGGAGGTGCTCCTGCGGACCCCGGCCCTGGCTCCGCACTTCCAGCTCCGGCTGACCCGGGAGGGACGGCTGGACGCCCTGACGGTACGGGTCGAGGCCCGGCGCGGGAGCGACGCGGCTCAGCGTGAGGCCGCGGCCGCCTCGGTGGTGCGGGCGGTCAAGGAGGGCGTCGGAGTCTCGGTGAAGGTGGAGGTGGTGGACCCGGAAACCCTCGAACGCTCGGTGGGCAAGATCAAGCGCATGGTGGACCTCCGGGAATCCTGACGGTCCGGGCCGTCTCTGTCCGCCTGGTCCACGTAGGTGAAGGGGAGCTGGTTCGTGATGCGGCCGCACGGCGTCGCCGCGACCACGGAGACGGTCCCCGCCACGGGCCACTGGGGGGCGGTGGCGATGACGGAGCTGTCGCTGATGACCGTCACGCCGGTGGCCTCCAGCCCCGTGAAGCAGCCGTCGGGCGTCAGGGAGCCGAAGAGCACCCGGGTGTAGGGGGTCAGTCCGCTGCCGTTCAGCACCACTTGGGTGCCGCCGCTCCTGGGTGCGACGTCCGGCCGGAGGGCGACGAGCACGCCCTGCGCGTCCTGACCCGGCCGGGCGAGGTGGGCGGGCGGGGCGGGGTCGACGGGGAACGCGCCGGCAGCGCAGTGCGGGGGCCCCGCGGCCTCGGCGCGCGGGGCGGCATGGACCAGCAGGAGGGTACACAGCGGCAACGCGGCGAGCAGGATCCCGGCTCGACGAGGAGTACGCCTCAAGGCGGTGCCTTCCGGTGGAGGGTCGGTCCGGAGGAGCCCGGACCCGGCCCCATCATGCGGTGGCGACACCTGCCGGGTCCGGAACGAAGCGCCTCGTACCGCCCACGTGTCGGACCGGATCCCCGGACGCACGGGCGGCGAGGCCGGCGAGGCCGCGCGCGAGGAGGCCACCCCTTCGGGCTCATTTCGGGGGGCGGTCCGGGACAGGGCGGCCCTGTCCGGGTAGGGACACAGGCGTGACCTCGATCTTCCGTTGGCTCCACGAACGGGTGCAGGGCTCTCAGGCCCAGCTGGCCTGGAGCCGTGGCCGGGAGATGGAGCTGATGCACCGCGCCATGGGCTTCGCCGCGCTCGGCTTCCTCACGCTGGTGCCGCTGCTCGTCGTCGTCGCGGCCGCCGCGCCCGGCAGCGGCTCGGGCTTCGGCCGCTGGCTCGGTCAGGCCCTCGGGGTGACGGAGTTCTCCCGTGAGCGGGTGGAGATGCTGTTCGGCGCCGCGGACCTGGCGCTGGAGCGGACGACCGCCTTCGGTCTCGCCGCCCTCGCGGTCTTCGGCCTGACCTTCGGCTCCGCCGTGCAGACCGGCTACGAGAAGGTCTGGGACCTGCCGACGGCCCGCTGGCACACCATGTGGCGGCACGTCGTCTGGCTCGCCCTGCTGGTCTGCTACCTCGCCCTGCTCGTCGGCATCCCCGCCCCCTCCGACGACGCGCTCGGCACGGTCCTCGGCACCTCGGGCGACGTCATCGGCACCTGCCTGTTCTTCTGGACCTCCCAGCGGATCCTCCTCGGCGGCCGGGTCCGCTGGCGCGCCCTGCTCCCGGGCGCCGCGTGCACCAGCCTGGGCCTCCTCGGCCTGCGGGTCTTCTCGCAGCTGGTGTTCTCCCCGCTGATCGCCTCCAACGCCGTGACGTACGGCCCCTTCGGCACCCTCCTGGTCGTCCAGTCCTGGCTGGTCGGCGTCGGCTTCGTGGTCTACGGCGGCGCCCTCGTCGGCCGCCTCGTCCACGAACACCTGGTCCTGCGCCGCCTCCAGGACACGGAGCTCGCGCAGGACCAGGACCAGGAGCAGGGCCAGGAGCATGACCGGGACCGGAACCGGGACCGAGAGCCGTAGCTCCGGTCTAGGGGGTGGCCGGGGCGGGCCGGGCTCCGGACGCCCGGAGTGCATCCGCCGTCTCCTGGTGCGGTCCGGCCAGCGCCCATTCCAGGGGCGTGTGGCCCGTGCCGCGGTCCTCCCGGAGGTTCGGGTCCGCGCCGTGGGCCAGGAGCTCGCGCACCGTGTCGGTGTGGCCCCAGCAGGCGGCCGCGCACAGCGGCGTGCCCTCCGTGCCGTGTCCGCTCTCGGTGTTCGGGTCGGCACCGGCCGCCAGGAGGCGGCGGACCGTGGCGGCGGCGCCGTGAACGGATGCCGCGTACAGGGGCGTGGTGCCCTCGGAGTCGGCCGTCTCCGGGTGGGCGCCGGCTCCCAGGAGGGCGTGGACCTGGGCGGTGCGCCCGAACATCGAGGCGCCGACGAGCTGTCGCGTGAGCTTCTTCTGCCGTCTTCTGTTCATGACGGCCGAGGGTAGTCGGCGGGCCGTCAGGCCGGGGACGAGAAGCGGTCGCGGAGGGTGCGCTTGAGGATCTTGCCGCTCGCGTTGCGCGGGAGGGCGTCCACGAAGAGGATCCGCTTCGGGGCCTTGAAGTGGGCCAGCTTCTCGCGGGCGTAGGCCAGCAGTTCCGCCTCCGTCACCCCCTCGCGCGGGACCACCACCGCCGTGACGGCCTCGATCCAGCGTTCGTCCGGCAGGCCGACCACGGCCGCCTCGGCCACGCCCGGGTGGGTGTAGAGCACGTCCTCGACCTGCCGCGAGGCGACCAGGACCCCGCCCGAGTTGATGACGTCCTTCACCCGGTCCACGACCGTGAAGTACCCCTGCGGATCCCGGACCGCCAGGTCGCCGGAGCGGAACCAGCCGTCCCGGAAGGCCTTCTTCGTCGCCTCCGCGTCGTTCCAGTAGCCCAGGCAGAGCTGCGGGGAGCGGTAGACCACCTCGCCCGCCGTACCGTCCGGCACCTCGGCCCCGTCCTCGTCGACGACCCGCGCCTCCACGTGGAGGACCGGCCGCCCGCACGAGTCCATCCGCCCTTCGTGCTCCTCCGGCCGCAGCACCGTGGCGAGCGGGCCGATCTCGCTCTGGCCGAAGCAGTTGTAGAAGCCGAGTCCGGGCAGCCGCGCCCGCAGCCGTTCCAGGACCGGGACCGGCATGATCGAGGCCCCGTAGTACGCCTTGCGCAGGCCGGACAGGTCGCGGACGGCGAAGTCCGCGAAGTCGGGATGGTTGGCCAGGCCGATCCACACCGTCGGCGGCGCGAACAGGCTGTCCGCCTCCCCCGCCTCCACCAGGTCGAAGATCTCCTGCGCCACCGGCGCGTCCACGATCGTGTTCCGCGCGCCCACCGCCAGGTACGGCAGCAGGAACACGTGCATCTGCGCCGAGTGGTACAGCGGCAGGGAGTGCACCGGCAGATCGCCCTCCGCCAGGTCCAGGGCCGCGATCGCGCTCTCGTACTCGTGGCAGAGCGCCTCGTGCGTCATCATCGCCCCCTTCGGCAGGGCGGTGGTCCCGGAGGTGTAGAGGAGCTGCGCCAGCCGGGACGGGTCACCGGAACGGGCGGGGGCCGCGGGCCCGGCGGGCTCCGCCGGTTCTGCCGGTTCTGCCAGTTCCGCCAGGAAGGAGGCGGGTGCGTCGCGCAGCGGGCGTACGGCGAAGGCCGCCGGGACCCTCGCCGCCAGGTCCGGATCCGCGAGGACGAGCGCGCTCCCGGAGTTCTCCAGGATGTACGCGAGGTCCTCCCCGGTGAGGTTCTGGTTGACGGGGACGTGCGTGAGCCCGGCCCGGGCGCAGGCGAGGAAGGCGAGGAGGTAGGCGTCGGAGTTGTGCCCGAAGGTCGCGACCCGGTCCCCCTCGGCCAGGCCGTAGCGCCCGCGCAGCACGGCCGCGCCGGCGGAGACGGCCGCGTCCAGTTCCGCGTAGGTCCAGGTCCGCTCGCGGTAGCGCACCGCGATCCGTTCCGGGACGCGCCGCGCGCTGTCGTGGAGCAGTCCGTCGACCGTGTTCTTCCGTACCGGCGTCATGGCGGGATCCTCGTCTGCGCGTACGGGCGGGGTCAATGACCCGGGCCGTGCGGATGCCCGGCCGGAACGTCCGGGGATACCGAACGGCACGGTGACATGACGTCAGGTGGCCCGCATGAGTACGGGGCACACCAGCGCCACCCGGACGAAGGCGCCCCCGCCGGCGGGGCGACGGGGCCGGCGGGGGCGGAGCAGGACTGGGGTGGTCAGCCTCGGTGGGTGGGGATGCCCTTGTCGATCAGGTCGCGGTCGGCGCGGACGAACAGGGGGAAGCCGAGCAGGTCCAGGGCGTCGCGGACGCTCTTGACGTCGCGGGTGCGGGGCCCGCTGGTGGCTTCGGCGAACACGTCCGAGACGTAGTGCAGTCCGCTGCCGACGAGGACGTACCACTCGGCGCCCCCCGGGGCGGTCTGGTGCACGGCGAGCATGCGGGAGGCGGCTGCCTCGACGCCTTCCCGCGTGAGGTCGTAGGTGGCTCCGCCGGTCGTGACCGGGACGGAAGTCGGGCGTGCGGGCATCGCTTCGTTTCCTTCGTGATGGGGGCCCTGCCGGTCGGGCCGGGCCCCGGTGGGACTACTTGGCGCGGGCGACCGCGCGGCACGACGTCTCGTCATGGCCGCGGACGTTCCGCTCTTCCTTCGTCGTGCCGGGGTAGTGGTGCTCCTCGTACCAGCCGTTCTCGGTGGAGCTCCCCGGGCCTCCCCCCTTCGGGCCCGTGTAGGCGGCGCCCCGGGCACGGCCGGCGGCGGTCGCGCCGCAGCCGGTCCCGATCCTCTTGCCGGCGCTCTTCTTCGGGGCCGGAGCCGCCTGCGGAACGTCCGGCCGCTGGGGGCTGGGCATCAGGGACAGCTCTCCTCGGTCTTCACCGTGTCGAACGTGACGCGGGTGGCGATGTCGTGGGTGCCGGGTGCCGGATTCTGCGCGCAGACCTTCCAGTTCCGGTCGAGCACCTGCATGCGGCCCGCGCCGGTCGCGTCGGTGCTGGACAGGAGAAAGAACCCGGCGGCCTGGGCGCCGTCCTGGGCGGCCTGGAGCTGGTGGCCGACGAAGTTGGGGAGCTTGCCAGTGCTGGATGCGGCTCCCGCGCCGGAGGAAGTCCCCGAGGGTGCCTCGGTCTTCACGGGGGCGCTGGTGGGCAGGGCCACAGCGGTGGTTGGCGGTGCGGTCGTTGCCGGTGCGTACGTGGGGGTGATGACCGGCGCCGGGGCCGCCGTCGTGACCGTGACCGTCGGGGCCACGCTGCCCGTGGTGCCGGTGGAGTCGTTGGGGCCCACGATGGCGCCGATGATCCCGAGGAGGAAGAGGCCGCCCACGATGGCCGCGATCATCGCGCCCTTGGACTTCTTCGGCGGCGGGCCCCAGCCGCCGGGCTGCGGCGCCTGTCCCCACGGCCGCTGAGGGCCGGGGTGGCCGAATCCGTTGCCGGGCTGCTGCCCGTACGGAGGGTGGGACATGGGGTGTTCCTTTGCATGGGTGGGGGCCTGCCCGCGAACAGGGCTGGTCAGGGTGTGGTGTCAGGGGTGCGGTCCACTGCCGGGCCGGGGTCGTCCGAGCCAGGGCTGCGAGGGCTGCACCAAAGTCGGGGAAGGGGCTGTCAGTGCCGGGGCGCATCGCCCGCTCTACCCGCAGCCGCGCGGCTCGCCGGTCGGCGGCCTCACGACGGACCTCGTGCAGATTACGTGCCGCTGGTGTCACGGTTTGCCACCGGGGCTCCCTGCAGCGGATCGCGGCCGAGGCACCCCGGCCGGCTGAAGCGAGGCGTGCCGCGGAATGCGCGGACGGCCCGGTACGGGTACGCCTGCGTGCGCAGCATCGCTCCTGCCTCCTCTGCCCCGTCGGCGGGGGCGGACGGTGCCGTTGGAGGAGACACGGCCGGTGCCCACTCGGTCGGGGGGGGTGGGCCCTGCTCCGAGCGGACCCGGGGCATTGCCGGGGCCCGGCGCTCCCTGCGGCCCCGGGGTGCCCCGGAGGCCACCTCCGCACTGGCCCGCCGCGGCGGGCTGATGGTGGCGGACCTGTGGGAGCAGCAGTTCGCGCACCGGGATCCGGCCGGGGATCCGGCGACGGCCGACGCCTCGAAGTCCTGCGCGGCCCTGCCGGGCGGGATCGCCGTGGGCTCCGACGGCGCCGCCGTGGACGTGTCGGCGGCCTGCGGGGTGCTGCCGGCCCCGGACAACAGGGCCGGCACCGGGAGCCGCGGTGTGCCGCTCTTCGACCGGTTCCGGCGGCAGCCGCCCGCGAATACGGCGGCCAGGGACCGGTGGCCGGTGCCGTTCGACGCGGCCGATCCGGTACGGACGCCCCGCACGCTCAACCGGGCCGCGCCCGGGATCGCGCGGGCCCCGGCGGACACCGCGACGGAGCCGAAGACGGCGGGCGGAGGCTGCCGGTGGGTGGCGGAACGGAGCCCCCGGGCGTCTGGAACAAGAGCGAGGCTCCGTAGGACGCGGCGACCGGTGACCGGCGACCGCCGGCCATCCGAGGTCCCGCACGGCTCCCGTCAGATCCAGGTGGTCGGCTGGGACGGCGGACGCTGTCCGGGGGGCGCGCACGCTGCTGACGTACAGCCGGTCCTCGAACCCGGATTCCCCCTACGGGGCCGATCGGACCCGGCTCTTCTCCCGGGACCGTTGGGCGCGGTGCCCGGAGAGGCGTAGGTGCGGACGTACGGATGTGCGGACGGCCGGCCGCTGCCCGGGATGCCGTGCACGCGCAGGACTACCCGTCCTTCCGGGAGGCCGTGCAGCCGTCCGTACGGGCCGCCCGGCTCGGGACCC
>NZ_JBSFDF010000016.1:92634-141088 GCF_053593795.1 Streptomyces sp. NPDC002104 | reverse complement strand
CCTGAAGCTGCTCACCGAGTGGACGGACGAAGAGATCCAGGTGATCACCAAGCGCCTGGCCGAGGGCACCGCACACCCCATGGCGGTCAAGCGCATTCTCGCCGGCGAAGTAGTGGCTGCCCTCCACGGCCTGGACGCAGCCCAGGCTGCCCGCGCCGAGTTCACGGCCCGCTTCTCCAAGCGCTCCTTCGGCGACACGCAGAACCTTCCGGTCGTCTCCCTCAAGGAACACGCCGAGACTTCCCTGGGCGTCCTGCTCATCCAGACGCTCGACTTCGCCTCCAGTCTCTCGGCAGTCCGTCGCATTGCCCAGCAGAACGGACTCCGCCTGATCACCGAGGCCGACGGCGAACAGCACGCCACACCGCTCGCCGAGGCCGCTGTCCAGCAGACACTGGCCGCGGTCCTGACCGAGGCTGGCGCGGCCGATGGCGCTGAGCTTTACCTCAAGGCGGGCCGCAAGATCGCCCGCATCAATGCCTGACATCAGGCCAGGCGACGCGTCACCGAGGAGTGATGCTGTCGGCGGCTGAAGGCCTTGCTTCGTCCCACCGATTAATTCGGTGGGACGAAGCGCTGTCTGAGTGCCGGCGGGTGGAAACAATCTGGGTGTCGAGCACGGCCGTGATGGCCTCGACGTTGCCAGCGGCGAACTCTGCCAGCTCCGGCGGCATCAGCTTGAGCTGCCGGATCGCCTCCGCGGTGAACGGAACCCGCACGACCTCATAGCCGCCCCGCTCGGGCCTGTCGAACTCCGTGCCCGTACGAACCTCGATGTCTATCCGCTCCAGACGCGCCGCGAAGATGTGCTGGACACCTACACCACCCTCCATCGAGTCGGTGATCAGATGAACCAGCTCGGCCCTGCTCAGCTCGCCGCCGAGCTCCTCGAACACCTCCCGGTGCAGGGCGTCCTCGATGCTCGCATCCTCGTCCTCGACGCCGCCTCCGACCGTCACCCAGTACGGCTCCCGCCCCGGCTTGGTCCGCTTCATCAGGACGAGCTCGTCGCCGTGCAACAGGATGGCCCTGGCGCTGCGTTTGGTGATCGACACCGCTTGTTATCCCTTCGGTTGCCGATGGGAGAGGCTGTTCGAGCAGAACCGTCCGTGACCGAGACCGAGACCGATGCGGGAGGCGAGGACGGTGAAGCGGTTGCGGCAGTCAGGGTGCTCACACCCACCCTCGACCCAGGTCTCTTCGCTCATACGGGCATCGTCGCAGCCGGGTCTGACAGCCCCTCAGGGCGCCTACCGGGCGATGACCTCGGCGAGGGTCTCCCCGTCCTCGGCCCACCGCTTGAGGGCGTCACGGCCCACGAGACGGACCTTGTCGTTCTCCTCGGCCCATACCTTCGCCCCGCCCCTGATCCGGCCATTCGTCACGACGATCGCCAGGGTGGACGGGTGCGTCGCCGTCGCCCCGCCGTACAGGTGCTGCATGACTGGCTGGCCGACCGAGCCGTTCCCGCCGGTGAAGTGCTTGCACTGCACCATCAGGTACCTGCCGAACTCGTCCAACGCGAGAACGTCCGCGCCCTGATCGCCGGCCCCGCCACCACTCCGCACAATCCGATAACCGTCGCGGTCCAGCAGGTCGGCGATGTACTGCTCGAAGTCGGAGTGGTGGAGCTCGTCGATCCTGTCCATCGGAAGGGCCGCCAGTTCTGTGAAGATGCCAGCTTTGAGCAGGTCGTCGAGGAGCCCGACGACCTTCGTGGCGTAGTCGACTAGCTGCTCGTACCGTTGGCGCACGACCTTGGAGTGCTCGACCTCAAGATCAAACAGACTAGCTTTGATGGGATTGATGTCCATGCTGTCCCAGCTCGGGCAAGCCGGACGCTCATTGACGAGACACTGTTCGAGTCGAGCAGCCCAGTCACGTCTGCGCCGGGAGGCAGGGTCATTGGCGAGGATCTGGCGCAGACCTCTACGCACGTCCTCGACGATGCTCAGGAGCTGACGGTCCTGTCCCTGCACTGCCCGGATGAGCGAGAGGTCGCGACGGCGTGCGTCTGGGCTGAGTTCGGCTGGCAGGTACCACGCAGTCATCTCGTATTCCGATAATCCGCCGAGGACGGTTCGCGTCTTGTAGCGCAGCGTGGATAGGGCTTCCTCCAGCCCGTACAGGCTGTTGACCGCAGGCGCATTACTGAAGCTCACGGGCTTCGTGGTGTACAAGAGATCCCTCCCCAGGCTGGCATAACCGCGAGGAGCGTAGACCACGGCACCGACATCAGCCTTGGGGGAGGCGCGGGAACTGGTCGTAGTCAGCGTCCCCAGGCTGCCAAACGACTTCGATCCGGTCGCCCGGGACGTCGGCCTCGTAGTCGATCTGGCAGCCAACCTCCGGCAGGTCCATGAAGCGGCCTACGAAGGGATAGATCAGCTCGCGGTACGACAGGATCGCCACCGTGGGGTCCGATGCCTCCAGCAGGGCGACGACCAGCGTCGGCCGCCCCAGCTTCTTCACCCGGTCGCTGGCGAGCTCCTTCCAACCCGCGCCGTTGTACTGGGCCTCACCACCCCAGAAGCTGAACTGGTCGCCGATCGGGCGGTCGTGCAGAGGCTGCCGGTTCCCCACGACGCAGACCTTGTTCAGGCGGAACCGCGCCAACCTCTCCGCCTTGAAGACGCTGGACTCGCGCAGCGCGTCGCGTTCGTCGACCGTGATCACGCCGGAGGCGAGCGCTTTGTCCTGGCGGTCGTGGAGCAGCTGAGGGGTCAGGCGGCGGAGCCCGTCGGCCTTGACGTCGTCCACCTCGTAGTCGAGCAGCCGCGTCGCGTGGAAAGTGCGGAGCAGGCGGCCAGCGAGCAGCTCGCGCAGCCCGATTTCCAAGTCGCCGAGCTCGCCGTCCTCGCACAGCTCGGCATACGTAGCGATGGCTCCCACGGCATCGGCCGCGGCCTTCACGTACGTGGCCAGGTCGTCCGGCCACTCGACGGGGAGGTCTATCTCGATGATCTCAGCACCCATGGACGAACCCAACCACACAGCGGGACGAGGGGAGTAGGGAGGAACTCGTCCACATGTCCGAGGCTTGCCCGCGGACATGAAAAAGCCCCGCCGGAGTGTGGCTCTGATCCTCCGTGATGGCGCAGGTGGTTTGGTGCATCTCCGCTGAGGCGGAGCAGTCAGCGACATCGTCGGCCTTAGGTGCATCTCCGCCTCGGCGGAGAGAAGCGGTGCCGGCCGTCGCTCCGGAGAGGTCACCGCGATGCGTCCGGCTAGTAGCACGGATGCCGGTTGCACCCCGGGCATTCCGTAGAGCCAACTGGATCTTCTGCCCCTGCGCCGGCCCTGCCGCGGTCGGATATCCGCTTTGCTGGGCCCTACTCTCGCAGTGCATGAAGCGCGTCGATGCACGGATCACCGAGTTTTACACCGAGTACGACGAGGCGTCCCGGCTGCACGTCACCGCAGTGGGCCGTCTGGAGTTCGAGAGGACCCGTGAGCTGGTGCGTCGTCACCTGCCTCCGTCGCCTGCCCGTGTGCTGGACGTGGGCGGAGGGCCGGGGACTCACGCCCGCTGGCTCACCAAGGACGGCTATGAGGTGTTGCTCGTAGACCCTGTCCCCAAGCATGTGGAGCAGGCACGTGCCTACGCGCCTGGGTGTTCGGCCGAGATCGGCGACGCCCGCGATCTCGCCCTCCCGTCCCACTGCTTTGAGGCTGTCTTGCTCTTGGGCCCGCTGTATCACCTGGCAGACCGCATGGATCGGCTCAAGGCCCTTCGGGAGGCCCGCCGGGTCGCGGTACCAGGCGGCCTGGTGGCAGCCGCGGGGATCTCCCGCTACTCCCTGATGCAGGACTACACCGTCAGCGCGGGCCTCACCCCAGAGCTGATGGCCGGTGAGGTCGCGCAGGTCATCGGCACGGGCTCCTACGACGGCAGCAGGGGGTTCACGGTGATTCATTTCCACACCGCGGATGAGCTTGCCCAGGAGGCCATCGAGGCTGGGCTCACGGGTGTGAGCGTGCACGGAATCGAGGGCCCCGGGTGGGCGTACGTCGTCGCCGCTGGCCGCTTCGCGGACGAGGAGGCGGCTGGAGTGCTCCTTGCGGACGCTATTGCGACGGCCCGCTTGGCGGACGAGCACGGCGTACTCGTTGACGCCTCGGCGCACGTTCTCGTGGTTGGTACAGCCTGAGATCCGGGGCTTGTAGGCGAGTCCCCGTCCGAGTAGGGGCGCGGTCGTTACAGGGTCGCGGGTGGTACAGAACCCCTCCACTTGTCACGGCGGGCGATCTGAGGGAGTGCAAGCGGTCGTACCCCCCGGTCGGGGATACTGGTGCGTCGGCGATCTTCCCTTCCCAAGTGATCTCGCAATGGCGCAGAGCATCGGCGGGATGATCGCGAGTCTGGGTGTGACGCATCGATGAAGGAGTCTCGTCAGGTGGCGACTGCTACGGAGTATCCGCACGGCGCAGGTGGCGGCACCGAGCGGACTGCGGCGCTGCCGCCTATTCCTGAACCGGGGCAGGTGGTGAAGGTCCGGGGCTCTACCTGGGCGGTATCGGATGTCCGCCGGCAGGGTCTGCCGCGGAGTCCCGCCGATGAGGGGGTTCCGGGCCTCGCGCACGTCGTGAGTCTGCAGTCGCTGGACGAGGACCGTCTTGGTCAGGAGCTGACTGTCGTCTGGGAGCTGGAGGTGGGGCACACCGTCGCCCCGAACCAGGGTCTCCCCGAGACCGTGAGGGCTGAGGCGTTCGACGACCCGAATACGCTCGCCGCGTTCGTGGACGCGGTCCGATGGGGCGCGGTCACTTCCGCGGACGCCGATTCCTACCAGGCTCCTTTCCGGAGCGGCGCGAATGTGGAGGCGTACCAGCTGGAGCCCCTGCGGCGGGCTCTGCAGTCGTCGCGTACGAACCTGCTGCTCGCGGACGACGTCGGCCTGGGCAAGACCATCGAGGCCGGCCTCGTTATTCAGGAGCTGCTCCTGCGGCACCGTGCGCGGTCCGTGGTCATTGTCTGCCCGCCGAGCCTGTCGTTGAAGTGGCAGGACGAGATGCGGGAGAAGTTCGGCCTCGACTTCGTCATCGTCAACAGCGAGCTGATGGCGAAGGTGCGACGGAGCCACGGGCTGAACGCCAACCCGTTCCGGCTCTTCCCCCGCGTGATCGTGAGCATGGCGTGGCTGCCGTCGCTTCGGGCGCAGCGTCTGCTGCGCGACGTGCTGGCCGATGTACGCAGCTCGGGGACGGCCAGGCGGTACGCGTTCGATGCGCTGGTGGTCGATGAGGCGCACCATGTGGCGCCGGCGAGCCCGACGACGGCACCGGGCCAGCGCGGCTATGCGGTGGACAGCAAGCGGACCACGGCGACGAAGAAGCTGGCGGAGGCCTGCGAGCACCGGCTGTTCTTGAGCGCGACGCCGCACAACGGCTACTCGGAGTCGTTCACCGCTCTCCTGGAGATGATCGACGGCCGCCGGTTCACGCGTGGCGCGAGCATCGATGAGCGGGCGCTGAGGGAAGTGATGGTGCGGTGGCTGAAGAGTGATCTGCCGGAGAAGGGGTTCAAGGCCCGGAAGCTGGGGACCTTGCAGTTCACGCCTTCGGAGGAGGAACAGCGGCAGTTCGAGCGGCTGGAGCGGCTGCTGACGGAGAGTGCCCGCGCGAATGGCAAGGGATCGGGCGGCGACATCGTCGCGATGCTGCTGAAGAAGCGTTTTCTGTCCAGCCCATGGTCGTTCGCCCGTACGCTTGAGCTCTACGAGGGTGCGGACGGCGGCGACCGGCAGCTGCGGGTGGATGACGAGTACGAGTACTACACGGAAGTTTTGGGCAGCGCCCAGTCGGACGAAGAAGAGGGTGCGGCCGAGCACCCCGAGTTCACTGCGTTGCGACACTCGAAGGGTTCGGACCCCCTGGTCGCGGCCACCAGCAGCGAGATCGCCTCACTCGTGGAGTGGGGGCGGGGGTATGAACACAAGCCTGACTCCCGGCTGGAAGAACTGCTGTCCTTCCTGGGCCGCGTCTGCCGCCCCGATGGCCGCCAATGGACCAATCAACGGGTCGTGGTCTTCACCGAGTACGCGGCCACCCTCGACTGGATCGCTGGCATCTTGCGCCAGCGCGGCTACAACGACGTACTGGAGGTCATCCAGGGCTCGACCCCCACCGAGGAGCGGGAGAAGATCCGCGCGCGGTTCACCGAGAGCCCCGACAAGCACCCGGTCCGGGTCCTGCTCGCCACTGACTCCGCAGGCGAGGGCATCGACCTGCAGACCCATTGCCACCGCCTGGTCAATTTCGACATCCCCTTCAACCCGTCCCGCCTGGAGCAGCGCATCGGCCGGATCGACCGGTACGGGCAGACGAAGAACCCCGAGATCTTCCACTTCGTACCCGACTCCGACTCCACGACGTACGACGCGGACATGAAATTCATGGGGATCATTGCGACGAAGGTCGGGCAGGCCACCGAGGACCTCGGCAAGGTCAACCAGGTCATCGACGCCGAGGTGCAGGAGCACTTCGCTCCCACCCGTACGACGCGCAAGGCACGGCTGACAGCGCCGGACGACGCCAACGAGGTGATCACCCGCGTGCTGGCCGGCGGTATCGAGCTGAACCGCAAGCTGACCCAGCTGTCAGACACGTACGGCGAGGCCAAGGCGGCCATGCACCTTACGCCCGCCAACGCGCGTCGCGTCGTGGACACCGCTCTCACCTTGACCGCTCAGCCCCCGCTCGTCGAGATCGGCGACGACCGCACCGAGGCACAGGTCTTCGAGGTCCCCAACCTCAGCCGCTCCTGGCAGTCGGCGCTGCGTGGCCTGGACACCCGTCTTGAACCGGGCGTGCCGCGTCCCATCACCTTTGACGACCAGGCCGCCCAGCAGCGCACCGACCTCGTCCACATCCACCTTGGGCACGCCCTCATGCAGCGGGCCACCCGCACCCTGCGCTCCGCACTGTTCAGCACGGACTCCCCGGTCCACCGGGTCACCGCCG
The DNA here is from genome assembly GCF_053593795.1 of Streptomyces sp. NPDC002104. Lineage (NCBI taxonomy): Bacteria > Bacillati > Actinomycetota > Actinomycetes > Kitasatosporales > Streptomycetaceae > Streptomyces > Streptomyces sp. NPDC002104. The sequence goes on along the minus strand of NZ_JBSFDF010000016.1, from coordinate 134,125 downwards.
TCATCGCCCCTGACCTTCCCCAGTCGTGTGTCGCCGCCGTCTCCCGGCTCGTCCTGGTCGGACGCGGCGGGCTACGCCTCCACGAGGAGGTCTTCCTCACCGGCGTCCGCCTGCGCGGTCAGGCACTCGCGGAGGCAAAGGTCGAGCAGGTCCTCGACGAGACACTCGACTCCGAACAGCTGCTCCGCGCAGACGATGGAGTACGGGCCCACCTTGCCGAACAGTGGAACGACGACGGGGCCCGGTTGCGCAGCCGCCTGCTGACCGCGATGGAACGCAAAAGCGCCAGCCGACAGGAAAAGGTTACCGAGGCACTCACCAAGCGCCGAGACTCCGACATCGCCCGCGCCTATGAGATCTTCGGCGCGTTCCGGATCAATCTGCGCGAGTCACGTGACCGCCTGGAGCAAGCCATCCGCGCCGAGGAAGAGCTGCTGTTCACCGACGACCAGCAGAAACAGCGCCGCCGCGATCTGAACCACATGAACGAACGCCTGGAGAGCCTGGGCGACGAGGAAGAGCGCGAGATCGCGTCGATCCGGGAGCGCTACAGCGATATCAGGCCCTACGTGTCGGCCGCCGCAGTCGTGTTCGCCCTGACCCCGGAAGACGCGAAGAACGGAATGGTTACGGCATGAGCCGCAAGTACGCCCCGACCGCCGCCGACCTGCATCGCGCCTGGCTCGAACTGGTCGATGCTGACGGCCCGTTCCTTGCTGTCCCTGCTCTGGAACGCGTCTGGCCCCAGGGCATCCCCCAGCCCGACGCCCGGGCGCTCGACGCCATCAAGGATGCCAAGCCCGCCTTCGAGAAGGCGTGGGAGAACTGGGACGAGCATCCCGGCGACGAAGCCGCTCTCGATCTCTACCGCGAGGCCCGCGATACCTGGGTCGATGTTGTCCTGCGCCAGGGCCTGCGCTGGGGTGCCGCGTATGTCGTTCCCGCCCCGGCCGCTGCCGAGGTCCACTCGCCCGACTACGTCGTCACCGTGCGCGCCGACGGTGCTCTTATCCACGGTGACACCGTCGGTGCCCTGGTCTTCGTCACCGACCCGGTCGACTCCCTGCGTGACCCCCTCACGGACGGCTGGTCAGCCGGCCCCATCGACCGAATGGAAGAGCTGCTGCGCGCATCGGGCAGCCCTATCGGCGTAGTCACCGACGGCCGCTGGTGGGCGATTGTCAGCGCCCGCCCGCAGACCATGGTCGCCTCCGGCATTGTCGACGCCCAGACCTGGATCGAAGAGCCCCCAACCCGCAACGCCTTCATCGAACTCCTCCAGCGCCGCCGGCTGATCGGCGGCAAACTGCAGGAGCGGCTGACCGAGCTGTTCGGCGAGTCCGTCACCGCCGCCGAGAAGATCACCGAAGCCCTCGGCACCCAGGTTCGCCGCGCCGTCGAACTCACCGTCCAAGCCTTGTCTGAAGGCGCCTTGGAGACGCGGCGCCGCGGTGAGCCTGACCCGTTGCCCGAGCAGCGCGGCGAGGTCTACGAGGCCGCCGTCACTGTCATGATGCGCGTCGTCTTCCTCCTGTTCGCCGAAGAACGCGGCCTGCTGCCGCAAAGCCGCCTCTTCGCAATGGGCTATGGCATCAGCGACGAACTCGACCTCCTCGACGCACGGGAGAAGGAGGAGGGCGAACAGTCACTCGATGCCACCTTCCTGACCTGGCACCGACTTCTCGCCACCTCCCAGGCCCTCTACCGGGGCGCGACCTTTGAAGACCTGCGTCTGCCCGAGTATGGCGGCTCCCTCTTCGACCCAGCACGCTTCCCCTTCCTCATCGCGTGCGACTCCCAGGACACCTTGGCCATTACGGTCAGTGACCGCGTCATGCTCGAAGTCCTGCGCGCCGTCCAGATCGCCCAGCTGCCCGGCGGGGCCCGCCGGATCTCCTTCCGCGACATCGACGTTGAACAGATCGGCTACATCTACGAGGGCCTCCTCGGCTACTCCTGTGAGCCCGCCGAAGAGATCGTCGTTGGCCTCATCGGCAGCGCGGGCTCCGAACCCGAGATTCCCCTCGCCACCCTCGAGGAACTCAGCCAGGCCAAGCGCACCGAAGCCGCACTGACCGATGCGATCCTCGCGTGGATCAAGCAGAAACAGCCGGCGGCGAAGCCGTCCAGCAAGGCCGCCCTCGCCAAGGCGCTAAAGGAGGGCGAGACCCTCGACGACACCGAGATCGCCCTGCGCGACGTCACCGACGACCCTGAACTACGGGAACGGCTGCGCCCGTTCATCGGTATCATTCGCCGCGACCTGCGAGGCCGCCCACTCGTCGTTGAACCCGGCGGCGTCCTGCTGGTCGAGACCCCCTCGCGGGCCTCGGCGGGCGCGCATTACACGCCGCGCTCGCTGGCTGAGGAAGTTGTCCGGTACGCGCTCGAACCCCTCGTCTACGCACCCGGCCCGCACCAGACCGCAAACCAGGACGCATGGCGGCCGCTCGACTCCGACCAGATCCTCGAACTGCGGATTGCCGACATCGCCTGCGGCTCGGGCGCCTTCCTCGTCGCCGCCGCCCGCTACCTCGCCGACCGTCTCGTCGAGGCATGGCAGCGCGACGGCGTGGCGTATGGAAGGACGCCCCACGACCTGCTCGTCCACGCCATAAGGACCGTCGTCGCGACCTGCCTGTACGGCGCCGACATCAACGGCATGGCCGTGGAAATGTGCAAGCTGTCACTGTGGCTGGTCTCCCTCGACCCCAAGTTGCCCTTCTCCTTCGTCGACGACAAGGTGCTGCACGGCAACGCCCTGCTTGGCCTGACCGACGCCGACCAGCTACGCCGCCTCCATATCGACCCCGCCGCGGCTGGCAACCAGCTCAGCGTCTTCGCCCTCGATGTCGATGACATCCTCAACCAGGCCACCCGCCTACGTCGGCAGCTCGCCACCGAGGTCGACGACAGCGACCCACAGCGCTCGGCCGCCACCAAGCGGCGTCAGTGGCGCAGGTACCAGGAACTGACCGCGCAGCTTGCCGATGTCGCGGACGGGGTGATCGCGGCCGGGCTCCACTGGGGCGGGAAGCCTGGGAAGCCGCTGAAGGCGGCCTACGAGAATCTGCGTATCGCGGTGGAAAACGCATACCCCGCCGGGGGCGATGAGGCGGACCAAGATCGGACGATGCTCGACAGCATCGAGGAGGCCGGGCTCACTCCGACTGTGACGACGGACTACGCCCGATGGAAGCCACTGCACTGGATCCTGGCCGTGCCGGACGTGATGGAGCGGGGCGGTTTCGACGCGGTGATCGGCAACCCGCCATTCCTGGGCGGACAGAAGCTCACCAGCGCGATGGGGACCAACGTCCGCGACTGGTTCGTCAACACACTCGCGGGCGGGAGAAGGGGGAGTGCGGATCTGGTGGCGTACTTCTTCCTCCGTGCGTACGGGCTGCTGTCGCGGCGTGGCGGACTTGGGCTCATTGCGACGAACACGGTCGCCCAAGGCGATACCCGAAGCGTTGGCCTCGATCAGTTGGCCGCCAGCGGCTTCACTATCACTCGCGCGATCCAAAGCCGGTCATGGCCCGCTGCCAGTGCCAACCTGGAGTACGCAGCGGTCTGGGGCAGCCGAACCAAATTGGACTCAGAGGTGCCTCGGATCGTCGCGGAGGTCGAGAACGACATTGTGGCTAAGCGGATCTCCACGCTACTTGAACCTGGAGGTCGAGCTGATGGGCATCCGATGCGGTTGGCAAAGAACGACGGGATCGCGTTCCAAGGTTGCACTGTTCTAGGCATGGGCTTTGTGCTGGATCCCGATGAAGCCGCTGCGTGGATCGCGGCCGACCAGCGGAACAAGGACGTTCTCTTCCCATACCTCAATGGCGAGGACTTGAACTCTCGCCCAGACAGCTCACCTTCACGATGGGTAATTGACTTCAACGACATGCCGGAGGAAGTCGCGAAGGGATACGAGCTGCCGTATGGGCGGGCACTGGAACGGGTGAAGCCGGAGCGCACCAAGAAGGGAAACACCCACAAGGGTAATTGGTGGCAATTCGGAAGAAGTCGACCTGCAATGCGGAAAGCAATTGCCGAGTTCGACGAAGTGTTGACCATTGCACTTGTGAGTAAGACCGTAATGCCCGTGCGCGTGCCGACTGAGCTGGTATTTAGCCATAAGCTGGCTGTATTCGCGACGGACTCGTACGCTCACCAGGCCGCACTCTCGTCGAGCCTCCACCAGATGTGGGCGATCAAGTACGGCTCCACGATGCGAACCGACGTCAACTACTCACCTTCGGACGTCTTCGGCACTTTCCCTCGGCCCCGACAGGCTGACGAGCTCATCGACATCGGCCGCGACCTCGACGTCAGCCGCCGCGAGATCATGGTCCGCCGAAGTCTTGGCCTCACGAAGCTCTACAACCTGGTCAACGACCCAGGCATCTCCGACTCCGCCGACCCCGATGTAGGCCGCCTCCGTGAGATCCACGTCCAGCTCGATCGAGCTGTCATGGCCGCCTACGGCTGGGACGACATCCCCCTGGACCACGGTTTCTACACCTACCGCCAGATGCAGCGCTGGACGGTGAGCCCCGCCGCCCGGGTGGAGATTCTTGACCGCCTCCTCGAAGAGAACCATCGGCGTGCCGCCTCGCAAGGCGTTGTCAGTCCCACCGGCAACAATGAAGCCACCGAGGAAGAGGAGGGAGACGAGTGACCACCCCCCAGAGCAACAGCGCCCAACCTGCAGCCGGCGTTCCCCAGACCCCGCCGTACCGACTCGCCCTCGACCCCGACGGCCGTTCCTGGACGGCCCGCGAGAACCTGGTCGACATCCTGGAGCGTGAACTCCTGGGCCCGACCAACGGCCCGGACGAGATCCTCGAAGGTGTCCCCGACTCGGCCTACCTGGTCGGCCGGATCGCGCCCGTTCGGCTCACCGCCGGCCGCGACGACCTGGGCGAGGCGGGCTCGGACGATGCGGCGAGCGACGTTGGCGATGCGGTGGACGCCGACGAGAGCCGGGGTGTGCCGCTGACCGCCGTTGACGACAGCAGTGCCAGTTCGGAGGAGGACGACGTCGAGGACCAGCCCCAGAAGCGTGGGCTGATGATCCCGGCGTCGATGGGGCTCCGATGCCAGGTCCCTGATGATCTGGACGAGATCACGGTGACCGCCTCGTGGGGCACGTACGAGCCGGTGCAGGAGAAGCGCGGCGAGGGCACGGAAGCGGCCGGGAACCAGGACGACGTTCCTGCTCTTCCCTTCCGCCGGTTCCAGCGCACCCCGCACTCCATCCCTAAGACGATCAAGATCGCCGATCTCAAGCAGTCCCGTACGACCGAGATCCCCCTGAAGGACAAGGTCGTGCTCCGGGTGGATCGTTACGACGATGTCGAGCGTGGCTGCCGCCTGATAGAGGTGGTGTTGTGCAACGACCGGGAGACCCCGCGCAAGATCCCGGTGGAGGCGTGGCTGTACCAGACCAAGGTGTCGGTGTCGGCTGGTGGGGCAGAGGTGTTCCTGCCAGTCAACGACGTACTTCTCGATACGCGCGTGGAGCAGGAGGACGAGCTGCGTCGGCTGCGGCTTCAGTACCGCAACCGTTTGGAGTTCGCTCACGGTCGGACCTGTTCGGTGGACTGGCAGGTGGCCGAGGGGGCGCGCAGGGCGAGTGAGGTCTGGACCACGTGGCTGCCGGTGAGTGAGACGCCGCAGACGGCTGCGGAGGAGATCGGGGCGGCCCTGCTGGACATGCGCAAGCTCCAGGGGGCATCAGCCGACGAGCTGCGCACCGGGCTTGAGCCGATCATCGCGGGTTATGCGGCCTGGCTGGACGGAGAGGAGCAGCGGGCCGAGGCCCTGCCGGAGCACCTGCGGGCGGAGGGGCTGGAGGCGGTGCGCGAGGCGAGCCGGGTGCAGCAGCAGCTCGCGGACGGTCTGGCGTTCCTCCTCGGGGACGAGGAGGCGTTGCGCTGCTTCCGGTTCATGAACCGGGTGATGGCCGATCAGCGTGTGCAGTCGCAGGTCGCGGAGCGGCGGGCGAGCGCGCCCGAGGAGAGCATCGAGGCGGCCCGCGGGGCGATCCTCGCAGAGAAGGGGGCCCGGGCGCATTCGTGGCGTACCTTCCAGCTGGCCTTCGTGCTCATGCAGTTGCCGCTGCTGTCCGATGCGGCGGCTGAGAAGCGGTCGGGGGAGCTGGCCAAGGCGCAGCTGCTGTTCTTCCCGACCGGCGGCGGCAAGACCGAGGCGTATCTCGGTCTGGCCGCCTACACGTTCGCGATCCGGCGCCGCCAGGGCGTCGTGGACGCCTTCGACGGGCCGCTGGACGGGCGGTCCGGGGTCGCCGTCCTCATGCGGTACACGCTGCGCCTGCTCACCGCCCAGCAGTTCCAGCGTGCCACCACGCTGGTGTGCGCGGCGGAGATGGCGCGACGCGATGATGTCGCGACTTGGGGAGAGGAGCCGTTCCGGATCGGGCTGTGGGTCGGTACCGATGTGAGCCCGAAGCGGTACGACGAGGCCGCCGAGCAGTTGCAGAAGGCCCATGGGGGTCGCGGTTATCGGTTGACGGTGCTGCAGATCCAGCGTTGCCCGTGGTGCGGTACCCGGGTCGAGGCGCGGGACGTGCGGACGGAGCCGGCGCTGCGCCGGGTGTACGTGTACTGCGGTGACGAGCTGGCCGAGTGTCCGTTCGCTGATGGCGGCGAGGTCCCTGACGGGCTGCCGGTCCTCACAGTGGATGAGGAGATCTACCGGCTCGCGCCGGCGTTCGTCATCGCCACCGTGGACAAGTTCGCCCGTCTGGCGCGGGAGGGCGAGGCAGCCTCACTCTTCGGGCATGTCTCGCGGCGCTGCGAGCGGCACGGGTTTGTCCACCCTGATTATCAGCAGTGCGACATCAAGGACGGCAGCAAGCACCCCAAGAAGGATGGCTACCCGGCCGCCCCAGTGCATCCAGTCACTCGGCTGCGGCCCCCGGATCTCGTCATCCAGGATGAACTCCACCTGATCACGGGAGCTCTCGGAACCACGGTTGGCCTGTTCGAGGTAGCCATCGATGTGATGACCGACTGGCGGACGAAGGACGGGCGCCCGGTGCGTCCATTGCTCGTCGCCTCCACCGCCACCGCACGCAACGCCTTCGAGCAGGTCCGTGCGCTGTACGGGCGGGATGTCACCATCTTCCCGCCGCAGGTACTGGACGCCGGGAACACCTTCTTCTCCAAGGAGCTCCCTGTTTCCGAGGAGAACCCGGGGCGTCGGTATGTCGGGATCAGTACGACCGGAGTGCGCTTGACCACGGCTGAGATCAGGGTTGCCGAGGTCCTCATGGCCGGCGGGCAGCTGCTCCTCGACCGCTCCGGCAGTGTGGCCGATCCCTATATGAGTCTGGTCGGCTACTTCAGTGCCACCCGTGAGCTGGCGGGCATGGCCCGGTACATGAGCGATGACATCCAGACCGCGCTGGCGAAGGGCCGGCCTTGGTCGAAACTGCCCCGCCGCACTGGTACCGAATTCGGTTCGCTGAATGTCGCCGAGCTGACCTCGCGTGTGGCCAGCGCCGAGATCACCGCGACCTTGGACCGGATGGCGATGTCGTTCGACCCCGCCTTCGACTCCACCGCGGGCAAGCGAAGTCGGCGCGCGCTGCGGGAGGCGAAGAAGCCGGAACCCACCCGCGAGGTCAACCCGTACGACGTGGTGCTGGCCACCTCCATGCTGCAGGTGGGTGTCGACGTGACCCGCCTCGGTCTGATGCTCGTGGTCGGTCAGCCGAAGAACACGGCCGAGTACATCCAGGCGTCCTCCCGCGTCGGCCGGGACGCGGACCGGCCGGGCCTGGTCCTCGCGCTGGGGAACTGGGCGCGGCCTCGTGACCTCGCACACTTCGAGCAGTTCCGGCACTACCACGAGACGTTCTACGCGCAGGTCGAAGCCCTGTCGGTCACCCCATTCTCGGTGACCTCCCTTGAGCGGGGTCTGGACGGTGTGCTGGTGAGTGCGGCCAGGGTCCTGCAGGCGGCAAAGGCCGGCCACGGTCAGGGGCTGTCGCCGGAGGGTGGTGCGGGCCGTATCGAGGCCGAGCAGCAGTTCGCTGATGAGCTCATCAAGGCGCTCGTGTCCCGGATCGAACGGGCTGGGGACGAGGACGCGGCCGAACGGGCCCGGCTGCGTTTGAAGAACCGGCTCGACCAGTGGGGGCAGCGGCGCAAGCACCTGGTGGAGCACCGTAAGTCGCTGGTGTACGAGAGGGTCGTGGACGACACTCGGCACGACGCGCTGATGATGAGCGCGGAGAACGCCAAGGCGGGCCTCGACACGCGGGACGCGCCGCCGTTCATCGTGGCCAACTCGATGCGTGAAGTGCAGCCGGAGATCAACCTCCTGGTGAGCCCGATCAAGGAACGACTGGTGTATATCGCGCCCGTCAACGCACCCCAGTGGGTGATGCCGGAGGAGAAGAAGTCATGACCGAGGAGACGCGCTTCGTCTACGACGCGACGAAGGCCGTCGACCCGCTCGGCGACCTGGAGGAGGAAGCGGGGAAGCAGGCCAAGCACAACCGTGCCAAGGTCGGCTCCGCCCGCCCGTCCTCCCTGCTCTACACCTATGGCCCCGGGTCGATCATGGACCTGCCGCAGTTCACGGTCATGCCCACCGGCCTGGACGACTGGGAGCAGATCTGGCGCCGACGCGACTCGCTGCCGCCGACGATCCACGCCCCGCGGCTGCGGGATGCCGTCCGCAAGATGCTGCGCTCGCCCGATGTCCAGCTGAGGCCGCACCCGTGGCAGCCGAAGAAGAACAGCCGCTCGGCCGAGGGCAACGACCTTGGTGTGCCGGCGCGCGTTTTCCCGCAGTGGCTGCGGTGCACGGGCTGCGACATGCTCGGGATGCTCTCCCAGTTCGACTACAAGAACACCCACCCGTTCAGGACGGACCTGGCCGGTTTCGAGCACGCCAAGTGCACTGGTCGGTCCGGGAACCCCAGCCGTAAGGCGATGCGCCGTACCGCGATCCCTGCCCGGTATCTCCTGGCGTGCGCCGACGGGCACCTGGACGAGTTCCCGTACGAGCTGTGGGTGCACCACGGGCAGCCGTGTACCAAGGCAGAGATGCCGGCGCTGAAGATGGTCGACCGGACCGCCGGCAAGGGCGCCTCGGCCATGATCAAGTGTGCGTCCTGCGATATGCAGAGGCCCATGAACGAGGCCCAGGGCGAGGCCGGGAAAGACAAGCTGCCCAGGTGCCGGGGCCGCCACCCCCACCTGGACGCATTCGAACCGGGAGGCTGCGGGAAGGACACCCGACTGATGCTGGTCGGCGCCTCCAACCTGTGGTTCCCGGCCACCCAGTCGATCATCGTCATGCCGGAATCCCAGAAGGAGGAAGCCGACGACCTCGCCGACCGGATCCGTATCACGCTCGGCGACAAGCTCGGCAAGTACCGCCAGCACCTCGACATGATCCGAGACCTGCTGGAGGGCCGGGTGGACGTCACCGCACTGTCCGAGCACGAGCTGCAAGCGATCCTGGAAACAGCATCAGCCCCCCAGGCCACACCGGAGGAGCTGGAGGAGGAACTCCGAGACTGGGACCCCGTCGACCTGCTGGTTCCCGAATGGCGCTACCTGCTGCCGGATATCGACGGCAAGCGGGTCGAAGACCTCAAGAGCGGGCTCACCCTGGCCACACGGCAGCGAGGCGAGCAGCTCCAGCCGGAAGTCACCCGTGTCCTGGCTGTTGAGAAACTCCGCAAGGTCAACGCGCTCGTCGGCTTCACGAGGATCGACGACATGGACCGTGTCGGAGACCTCCCGCGCCGACTGGCACCTCTGACGCGTACGCCCCGCCCGACCTGGACGGTGGCAACCGAAGACCGCGGAGAAGGCATCTTCCTACAGCTCGACGAAGACCGCGTCGCGGCCTGGGAGAAACGTATCGGGGACACCAGCCTCTGGCAGGCCCACCGCGAAGCCCACCAGAGGAACTTCGAGCGACGCTTCTCCGAGACGGCCGTCCACGTCCCCGCCGACAGTCGGCTCAAGCCACCGCGCTACTGGCTCGTCCACACCTTCGCCCACATCCTCATCCGTGAACTCGCCCTCACCTGCGGATACTCCGCCGCCAGCCTCAGCGAACGCCTCTACGCCTGGCCCGCCGCCGAAGGACGCGAACCCGCGGCCGGACTCCTTATCTGCACCACCGCCTCCGACAGCGACGGCACCCTCGGCGGACTGGTCCAGCTCAGCGAACCCACCCGCCTCCAACGAGTCGTCGCCGGCGCCCTCCGCAAAGCACGCCGATGCTCCTCCGACCCCGTCTGCTCCACCCGCACACCGCGGACTCCCGAGGACTTCCTCCACGGCGCCGCCTGCCACTGCTGCGTCATGGCCTCGGAAACCTCCTGCGAGCGGGCAAACCGATTCCTCGACCGCCGCTTCCTCACCGACCTGCCCGGGAGCAACCTCGGGTACTTCTCAGCCCATGAGTGAAGCCGAAGCCGCCCGCCGCCTCGGCCAGCTTCTCACCATGAGCGAAGCCAAAGGCATAGCCGACCGACTCACCGACGGCGACACACTCACCACCGCACTGAAAGTGATCGCCTCCGGCCACCGGACAGAAGTACGCACCCTCCTGGACACGGTCGCCACAGGCTCCGGAACGCCACGGCAACTCATCCCCCTCCTGCGCGCCGTGGAGGGAGCACGTGCGCTGCCCACGATGCTCACCCCGCTGTGGACCATGCCCGGACACCTGGTCCAGAGCGGCCCGCTCACCACCTCCGTGCCCCACCTGGTGGACAACGCACGCCACTCAGTGACCTGCTCCACCTTCAATTTCCAGAAGACCTCAGGCCTGTGGACCGCCCTCCACAGAGCGGCACAGCGCCCCGGAGTCTCCGTACGCGTCTACATGGACACCCGGGCCGCAGGCGGCAGCGGGCAGCACCGCTCGCCCACGAGCGCCGAAGTGGCCGAGCATCTGAAACCGGCAGAAGTGTGGCGAACCCAGGACTTTGATGGAACGTACGTCCGCAACCACGCCAAGTTCCTTGCCATCGACCACCACCTCCTCCTGGTGACCAGCGCCAACTTCTCGTGGAGCGCGGAGAACAACAACATCGAGTTCGGCGTCCTCATCGACAACCCGAACCTCACCGAAACCGTCGAGCGGGAACTACGCGACGTGGCCGGAACCCTGTACGAACGGGTAGCAAGCCGGTAGACCAAGCCCACGCGGCGCAGGGCACAACGGCCATACGGCCGACCCGCACCACCCGCCCGCCGCCGTGAACCGACGGCGATCACCTTGGCCGATATCCGTCCACGATCCCCGCCCGGCATCGCACGCCGTTCCGACGGGATCGGGCGCCGACCTGCGCACCAGCCCTCGACTCGCCTTGTGGACGGTGCAGGCATCGGGCTACTGTCCACCGGTGTCCAGCATCTCCAATCGCGTCCAAAGCCTGATGGAGCAGTCAGGCTTGAGCCTCCACGACTTCGCCGAGCAGGTCGATCTCGACGCCGCGCAACTCGCCGAATCACTGAGCGGCGCGAGCGAGTTCTCCGTCGTCGACCTCGCGTACATTGCCGAGGAGTGCGACGTCTCCTTGGACTGGCTGCTCACCGGGGCCGAACCCCCGCTGGCCGTGGCGGCAAGGACGACCACCGGCGAGGCCGGCGAGGCCCTCAACGCGGCCCGGGATTACACCGCCCGGCGCACGGACCTGGTCACGCTAGGCTACCCACAGCCCTGGCGACCTGTCACCGCGACAGCACATGCCACCAGCAGTTACACGGCCCAGGGACAAGCACTGGCACAAGCAGCCCTCAAGGAAATAGCGCGCCAAGGCCATGCGGTTACCGCCGACAACCTGGCGGAGCTGATCGAGGAGACCTTCGGCGCCGATGTAGCCGTCGTCCAGCTCGGTGACGGCTTCGACGGCCTCACCGCCACGACGCAGGACGCCAAGCTCATCGTCCTGGCCACCACCTCCAATCCGGCACGTCAGCGCTTCACCCTCGCCCACGAACTCGGACACCTCCTCGCCGACGACAACCAGGACGTACACCTCGACCGGGACCTCTTCGCACCCGCTCAGAGGCGCGATCCCAGCGAGCAGCGCGCCAACGCCTTCGCCTCCGCCCTCCTGATGCCTGAGGGCACCGTGCGCGAAGCCATCAAAGCCGCCGGCCTTACCCGCGAAAGCTACGCAGCCCTTTCCTGCGACCTCATGGTCAGCCCCGAAACCCTCGCGTATCGCCTCGAGCAACTCCGATTGATCGACGCCGGCACACGCGACCACTACAAGCGGATGACAGCCGGCGAAGCCGCACGCGTCGTCGGCCGTAGTGAACAGTTCGAACAGCGCGCCACCCTCTCGCAACAGCCCCGGCTACCCGGGCTGCTCGTACGCGACACACGCGCCGCCTACGAGGCTGGCAAGGCGACACTGCGCCCCTACGCCACACTGCTCGGCGTCGACGTGGACGAGCTCAGGACCGAGCTCAACCCGGACCAGGAAGACGACGGTGTCGCATGAGCGAGTACCCGTTCCTGTTCCCCGACAACACCGTCCTGTGCAACTTCGCCGCGGTCGAACGCCTTGACCTCCTGAGCAAGGTCCTCGACGGGCGGGGCAGATGGACCGAGGCTGTGGCGAGGGAGGCCCGCAGGTCCGCACGGCTGCTGCCCGCCTTGCAGGATCTCAGCTGGCAGGGCTGGCTGGGGGACCCGATCCCAATCGGGAACCGCGAGGACACAGACCGAATCCTCAGCATCCGCACCGCCGTGTTCGGCGGCGCGGCCAATCGCCCTTCGCAGCACCTCGGCGAGGCCCAGACCTGCCATATCATCAAGAACTGGGCCGAGTTCGCCGAGTCCTGCTGGATATCCGATGACCGCGAGTCCCTGGACTACGCCCGCAGGGAGGACATCCACACCGCAGAGACCCGTGATGTGGTGAAGTGGGCTGTCAAGGCTGGCTTGATCACGGCCCAGGACGGCTTCGGGCTTATGCAGCGGATGCGGGACGAGGGCCGCCACCCCCGGATGCCCCAGTCTGCCGCCGCACTGGCATAGACCCGGCAACCGTAGGAGACCGCGGGGAGGCCGGGCGGCGGCCCGGTCGGCCGTTGAGATGACCACACCCTGACGCTGGCCCCAGGGCCGTATCTACCCGGGGCCACCCATGTCAGGCTGTACACAGTCCCGGGCCACAATGAGTCATGCTTCGGGACATGCACGACACCGAGGAGACAGCTGTGGACCAGTCCGCCCGCGAGGAGCAGCTGCGCGCGGAGGCTGAACGAAATGGGGTTTCCCCAGCCGCGATCCAGCACGCGGTGGAGGTGATCGCTGCCGTCCAGAGGCGCGACAGGGATGACTATCGCGCAAATTTCGGCGGCGAACTCACCCTGGACCAGTGGTTCGAAGGGTACGGCACGGAGGGGTTCAACCAGCTGCTCACGTACGCGGCAGGCAAGGCTGGCCTCGGCGACGGCGGACCAGGGGTCCTGCGGCGTGTGCTGACTGCGGCCGCGCTCGCAGAACAGGACCCCACCGCGGAGAGCCCAGCGCACTGGCTTGGCTTCGCCGCTCGGCCAGTAGGACCAGACGGCTTCGTGGGCTACACAGACGTCGGCGTATCCCGGGCGGCCGAGCCGGACCCCGCAGGGCAGAAGTCTGAGGAGGACGCCGACGACTCTGGCCCGGTGATCCTCTTCGGCGAACATCCCGAACACGGATGGATTGCCGACGGTCTGTACGACGACTCCATTGTGGCGATCCTTGAACAGGCCGGCTTCTGCTACGACTCCGTACTGGCCACCCACCGCATCCCGGCCACCGTTGACCCGTGGGTGGTCCTGCGCAGAGTTGCCCGAGGTCTGCAGCAGCACGATGTGAGCTTCCTGATCCTCGACGCCAAATCGGCCGAGGAGGCAGCAGGGCCTCCGTCGAGTTCCGACCTGTAGCCCGCGTGTGTCAACCGCCCCCTGTCTTCAGCTACCCCGAGCTGCGGAGTTGCTCAGTGGATTTCCTCCGAGACGCTAGGGGACCAATCGGCCAGGAGCGTGTCGGTGACTGCTTCCTCGTAGACGGCACGGTTCTCCCTTTCCATGACCTTGGCGAGTTCTTGGTCCCAGGGGGTGCCTTGAGGCTTGCCTCCGAGCTGGACGTGATCGCTGTCGGAGCGAACCCCGCTGAGGTAGTCCGCTGCGCTCATTCGCCAGGGCTTGGCCTGGTAGCGGGTGCGGAGCTGATTCGTCATTTCGATACCGGGCCAGTCGAAGTCTCCGTGGTAGTGCAGGGTGCCACCGGCGTCGGTGATCAGGCGAGCGAGCCGATGGAAGGCGGTGGAAGGGCGGCCCTCGGCACAGATCAGCGGCGGACTGCTCTTGCCGAGTTCGCCGGCGGCGCGGCGGAGGACGGCCGGGTTCTCGCAGATGTACACCGTCGGCAGGTTTATGGCGATGGGCAGGGTGATGAGCTGGTGGAGGGTGATGTGGAAGGGGGTGCCGTAGAGGGCGGCGTCGGTGAGCCACTGGCCCAGTCCTTGGCCGGTCGCGGGGAGGTTGAGGACGAGGACGCGGCTGGCGAGGTCATCGACGATGACGTCGAAGGTGTCCCACAGCTCCCGACGGGCCTCAGCTCCTGATTCGAGTGGGATTCCGCGTGCTGTGGCAAGCGCTCGCAGGACCAGGGTGGGGAGAGCGCCTCGGCCGGGGTTGAGGGCCTTGGTGTCTCCAGTGGTGGCGTCGGCCAAGGCAGGCAGCATGACCGGAGGCAAGTCGCTGGGCCTGCTGTGGAGGTACTCCAGTACGTGGATGGCCTGGCTGAGGATGGGGGCGTCATTCTTGTTGATCAGCCCGGTGATCGTGCCGTCGGATGCGAGACCGACCAGCCATTCCCGGTACCAGGAGTGGGCGGCGTGTAGTGGGCTGGTCTCGGCCTCAGCACGGAGTTCCTGCCGGGCCTGATCGAGCGTGGTCCTCTCATCAGCGCGGAAGCGCAGTTCGGGGCCGATCCGTTCCAGGACACTGCGGAGCGACCCGCCCGTGACGTTGCGTACGCTCTCCTCCAATGCCGCGAGGGGGATGGTGAGACGGCGGACATCAGCCGAGCGGTAGGCGCCGGTGATGCCGACGACGACGTTGCGTTCGGCCGTGGTCGGGTTGGTCAGGCCGATGGAGCCTGTGATCTCGCCGCCGTTGCGTTCGAGAGAGCGCCGGGCAGCGGCCAGGAGGCGGCGGAACTCGGGGCCGCGGTAGCGCTCGTATGCCTCTGCTGACGTGGTCATTCTGATTCCTCGGCGTCGTCGTTCGCCGACTCCTCGTCGGAGAGGTCGGCGAGCAGTCCTGCCTGCGCAGGGACGTGGCGGCGGGGGGTGAAGCCGAGGAGTTCAGCGGCCAGATCGTTGGATCCGGGGTATTCAAGGTCATCGAGGATCTGTTCGCCGTCCCAGACGAGCAGCATGGCGGAGACGGTGTGGGATGCCTCGTCGTGCTTCATGTCGTAGTGCGAGATCTGCGGCACACCGGGGTAGGTGATCCAGAGGTCATGGCCGGTCATGAAGAGGTCGAGGTCGAACTTGGCGGTAAGGGTAAGAAGATCGGGACGGTACTCCTCGTCGATGCCGGCGAATGCCTCGTCCAGGGCGATCAGCCGCGGGCAGGTGTGGTAAGCGGAGCTGTACTGGGCGTGGGCAGCTGCGAAGAGCGGCAGGTGGATGGAGGCGGACTTCTCACCGCCCGACATCACGCTGTGCTTGGCCTTGGTGAGGAGTTCCCCCTTCCTCCTTTCCTCTTCGCTTCCGCCCGGCCGGAACAGGCGCAGCTCGAACTTGCGCCAGGCGCGGTAGTCCAGAACCTCTGTGATCACTTGCTGGTAAGTCTTCTTCGCGTCGGCAGCGGCTTTGGCTCGGATCTGGTTGCGCAGGTGGGATCGCAGTTCGGCCAGGCCGACGGGACCGAGTCCGGAGGCGTCTTTGTCGAGAAGCCTGTTGACGGTCTGCTGGGAGTCGGTGAGCGCGTCGGAGACGACCCAGTTGATGCCCACCGTGGTACCGGAGGACATCGGCCTGGATCGCGTGTCGGCGTCCATGCTCTTGACCAGGTCGCGGGCGGCGATGGTGCGGTCGTGGATTTGCTGGGCCAGCCCGGTCAGGAGTCCGTCTTCCAGGACGGTGCGTTCCTTGTCTTCCAGCAGCACGCTCTGATCGGCGAGTTGTTCGGCCAGGCGTCGCGCGAAGTCCGCTACCGGTGCCGGTCCTTCGCTGTCGGTGACTCGGGCCAGGATGATGTCGCCGACCGGCTCCCACTCAAAGAGGTAGCCCTGATCGGATTCCACCAGGGCCGTCTCCAGCGTGGTGATGGCGCTGGAGATCTTTGTCGTGACGGTCTTCAGGAGGCTCGCGGTGATCGCGCGACCGCGGGTCGCCTCGTCGAGCGCGCTGATCAGGGAGGCGACGGAGTCGGGGACGACGGTTCGGGCGGCCTCTGTGCCCGTGAGGGTGGTATCGGGCGAAGTGAGGCTGTTCATGAGTGCCTGGACTGCCTGCTCGGGACTCGGCCACATGTCGTGCGGCAGCCAAGCGGTGTCCGCGGTTGCTTCGAGTAGGCCCAGCAGGTCGGGCCGGGCGTACGGCTCAAGGGTGAGCGTGGTGCGCACCTGCTCGGATACGGCCGTGGCCAGTGCTGTGCGGCCGAACTCCAGGGCATGGGCGGCTTTCAGAAGCCGGTCCCGCTGTTCTTCGGCGTCCTTCTTCGCACGGTCGAAAGTCTTGCGTGCATCGGCGAGCTGCTCCTGGGATTCCGCGATCTGCTGCAGGATCTTCTGCAGGGGTGCTTCGAGCGTCGCCTCCTGGGTGCGCAGGCGTTCGTCCTGAACCGAGAAATCGTCCTTGCGTGCTTGCAGCGCCTCGGCCTGGTCCGTGCAGGACTCGGTCTGGGCTTCGATGATCCCCTTGCGGCTGGAGATGTCGCGCTCGGCTGCATCGGCCTGCTGACGGCAGGTGGAGAGCGCCGTGCCGGCGTCGGCGAAGTCGTCGATGGTCTGGGCAACATTGTCCAGTTCTTCACGCCGGGTGGGCAGACGCGCGGCCGTGGCGGCATGCCGAAGCTGCCGGTTCTTCTCATGGGCCCGGGCGATCGCTCCGTCGAGTCGCTTGCGTGCTTCGGTAAGGCGGCGGCGGGCTCCGGCGACCTTCTCCGACATCACTGCCACTTCGCCTACCGCTTCGGTGATCGCCTGGGTGCGGGGGAGCTCACGCCTGGCGCGGTCGAAGTCGTCAAAGGCTTCTTCCGCGTACCGCTGGTGTTCCCCGATGCCGGCGAGCTGAGCTTCCAGGGCGGCGATGGATTCGTCGAGGCGGCGCAGCCGTTCGCGCCGGCGGGAGGCCCGCGCGGTGGCCCCGATGTACTCCGGCCGGGCCTTGGGATGCGCACCGGCCTGGATGCCGAGGCGGAAGTGTGAACCCGTGGTCACCGAGGGAGCAGACAGCTCCTCGTCCGCTGCCGGTGCGTCGTCGGTTACGGCGATGGATGCCAGGACAGCCCGGATGGCAGCGGAGCTGACGTGCTTCTGGTCTTCGACGATCAGTACATCGGCCAGGGTGCGGCCGGTGGGCCGCTGTGCGGGAGGCAGCGGGCGGAGGAAGGCGTCGGCGACCTTGTCGTGCAGTGCCTGGTCGGTGAGCGCGGGGTCGGGGTGCAGCCAGGCGGTGAGCAGGCCGGCCGCGTACAGTGCGCCCTCCACTGCGGCTGCTTGGTCGTCGGGGACGTGATCAGCTAATCGCACGAGTTGCCACAGCGGAGCGCCGGGCCGCCCGTCGCGGCTGGCCGGGCGCAGGTCACTGGGCGGCGGCGCGTCATCACCCTCCGCCGCGACGGTGTTGCGCTCGTCCCGCCTGGCTCGCAGAGTGTCCGCGGTGTCGCCGTGCTGCCGCTTCAGGGTCTGGACGCGGGTCAGGGCGCCGGTGCGGCGCTGGTCGGTGAGGGAACGGAAGACCTCCGGCAGCGGGGCCGCCTCGGCTTCCCCCACGGCGCCGATGGCCGCGCGCAGCACGTCACCGTCCGCGGAGAGCAAGACGGCGGTGTCGTCGCTGCCGCTCCAGCGGCCGACGAACGCGTCCAGCTCCTGGCAGGCCGTGGCGCGGGCGAGGTCGAGCTTCTTTGCTGCTGCGGCGGACTGCCGCTCGGCCTCGGTCAGTTCACCGTTCGCCGTGTCACAGTGCTCTTGCTCGCGCTCCTGGTCCTTCGCGGCGGCGTCGGACGCGGTGAGGTGGGCGCGTACGTCCTTCAGTTCGCTGCGACGGGCGGCGACCCGACCGGCGACCTGCGAATCCAGCTCAGCGCCGAGATCCAGCGCGTCGTCGTCGTGCAGGATGCCACAGCGGCGTGCCGTGTCCATGAGGCTGTGGGTGTGCCGGGAGGCCGCCTTGCGCAGGTCATCGTGCCGCTGGAGGGCGCGTTCCGCCTCCTGCTTGAGTGTGGCCAAGTTCTCCTGAGCCCGGTTGAGGTGGCGTTCACCGTCGGCGATGCCCGCGCGCTCGGTGCGTACGCGCTCGCGCAGTTCCCTGAGCCCGTCCTGCTTCTTGATGGCGTCGTGGTCCTGGTACTCGACCAGGCGAGCGCCGATCTCGTTGCACTGGCGTTCGGCGGTATCCCGCTCCTGCTGTGAGGCAGTCAGCTGCCGCTCGGCGGTGCGGTGGCCGCCCGCCGCTTCCAAGATCGTCTCGCACTGGGCGGCCGTGTCCTGGATGCGCCCGGTGACGTGGTCGACACGGTCACGGGCATGGGCGCGCAGGTAACTGGTGTATTCACGCAGGAAGTCCCGGACCGCGGCATCGGCCCCCGTGAGGGCGTTGAGGAGCGCTTGGATCTCGGCGAGGTTCTCGAAGTCGCGGGCGGCCTGCAGGACCAGGCCATCGTCTACGGGACGCAGTCCGGCGGTGAGGGTGTCGGACACCTTGACCGGGTCGAGGTCCTTGGCCAGCAATGGGCGCCGCAGCTGGAGCAGCAGGTTGACCAGCTGGTTGTAGCGCTCGCGGCCCAGACCGAACAGCCGGTCGTCGACAGCCTCGCGATACGCCTCCGCTGTAGCGTAGGTGGCTCCTTCGCCCAGCAGCGTCTTGAAGGCGTTCTCCCGCAGCGGGCGTGAGGCGGCGTCCAGCAGGCCGAAGTCGATGCCGACTCGGCCGTCGGTGACGAAGAAGAAGCGGGCAGGCGTGGACATGGGCTTGGTCACCCGCATGCCAAGCCCCACGGTTACGGCCTCGAGGACCTCGCCGTCGGGTCCGGTACGGGCGAACTCCATCCATACATAGCCGTATGCGGACTCCTGCCCCTTGTAGAGGAGGTTCGACTTCATGGTCCGCTCCTCGCCGCTGAACGGATCAAGGCGCCGAGCGTCGAGGACACCGTCCAGGACCAGAGGGAACAGAACCTCAAGGGCCTTGGTCTTGCCAGAACCGTTGTGTCCTCGCAGGACCAGGCGGCCGTCGGCGAAGACGAACTCCTCGTCGGTGTAGTCCCACAGGCCGATGACCCCGGCGCGCGTGGGCTTGAAGCGAACCTCCGGCTGGTCAGCGGTGCGGGAGTGGGGGATGAGAGTCATCGAGAGGTTTCCTCAAGGGGGAAGTCGAGAGCGAACTGGCCGTCATGCGCGGGGCGGGGCAGGACGGCGGTGATGTTGCGGTAGCGGCCAGCCGCGGGCCGAACCAGGACCCCGCCGGGGACGATGTGGACAAGGCGCAGGTCCGCCAGGAGCGCGACCGCCTCTGCGAGCAGCCCGCCGGGATCGGCCTGCCACTTGTTGGTGAAGGAGGAAGCGCCGAACTCTTCATAGAGTTCGGTGATCATCTGCTCCAGGGCGCTGTGTTCTACAAAAGGCAGGCCCGCCTGCCTCTCATGCTCCGGGGCGGCCGGATCGGTGTCGTCCGTGTCGTGGCCGGCGTCCGTGTGGGGGCCGTGGGCCAGGGCTTCGAGCGTGCCGGCCTGGGGGAGGGCCAGGTCGATGCGGCTCAGCAGGTCGGCGTGTTCCTCCCCCGGGTCGGGCGGCAGCAGGAACCGCAGGCTGCTCGCTCGGTCGGGGTCTTCCCGCAGGTCCGCGACCTTCGCGAGGATCAGCCCGGCGGTGCGGTTGACCGCTCCGCCGCGGCCAGGGAACCGCTTGTCGGTGAAGTGCCCTGTGGTGTCGACGAGCATGACCCCCTCAGCCCGGCGCTCGACAGGCAACCCGGTCAGCCGTGTGAGGTCCTCGGCCAGGGTGGGCTGGCGCAGCGCTGCCGCTGTCTCCGTGTCGGTGTCGCCGAAGTAGACCACCGGGTACTCGATCAGCAGCCGACGGGCTCGCTGGGCAGCGAGCCGCCGACGGGGGTCCCGGCCGGTGCCAGCCGTCGGTGTGTCCAGCAGCCCAGCGGCGCTGGCCAGGTGCTGCAGGGGCTTGCTCGGCCGGAAGAGCGCCGCGCAGGTGTTGTGGTCGATGTCGAACAGTGCGTCCCCGCGGTCGTGGTCACGGGCCCAGTCCTCCATCGAGCCATCGGAGATCCGCAGCGCACCCCGGTCGACAAGCCAGTCCATCACATCCACGACCGCATCCTTGTGGCCCGGTGCGGTCGCATCGAAGCCCAGGTGCTCGATCGCGTTGGCGGACGGCGCGAGGAGCTTCACCAGATCGGCGAGGTTGATCTCGACCCGTGACCGATGCAGACACGCCAGGACGAGACAGAGGTAGGCCAGTCGCCGCCGGTCGAACGGTCTCTTGCTCTTCACTGTGAGGAACGCCTGGCTGTCATCGAAGGCATCCAGCCGCCGCAGCAGCCGTGCGTGACGGGCACTGGTCTGCAAGGAGTAGCCGAACAGGTTCCGGAAATCCTTGGCCAGCTCGTCGGCCCACTGCAGCACCAGCCCCAGAGCCTTGGCCCGCGGGTAGTTCTCGGTGACGAAACCGTGCAGCAGCATGAGCCGGGCCGCTTGCTGGTACGAGCCCAGGTCAGCAGTCTCCACGGAGGCGGCTACGCGATGGGCGGCCATCAGGACGTCTCCGTTCGACGACGGCGCATCGCACCATGAGGCTTGATCTCCAAGGCGAAGCCGGGCAGGTGCAACGTGCCGGTCTCGGTCCGAAGCCGGCTGCCACGCTCGTCCGGCACCAGGCGCAGCGTCAGGACGTCGCTGCTGCCAGTACCCGAACGCAGCCGGCCCGCGACGACCGTCCGGGCCTGAAGGGCACGGGTCAGCAGCTTGAGCACGGCACGGGTCTCCGCCGCGTTCAGCACCCGATCATGGGCCCCAAGGTCCAGGAGATCCGTGGCCGCCTCCCGGTCCGCAGCCCGATCCGCCAGCTGCTGCTCGCGCAGGCGGGCATGAGCGCCACGAAGGGTACGGACCGGCTGCGGGCCGCCCGGTGCCGGCCGCTTGCCATGCCGGAACAGGCTGATGCTGACCTCCACCCCGGGGGCATCCCACCACGTCGCCCGCGGAGAGATCTGGTCATCATCGTCATGCGCACCCGACAGATGCCGTACCGAGCGCAGGTCGAAGGCAGCCGACACCAGGGCGTTCGCTGCCTGCTCATCCGGCGCACCCGCCGCCCAGGCGGCGAGATGCCGCAACTGGGTAGTCCGGCTCACCCCGCCTCGACGCGACTCCGTCACCTGCCGCAGCAGAGCAATGACTCCCGAGATGGCCGAACGCGTCGCCCCCTGCAACTGAGCGGCCCTGGTTTCCCCAGTGCCTTCGGCCAAGAACCACTGACGCAACCCCATCCAGCGCCGACGCCAATCCTCAAGCCGCGCGGCCGGCCGCATCATCGGCCGCTCATCCACCGCAGCGGCCCGCTCCAGCAGGGTCTCCACCCCACTGTCTTCCACCTCGTACACAGCCTCCGCCAGCCGGGGCGCGTAACGCTCCAGCTCCGCCGTGAACTCACTCATGTGCGCCAGCAGCGCGTGCTTGTAGCGCAGGAACGTCTCCGGAGAGACATCCGTCGTACGCGCCACGTCGTTCAGCGTCAGATAGAAGCGCGCCGCTCTCTGCGTCATGTCTTCCAGCACGCTGTCGAGACGGGCGAGCTTGCGATACACCTCGTCCCGGTCTCCCTCCCGGTTCGCTGTCGCCAGAGCCTTGAAGTCAGCCAGGATGTCGGCGAAGACCAGCCGCGACAGGTTCGCGTCCTGCAGCCGGGAGCCGATGACCTCTTCCACCGCGCAATAGACGCGGTACCCGATCTCCGTGAACTGGTAGACCGACTGCCGATTCCGGTAGGCGGCCAGATTGCCGCACCGCAACGGGTCCTCCACCCGGTAGAGGACCTGTTCGGTGTCCGAG
The DNA here is from genome assembly GCF_053593795.1 of Streptomyces sp. NPDC002104. Taxonomy (NCBI): domain Bacteria; kingdom Bacillati; phylum Actinomycetota; class Actinomycetes; order Kitasatosporales; family Streptomycetaceae; genus Streptomyces; species Streptomyces sp. NPDC002104. The sequence continues at coordinate 111,827 of NZ_JBSFDF010000016.1, read as the reverse complement.
GAGAGGTTGTCGAGCATGGCCCGCAGGTTCAAGTCCGCGGCGGAAGGCACCTCGTCGTGCGCTGTCGCGAGCTCCTTCAGCGCGTTCGCCACGTCGTCGGGGTGCACCTGCGGCTGGTGTACGGCCCGCAGCACGTTCATGGCCCGCAGCACCCACAGATACGCCACAGGCTCATCGCGCTGAGTGAAGTTGAACAGACGTAGACGGTCGCTCACCGTTAATGAATCAAGATCAAATGACTCGGCGACCCCTGAGCCATCGCGCTGGAACACCAATACCGCCCCTCGCTTCGCTGTAGATGGCGCATACCCTGACAGAGGCCACTGACAATCGACTTGGCGCATCGATTTGTTTCGGGAGGCAGTTAAGCCGCCAGAGCGGTTCACAGTCGAGCAGGTGCAAGCCATCCTCGACGAGCTCGACCAGCCATGGCAGGCGATGGTGCTGCTCGCCTTCTATGCCGGGCTTCGGCGGGGACAATATGCGGACCTGCAGGAACATCGCATCGACTGGCGCCACGGCCGCCTGTTCGTCGGAGCGTCAGCCGATTCGTTGCTCCGCTGCTGCATGCCAGGCGTCGGCGAGGGAGCGTACGGAGGGCAGCCGCTTCTCCGGCTCCGATGCGGTCGCCTTCGCGATGACAGCCAGCTGGGCGGGGGTTCCGCGCCACTGGCTCTCCTCGTCGCCGGCATCGAGAAGGAGGCGTAGCGCCCGGCCGAGGTTGAACACGGTGGTCCTGATGTCGATGAGCGAGCCCCGAACGAACTCCTCGGGCGCCATATAGCGGGTGGAGCCGGGGAGCCGGTCCGCCTCCAGCATGAAGGGGCCGGGGCGGTACTCGTCCAGATCGCAGAGCATCATGTTGCGCTGGTCGAAGTCATAGAGCATGCATCCGTCGTAGAAGTCCACGGCCACGTATCCGGCATCCTCGACAGCCAAGTGCGCGCTGAGCAGAGTCTCCAGGGCGGTATTGATCCAGGTGAGTGGCTGAGCCCTGAACCTTGCCAGGGGACTACCAAGAGTGGCTCGTCCGCCGTGCCGTGACCGGGTCGGATGGTAGAGAACCTCACCGCTTGTCCAGGGATAGACGAGCACGGGGCCGAGGGCCGTGGAGAAGGAGTGGACCAAGGGCGCGATGGCCGAATGCGAGATGGCGCGGTGAACCGACAGTGCCCGGTGCAATGACGAGGCGGCTTCAGGTGTTGATGCGGTCTTCACGAACCAGCGCCGTCCAGTGGCCAGCAATCCGTATGAGGTGCAGCCGGAGTCTTGATCGTCGAATCTCTGGAACACGGGGCCCAGCTGTTTGAGCAGAGGCTCAAGCGCCGGCGCGTGCGTCACGTCCTGGAACGGGTGCGTCGTCATTTTCCGAATGGTGTCAGTCGGTGCGCGGGCGTGCAGTGGTTTCGGGGCGATGCCGGGTATGGCTGGCGAGCGCTGCTGATGGATCTTCTGCTGCTCCAGCCACTTGAAGACGTTGGCCCTCTTGTCGAGCACCTTCGGGCTTAGACCCGGGCACAGCTTGTAGCCCCTCAGGCCCGTCGAGCCTGGTCGACGTCCACGTCATTCTCGATCTGACCGCCTCGGCTGATTCGGAGCACGGGGTCCGCCGGGCGCGCATCCTGGCAGGCCACTGATTGGGTCGCGAATGGCGTAGCGGCCATCGGCAGGCAATCCTCCCGGCCCAGTTCGCTGGTGGCAGACGGCTACTGGGCCCAACGAGTGGAGATCGCACCGGTACGCATGTCAACGTACTGACCTGACTTAAAGCCGCAGGTCAGGGGATATTTGCATCCTGGATGCGTCAGGTCTTCCGGCTGTTCTGACGGGGAGTTTCATGACACGACACAAGATCAAGGTCACCGGATTGCACGAGGATGGAACGGTGTGCCCGCTGACGCACGAGCACACGAGAGGGGGAACCCCGCTGGCTGCAGGGTGCGCCGGCCTGGTTCGGTACCTGGCTGCCTGCGACTGTGGGGAGTGGAGCGGGAGGTCGTCCACCAAGTCGTACGCGGCTGAGATGGGCAAGAGGCACCGCAGCGCGCAGGCCTGACCTACCACTCGAGGTCGAGCCCGAGCGGGGGTAGTTCGGCGAGGCCCGCCAGCAATCGGTGGTGCAGGGCTTCTATCACCCGATCCGTGAATTCGGAAATCACGGATTCTCCGGATCATTGGATCTGTTCGCAGCGGCTGTGCTTGGCGGTGGAGCTGTGCGGACGGATCAGTTGTCCCTCGCCCTGGTGTTTGGCGCCTCGATGTCCTAAGGAGCTCCCTGTGTGCTCACGCTTGCTCTCTATTCCTGCTGTCGCAGCCGCCCTGGATGTCGACCGACGCACGGTATACCGATTCATTGCCGCTGGGGACCTGTCCGTCGTCGACCTGCGTACCGGCACGGGGAGGTCTCGTGTACGCGTCCCTGTTGCTGGCCTTGACGAGTTCATCAGCAGCCGAATGGTGGCTTCTGCGGCGGCTCGCCGCTAGCCCTGCCCCGTTTCAGTGGCCTTTTCATCTCCGAAGTAAGGAACAGTTCTGTACCTGCGCAGATTGGCAACCGGTAACTGGCAGGCGACTGTCCGCAATCGGGCTGGAGATCGGTTCAGTGAATCGTTTCCGCTGAAAACCCAGGCTCGGAAATGGGGCCTGGACCAGGAGGCCCAATTCGCTCGCGGAACCCTGCGAAACCCTCGCGCGGGCGAGATCTCCTTCAGTGAGTGGCACGACAGATGGTGGAGCGCGCGGGTCGCGGAGCCGCACACGCTGCGCGGCGATGCATCCAGCATCAAGAACCACGTTCTGCCGCACTGGGCTGGCTGGGAGATGGGGGACATCATGCGTATGGATGTCCAGACCTGGATCCGTGTGTTGGTGGACAAGGAGGTGGGGGCCTCTGCGATCAGGCGCGCGTACAACCTGATGTCCTCCATCGTGCGCGCAGCCGTGGACGACGACGTGCTTCCGGTGAGTCCCTGCCGCAGCATCGACCTGCCCACCATCGCGGTCAAGCCCCCGCAATGGTTCACGCTCGACCAGGCGCAGAGCGTCCTGGACGAACTCTCCGCCCCATGGCGGACCATGTGCTTGTTGGGCTTCTATACGGGTCTACGCTGGGGTGAACTCGCGGGCCTGCACAGCCATCGCATCGACCGGCGCCGCTCCCGCCTGTTCGTGGTGGAGGTCAACACCAAGAGCGGGATCAAGGAGTACCCAAAGAGCTCGAAGAGTCGCCGGGAAGTGCCCCTTCCGGGCCATGTCCTGGAGGCGCTCGAACGCCAAACCCATCGGCTTGAGCGGGACGCGCTCGTCTTCACCACCACCACCAAGGGTCGTGCCGGGCGTCGTCTCGATGACGGTAACTGGAGGAGGCAGACCTGGTGGCCAGCGGTGGGCGAGGCCTCCTTCTTCGACTTGGACGGCGAGCAACGGCCCGTCCCGCATTACCCGCCGCACTCCATGCGCCACACCTGCGCGTCGTGGCTCGTGCAGAAGGGAGTCTCCCTGTACGAGGTTCAGCACCTCCTCGGCCACGAGAGCTTCCAAACCACTCAGCGCTACGCTCACCTTCAGCCGGACGCCCATAAGGCTGTCCTCGGGGCTTGGGAGCGCCTGGAGGCCCCGCTGATCATCGCCGCATGAACGACTGCGCCCTGTCCGAAACGGACAGGGCGCAGTCGTTCATGCGGCCGGCGTTTCCCTCCGCCTTCCTCGGCGGGCCCTGGGGCGTCCGGATGGGGAACGGGCGGGCGTAGGGGGAGGGGCGGCGGCGTGCTTCCCTGAGATTGTGTGCCGCGGGATCCGACCCCTGCTGGACGAATCACGAGTGGGCGGCCAAAATGGGAGACGCGGCATGCGACTGACTGATGACCAGCCGGCGGATTCATGCGTCAGACCTTGGTCTCGAGGGATGCCCGTGGGTATGTGGGAGCTCTCCGCAGAGCCTAAGCGCGCGGATCGGAGCTCGCTGGGTTTGACGCTCGTTTGACGCTCACGACGCCTGAAAGATCATTCAGGCAGCGGGAAACCCCGCCTGACCTGCATGTTTGTAGGTTGGACTCCTCGCTACATGTTAACGATGACGCACCACGTGGAGTGCGTCGCGATCCTGGAGCCGGTCCGCGACGACGCCTGACCCGCAAGCGCGGGCGGTCGCGCGCGGAGGGTGGGTTACGGCTTCAGGTACGTGCCGATGTGGCGGTACAGGGTGCCCGTGCCTCCGAATTGCTTCAGGACGGCCTCCCATACCGCCTCGATGTGGGCCGCTGCCTGCTCTTCCGTGAGCCACTCGGAGAAGCTGAGGACCCGCGTTCCGTCCAGGCTGATGTGCAGGTGCGCGGCCAGCGCGCCGGGGTAGGCGCGGTCCGTGCCTTCCGAGGTTTCCTCCGCCGCCAGCAGGCCGTCGAGCCACTCACGGGCCGCCGTCTCGTCCGCCGTGTCGAAGAACGCGACCGGGAACGACTCGGGGAGGGCCTGGGGGTCGGCCGGGGCGGTGCCCTGGACCGTGCGGTAGTGGCGGAAGGGGGTGGCCGTCGGCGTGCCTGCGCCCGCACCGGCTACGGCGGCGAGGTCGGCGGGCCAGGTGGAGGCGGGGGCGGACAGGGCCTCCTTGAGGGACTGTTCCGACTCCCATTGGGTGTACGTGAGGACCGTGTCGCCGGTGTTGTCGAGGTAGACGGTGAACGACCTCAGGCCCCGGGGCCATGCCTGCGGGTCGGCCCCGAGGCGTGCCGCCGCCTCGGCCGTGGCCAATCCCAGGCCGGGGGCCTCGACGGGCACGGTGGTGACGAGCGCGACGGCGCTCTCCGGGCTGTCGAGGACCGGCCGGGCGGTGGTGGGGTTCTGCGGGTGCGGCACGGGGAGCCTCCTGGGCGGAAGGGAGGGGCAGGCGGACGGGATCCAGTCTCCGTGCCCCTTACGGGCTGCCCAAGAGCCGTCGTTTCAGGTCTTCGTCAGATCTTCTCCAGGTCCTTCGCCGGATTCGTGGGTGCGTCAACTTCTGTGCAGGAGCTGCTTCGTGATGTCCTCCAGGCGGTGTGCGGCCGCGCGGTCGAAGTCGCGGGTGTCGACCCGGAGGCGCCGGCCCTCGACGAAGGCGCTGAGGGGTTCGGCGGGCGGGTCGTCGAGGGCGTCGACGATCGGGGGGAGGGCGGCCGACACGGGTTTCGCGTGCTGCTGCATGGACCGGATGTGTTGGAGCGTGTCGGCGTCGTACTCGCCGGAGAAGCCGGTCGCGGTGACGCCCGGGTGGATGAGGACGTACCGGATGCCCGTGGTGGCGGCGTACCGGTCGGCGAAGGAGACGGCGAGGAGGTCGTTGAGCTTGCCGCCGTGGCCGAGCGCCGCGCCGCCGTGGTAGCCGGTGCGGAGCTCCAGGTCGTCCCAGCGGACCGTTTCGAGGGGTGCGCCCGGGCCGGCGACGTTGACGACGACGGGCCGCTCGGCCTTGCTCAGCGCCGGGACCAGACCGTGGCCGAGGAGGTAGCGACTGAGGTAGAAGAGGGCGAAGTTCTCCTCGTACCCCTCCGGCGTCACGGTGCGGCGGAAGCGGTAGTGGCGGGCGCAGAGAATCAGGGCGTCGACGGCCGGTGCCCGGGCGGTGATCTCCTCGATCGCGGCGGTGGTGTCCGCGAGCAGGCTGAGGTCGGCGGTGATGAAGCGGGCCCGGTCGCCGGCGCCGCGAGCCCTGGCCTGCTCCAGGTACGTACGGCCCTTGGCGGGGTCGCGGCCGATGACGAGAACGGTGTCGCCCCGGTCGAGGTGGCGTTCGGCGAGGGCCTTGCCGATGCCGTCCGTACCGCCCGCGATGACGAGAGTCCTCACTGGTCGCCTCCCTGGGTGGCGGCGGCGGGCTCGGCCTTCGTGGTGTCGGCCGTATCGGTTCCGTCTGCGGGATCCGCTGGTTCCGGTCGTCCCGGGAGCTGGGTCGCCGCGGCCAGGGTGACGAGGAGGGCGATCGTCACGGTCCAGGCGGCGGCGCGGAAGCCGAGGACGGCGTCGCCGTCGCCGGCGGTCTGCACCACGAGGGCGACGGTCGCGATGCCGACCGAGGCACCCAGCTGGTTGAGCATGTAAAGGACGGAGCTGCCCTGCGGGACCAGCGCGGACGGCAGGGTCCGGTAGAGGGAGGCGATCGTCGGGGCGCCGACCGCGCCGAGCCCGAGGCCCAGGGTGAACGCGGCCAGGGCCGTCAGCACCTCGGGGGTCTGCGCGCCCGCCCGGGTGAACGCCAGGGCGCTGAGCGCGGCGACGCCGGCGCCGCCCAGTACTAGGGGACGGGAGCCGAGCCGGTCGGAGAGCCGCCCGGTGAGGGGCATCGAGAGGGCGGACCCGACGCCGAGCGGGGCGAGCAGCAGGGCCGACGCGAACGTGCCGTGCCCGCGCGCCTGCTGGTAGTAGAGGGGCAGCGCGAAGAGGAAGGCGAAGGTCGCGAGTCCGACCAGCGAGCCCACCGCGACGCTGGCCGAGAAGCTGCGGCGGGTGAACAGGCGCAGGTCGATCAGGGGAGCCGTGCGCCGTGCGCCGAGCGCGTGCACCGCGTAGCCGCCGAGGAACAGGACCGCCGCGGCGAGCGGGACGAGCACCTGCCACGCGGCGAAGGCCGCGCGCTCGGCGGCCTGCGAGAGGGCGAGGACGCCGGCGGCGACACCGGGGACGATCAGGGCGAGGCCCGTGATGTCGAGGCGCGCGACCTGGGTCCCGGGCTCCGGCGCGTCCTTCCGGATGGTCCGCAGCGCGAGGATCAGCGCGACGATCCCGATCGGGATGTTGACCAGGAACATCCAGCGCCAGGAGAGGCCCTGGAGGATGAGGCCGCCGACGACCGGGCCGAGTACGGGACCGCTGGAGCCGACGACGCCCATGAGGCCCATGACGCGGCCGGCCCGCTCGGGGCCCGAGGCGCGGGCGAGCAGGGTGAGCATCAGCGGGTCGAGCAGTCCCGCGCCCAGGCCCTGCACGACGCGGAAGACGATGAGGCTCGGTGCGTCCCAGGCGAGGCCCGAGCCGATCGAGCCGGCGAGGAAGACGACGAGGCCGACGAGCCACAGGCGGCGGCCGCCGAAGCGGTCGACGGCCCAGATGGTGACGGGGATGGAGACGGTCAGGGCCAGCAGATAGCTGGTGGACACCCAACTGATCGTGGCTAAGGAGGTGTTGAACTCCCGGGCCAGGGTGTCGGCGGCGGCGGCGATCATCGAGCTGTCGAGGATCCCCATGATCCCGCCGAGCAGGATGACGCCGATCAGCCGCCGCAGGACGGGATCGAGACGTCCGTCGGATGTGTGTGCCATGGCTCTCTCTTCCGGAGCTCGAGCAAACTGCACTGGTTGGTGCACTTTAAAGGGATGGCTGGTGCGACTGCAACCGGATGTGCGCTCAATTGCACTACCCAGTGCACTAGTTGGGTCGGAGCGGTACGATGGCGCGGTGACCGGAACCAGTGCAGCGACGAAGGTGCCGGCGGCCGCCCGGCGGGGTGCGTCCCGCGGCCGCATCGACAAGCGCGAGGCCATCCTCGGCGCCGCGTTCACCGTGTTCGCCCATCGCGGCTACGCCCGTGCGTGCATGGAGGAGATCGCCGAGGTGGCGGGTGTCGCCAAGCACACCGTCTACAACCACCTCGGCGACAAGGAGAACGTGTTCCGCGGCGCCCTGGAGGCGGCCGCCGACACCGTCATGGCCGAAAACCTCGCCGTCATCGAGCAGTTGACCGCGGAGGATGACGAGGCCGGTGGCGAAACCCCCTTCGGGCCCGACGAGTTGCGCGAGACCCTCGGCGGCGTCGTGCACCAGCTCCTCCTGCGATGTTGCGACGAACGCTCCTGGTCGCTGCGCCGGCTGCTGTACGCCGAGGTCGCCCAGTTCCCCGACCTGCTCGACGTGGTCTGGGGGCGGGGCGCGAGCCGGCTCAAGCAGTCCCTCGCCGACCGGCTCGCCCGCCTCTCCCTCGCCGGACACCTCCGCCCGTGCGACCCCGCCGAGGCGGCCGAACAACTCCTCGCCCTCCTGACCGGACCCATGGAGTCCCGCTCGCGCCTCGGCACCCGCCGGGTCCCCGAGGCCGAACTCCACGCCGTGGGCGGCGCCGCGGTCCGCACTTTCCTGGCGGCGTACGGCCCCGTGGCCTGAACCTGTTTGTGAACGCGGGTGAACGCTTCTTTAAGACGACACCCGCGCCCTGCCATGGCGTCGGATCTGATGAATGATCAAGAGATGACGGCATTGGGAAGGGTAGGCAGCGTGCGCGTCCTGGTCGTGGGGACACCGGCGGACGGATCCGGCTCTCCTGCCGCCCGGTTGGAGCGACTCGGACACGACGTGACCTGTGCCCCGACCGGAGCCGAAGCCCTCACCCTGCACCAGGAGGCGGACCTCGTCCTGCTCGATCTGGACCTGCCGGACATCGACGGACTGGAGCTGTGCCGGCGCATCCGCGCCCACAGCCAGGTCCCGGTCATCGCGTTCACCGACAGCGGCACCGAACTGGACCGGGTGCTCGGCCTCTGGGCCGGCGCCGACGACTGCCTCGACAAGCCCTACGAATTCCGCGAACTGGTCGCCCGGATCGAGGCCGTCACCCGCCGCACCCGCCCGCGGGAACTCGTACGGGAATCGCTCACCGTGGTCTCCATAGGAGCTCTCCGGGTCGACGCGGAATCGCGCGAGGTCCTGGTGCGCGGGCGCCTCGTGGATCTCACGCGCAAGGAATTCGACCTCCTCTATTACCTCGCGCAGAACTCCGGGAAAGTCGTCAGCCGGCAACAGCTCATGAAGGAGATATGGGGGGACCCGCGCGGCGACGAGATCGGCGCCCGCGCCAGCCGTACCGTCGACACCCACGTCAGCTCCCTGCGCAGCAAGCTCGGTGGCAGCGCCTGGATCCGTACGGTGCGCGGCGTCGGATTCCGGCTCGGCGGCGAATAGGCCCTGCGCTCCGACGGCTTGACAGTGAATTGTGAAGAAGTGGTCGATCTCCTGACGATCGCCCTGGGCGATTCCGCCTAGAGTCGAAAGGTCAGTGCCCGCTCAATTCAGCGACGGAGACGGAACCATGACGTCCGCCCATTCCCCTTCGCAGGACCTTTCCCAGCCTTCCTCCTGCCCTTACCTCGCCTCCGAATTCACCTCGCGGCGCCTCGACCTCGACCCGGTCTATGCCCGGCTGCGGAAGGAGGAGCCCGTCAGCCGGGTCACCATGCCGCACGGCGGTGACGCCTGGCTGGTGACCCGTTACGACGACGTGCGCGCGGCGCTCGCCGACCCGCGGCTCAGCCGGGCCGCGACCGTCGGCAAGGACGTGCCCCGCTCCAGCCCGCTCATCCAGCACCCCGAGTCGCTGCTCAGCATGGACCCGCCGGAACACACCCGCCTGCGCCGCCTCGCCGCCAAGGCGTTCAGCGTGCGCCAGGTCGAGGCCGTACGCCCCAGGGTCCAGGCCATCGTCGAGGGCCTCGTCGACGACCTGGAGGCCACGGGGCGGCCCGCCGACCTGGCGGGCGGACTCGCCTGGCCCATGGGCATCACCGTGATCTGCGAGACCTTCGGCGTCCCCGAGGAGGACCGGGCCGCCTTCCGGGCCTGGACCGACACGATGATGGCCCTCACCGTGGCCGACCCCACCGGCATCCAGGCCGCGCGCGCCGGTCTCGACGCGTACCTGCGCGACCTGATAGCCCGGCGCATCGCCGCGCCGGGCGACGACCTCCTCAGCCGGCTGGTCACCGCGCGCGAGGGCCGCGACCAGCTCACCGAGGCCGAACTGGCCATCTTCGCCGTCGACCTGCTCACCGCCGGCCACGAGACCACCGCCAACCAGACCGGCAACTTCCTCTACACCCTGCTGTCGAGGCCCGCCCTCTGGGACAGCCTCGTCGAGAACCCGGACCTCGTGCCCGGCGCCGTCGAGGAGCTGCTGCGCGTCACCCCGCTCGCGACGAGCGTCGCCCCCTTCTCCCGCATCGCCGTCGAGGACGTCGAGATCGGCGGCGAGCTGATCCGCGCCGGGGACTCCGTCGTCGCCCAGAACGACTCCGCCAACCGGGACGAGTCGGTCTTCGAGCGGCCCGAGGAGATCGACTTCACCCGCGCCCACAACCCGCACCTCGCCTTCGGCCACGGCGCCCACCACTGCCCCGCCGCCCCGCTCGCCCGCCTCGAGCTGGGCACCGCCGTCGCCACGCTGGTGCGCAGGCTCCCCGGACTGCGCCTGGCCGTCCCGGTGGACGAGGTCGTGTGGCAGAGCAACCGCGTGATGCGCGGAGTGAAGGAACTGCCCGTCACTTGGTGACCCGCGACGGCCGACAGCGCGGCTCCCCTCCCGCACGAGGGGGGCCGCGCCGTCGCGGTGGAGGGCCGGCGCCGGACCCGCCGGCGCCGGCCCGGCCGTCAGCGGAACGCCGCCGCGTGCTCCCGGGCCCACTGCGCGAACGGCGCCGCGCCCCGGCCGAGGACCCGCTCCGCGTCGGGCAGCGGCGTCCCCGGCCGGCCGTCCCGCTTGTGCTGGAAGTCCAGCAGGAAGTCCGCGATCGGCCCCGGCAGCGCCGCCGTCAACAGGTCCCGGTGCTCGGCGCGTTCGACGCGCGCCACCGGGACGGGCACCCCGGAGGCCGCCGCGATGAGCTCCGCCTGCTGCCGCGCCGACAGGGACTCGGGCCCGGTGATCCGCAGCACCTGCCCGCGATGCGCATCGTCGAGCAGCGCCCGGACACCGACCTCGGCGACATCGTCCTCGTGGACGGGCTCGCTGTACGTCTCCGGGTAGGCGACCCGCAGACCCCGCCCCGCGCGGATCGGACCGGCCCACTGGAGCGCGTTGGACGCCAGCGCCCCCGCCCGCAGGAACGTCCAGTCGAGCCCCGAGGCCCGCAGCGCGTCCTCCACGCCCCGGTGCAGCTCGGCGACGGGGCTGTGCTCGGCGCCGTCCTCGTCGATCGCCAGCGACGAGAAGAGGACGACGTGCTCGACGCCTGCGGCGGCGGCCTCCCGCGCGAACCGCTCCGCGGTGTCGGGACGCGCGTACAGGAAGACCTTCCGTATCCCGTCGAGCGCGGGGGCGAAGCTCTCCGGATCGCCCAGGTCCAGGCGGACCGGCGGCTCCCCGGGCACCGCTCCCGCCGCCTGCGGGTCGGCGCTCGCGGCCCGCGCCTTCACGTCGGCCGCGCGCAGCCGGCGCAGCACGGCTGCGCCCACCCGCCCGCGTACTCCGGTCACCAGAAAGGTCATGGGGTGCTCCCGTCATGGCCGGTACGGGACCGGCCGAGGTCGATGGCGTGGTGCGGGTGGTACCGCTTGAAGCCGATGGGCCGGACGCCGGGGGTGGCCCCGGTCGCCCGCAGGGTGGCCCGGCGGGCGGCGCCCGCCAGGAACGCCTCGTGGGCCTCGTCGCTCGTCCACCGTGCGTAGTTGAGGACGCGGCTGCCGTCGGCGCTGGTGTGGAAGTGGGCGCTGAGCATGCCCCGGAGCTGCTCGGCGGGGGCGTCGTCGAGCGCGCCCACGATGGACTCGATGATCCGGTCCTGCCGCTCGGCGCCGTCCACGTCGAAGCTCGCCACCACCGCGCACCCCGGCGGCCCCGCCGAGTCCGCGAGGGTGACGCCGCGGCGCAGCCGGTACTCGACCGGCTCCGCGCGGGCGGCCCCGCGCAGCGCCCGGACGAAGGGCCGGTACGCGTCCGGGTCCCGTGCCTGCACATAGGTGAGGACCGTGTCGTCGTCGGTGCTCAGGTAGGCGTGGAAGGCGATCAGACCCTCCGGCGGGGCGGCGGTACGCCACTGCCCGGCGATCTCGTCGAGCAGCCGGGTGCCCTCCGCGCGCCCCGCCACGTACCACTGCGTGACGAACACCGCGTGCGCGTCCGGGCGGTCCAGATCGGGATTCAGGTCCGGCGCCACCTCGTGACGGGGGCCGGGGCCGGGGCCGGCGGGGGTGGGCGGCGCGTCACGTCCCATAGGGGTGCTCCGTCCGGGCCGTCCGCAGCGCGCGCCCCCACCAGGCGAGCTGGTCGAGCAGGGTGACCGCCGCCGCGTCCGCCGCCTTGTCGTCGAGGATCCGCCCGTCGGCGTCGAGCCGCTCCCACGCCGTGTGGAAGCTGACCGTCTCGCGCACCGTCACGGCGTGGAGTTCGGCGAAGACCTGCCGCAGCTGCTCCACGGCGCGCAGCCCGCCCGCCAGGCCCCCGTAGGAGACGAAGCCGACGGGCCTGGCCGCCCATTCGGTGAGGAACCAGTCGAGGACGTTCTTCAGCGAGGCCGGAAAGCTGTGGTTGTACTCGGGCGTCACCACCACGAAGGCGTCCGCCCGTTCCAGTACGGAGCGCAGCGCGTCGCGGACGGCGGCCGTGTCGGCCGGCGGCTCCTGGCCCGGCGCGGGCAGTGTCAGCGGCAGCGGTACGTCCCGCAGGTCGACGGTCTCGACGGTCAGGCCGGGCCGGGCCCGGGCCCGGGTGGTGAACCAGTCGGCGACGGCGGGTCCGAGCCGCCCGTCGCGGACGCTGGCCGTGATGACGGCCACGGTGAGCGGGGAGCCGGGGGCGTCGGGGGAGCCGGGGGTGTGCGGGGTGGTCACGGGCGGGCCTTTCGGGAGGAGGGGAGGAGCGGGGGCAGGGCCGCCGCCAGGCCGACGGCGGCGGCGGCGGTCAGCAGGGCGAAGGCGGGCCGCCCGCCGTGCCCGGTGGCGACGAGCGCGCCGGTCGCGGGCAGCAGCACCACGGCGCCGAGCTGCACGGCGGCCTGGTAGGCGCGGACGACCGCCGGCCGGTCCGAGGCCGGGCCGGCCGACGTGGCCCGCATGTTGAGGGCGGCGAAGGACAGGACGAAGCCCGCGCCCACGAGCAGGAGCGCCGGGAGGACCCCGGTGGCGTACGGGGAGAGACCGGGCCGGACCAGGAGCAGGGCGTACCCGGCGAGCGGCGCGGTGGCGCCGAGCGCGATCAGCCGCCCGGGGTCCCAGCGGGCCGTCGTGCGCGCGGCGAACGGCACCGTCACCGCGAGCGGTACGCAGGCGGGCAGCAGCGCCAGCGCGTTGAGCCACGGGGACCAGCCCAGCCGCTCCTGGCCGTGCAGGGTCACGAGGAGGAGCACGCTCTGATAGGTGCCGTTGAGCGTCGCCGCCCCCAACGCCGTACGCAGCAGGGTGCCGTCGCGCAGCAGCCGCAGCGCCGACGGGGAGGGCCGGACGGGCGCGCCGGGACCCCCGTCGCGCGGCAGCACCCGCAGCGCCGGCACCAGTACGAGCAGCGCCAGCGGCGCCGGGAACGCCAGGGTCCAGTGCCAGTCGGCCGCCAGCAGGGCCCCCGACAGCAGCAGCCCCGCCGTGAACCCGGCCGCCCCGCACAGGGAGTACACGGACACCGCGCGCTGCCTGACGGGGCCCTCCGGGAACGCGGTGGCGATGATGGCGAGCCCCGCCGGGGCGGTCAGCGCCGCGCACACCCCCTTCACGACCCGGGTGGCGACGAGCAGGGCCGGATCGTCGAGCAGGCCGCCCGCCACGGACGCCACGGCGAAGCCGAGCATCGCCGCCAGGTACACCCTGCGCGTGCCGAGCCGCGCCACCAGTCGCGCGCCGGTGAGCAGGGCGGCGGCGAACCCCAGCGCGAAGCCGCTCATCAGCCACTGCACGCCCAGCGCCGACAGACCGAGGTCCGCCCGGATGTCGGGAAGGGCCACCAGGACGACCGAGACCTCGATGGCGTCGAGGATCATGTTGGCGGACAGCACCAGGAGGATCGCCCGGTGCCGGACGTCCCAGCCGTCCCGCGCCGGGGGAGTCCCGGTGGCCTTCGCCGTGGCGCCGCCGCTCACCGGGAGCCGGGGGAAGGGGCGCTGCCGGTGACGCTGCCGGTGGCCGGGGCGGCGGCGAGCAGCGGGGGCAGCTTTTCCGTGATCAGCTCGATGTTCTCGGCGACCAGGTCGTCGGGCATGCCCGCGATGCTCGCCCAGAAGATGAGGTGGCGTACCGGCAGCCCCGCCGTGAGCTCCCCGATCCGGGCGGCGGCGTCCTCGGGGGTGAGGATGTCGAGGATGCCCCGGGTGTCCGTGGCGTCCGGGTCGCGCAGGTCCTTCAGGGTCAGTGGCGGCGGGCCGTCGAGGCCGGTGCCCTGGAGGGCGCCCTGCCGATAGGAGTTGACCTGGTGCAGCAGGTGCGGGCCGACCCGCTCCCAGGCCGCCTCCGGGTCGCTGGAGAGGATGATCGGCAGCAGATCGGAGACGCGGGCCGTCTCCGGCGGGTGCCCGCCCTCCTCCAGCCCCTTCAGGTAGTGCTCGTGGACGGTGGGGTTGATGTGGAGCAGGCCGAGGCCGAGCCGTCCGGCGATGCGGGCGCCGCGCGGCCCGTAGAAGCCGCCCCAGACCGGCGGCGGGTCCTGGATCGGGGCCGGGGTGATCTCCCGCTCCCGCCACAGCCGCAGGATCTCGGCGATGTTCCGCTCGGTGTGCTGGAAGCGGCGCCCGAACTCGGCGTCGTACAGCGCGTATTCGGGCCGCCGGTAGCCGGCCCCGAGGCCGAGTTCGAGGCGTCCGCCGCTGATCAGGTCGACCAGGGCGGCCTGTTCGGCGAGGTCCACCGGGTGGTGCAGCGCCGGCAGCACGACGGAGGTGCCGATCCTGGCCCGGCGGGTCCGGGCCGCGACCGCGGCGGCGAAGGTCAGGGGCTGCGGGAGGTAGCCGTCCTCGAAGAGGTGGTGCTCGGTGAACCAGAGCCCGCCGGCACCGCGCCGGTCGGCCTCCTCGCACAGCTCCAGGGTCTGCGCGTAGTGGTCGGCCCAGGGGCGGTGCCACGCGTCGGGGTTGCGCAGGTCGAAGAGGAGTCCGACGTCCACGGTGTGCTGTTCCTCCGGTGCGGGCGGGGTCGGCGGCGTCATCCGAGGAGGGTCCCGCCGCTGGCGTCGACGAAGGACCCGGTGATCCAGCGGGCCTCGTCGGTGGCGAGGAAGGTGACGACGTCGGCGACGTCGCCGGCCTCGCCGACCCGGTGGAAGGCGGAGAGCGCCGCCATCTGCTCGACCGCCTCGGGGATGTCGAAGACGGCGCTGCCGTTGTCGGTGATGCCCGGCGCGACGCTGTTGATCGTGATGCCGCGCGGGGCGAGCTGCCGGGCCAGGTGCAGGGTCAGCTGCTCGATCGCGCCCTTCGTCATCGCGTACGCGACCTGGTCGGGGTTGGCGACCCGGGTGAGCCCGGACGAGATGTTGATGACGCGCCCGCCCTCGGGGATCTGCGGCAGCGCCCGCTGGAGGAGGAAGTACGGGGCGCGGGCGTTGACGGCGAAGAAGCGGTCGAACTGCTCCGGGGTGAGGTCCTCGAAGGCGACGCCGCTCTGGCTGGTCTCGCCGGCGTTGTTGACGACGATGTCCAGCGCCGTCGTACCGGTGCGTTCCTTCAGCGCCTCCTCCAGGCCGAGGAAGAGCGCGTGGACGTCGCCGGGGACGCCGAGCTCGGCCCGGACGGTGAAGCCGCGTCCGCCGTCCTTCTCGATGAGCCGCAGGGTCTCCTCCGCGGCGGCCTCGTTCCCCGCGTAGTGGACGGCGACGAGGGCGCCCTCGCGGGCCAGGCGGACGGCGATGGCACGGCCGATGCCGCGACTGGAGCCGGTGACGAGCGCGGTCTTGCCGGTGAGCCGGGTCATGCGGCAACTCCTCTGCTGGTGGCGGTGGTCGGGGTAGGGGTGGTGGGGGCGGCGTCGGGCTCGTGGTCGACGCCGCTGATGATGCGGGCGAGGTAGCCGGCCGCCGAGTCGAGGTGGAGCAGCTCGGCCATGACGCTCCGCAGCCCCTCCACCTCCGGCCCGCCCAGGAGCAGCCGGGACTGGGCCCGGATGCCGGTGAGGGTGCGGGCGCCGATGCGGTGGCGCAGCCGTTCGTAGTCCTCCAGGCCCGTGCCGGGCGTGCGGGCGGTGAGGTGGGCGGCGAGCCGGTGGCCGAGGGCCGCCGCGTCCTGGAGGCCGAGGTTGAGGGCCTGCCCGCCGACGGGCATCTGCACATGGGCCGCGTCGCCCGCGAGGACCACCCGGCCCTTGACGTAACGGGCGGCCTGCCGGCTGGTGTCGTCGAAGGCGTCCAGCCAGAGCGGGGTGCCGTGGCCGATGGACTCGCCCGTGACCTTGGCCCAGGCGTCGGCGACCTCGTCGAACGAGGGCGGCCCGGTCCGGGGCGCGGGGACGGAGCCGTGGACGTGCACCATGATCCGGGTGGTGCCGTCGGGCCAGCGGTGGGCGGTGGCCAGCCCGCCCGGCCGACGCTCGAAGCGCCGGTTGGGCACCCCGATGCCCGCCACGTCCGCGCGGAGCATCTCCAGCGTCGGATCGTCACCGGGGAAGTCGAAGCCGGCCAGCTGGCGCACGGTGCTGCGCTCGCCGTCGCAGCCGACGACGTACGAGGCGGCGAACCGCCGCGGCCCGGAGTCGAGTTCGATGCCGCTGACGACGACCCGGTCCACGTACTGGCGCAGCCCGGTGACCGCGTGCCCGCGCCGCACCTGGGCGCCGAGCCCCGTCGCCCAGGCGCCCAGGGCCGCCTCCAGCCGCGGCTGCGGGCACTTGAACTGCCCGGCGTACGGATGCCCGGGCGCGGCGGCCCGCAGGTCGAGCGGGAGACCGCCGAAGTGGCCGGGGCCGCCGGGCGGCAGCGGGCCGAGCCGGGCCAGCAGCCCCCGCTCGGAGAGGAGTTCCATCGTGCGGGTGTGCAGCGTGGAGGCCCGGGACTCGGTGGACGGCGCGGCGAGCTGCTCGAGGACGGTGACGCGTACGCCGGCCCGGCGCAGGTCGCCGGCGAGCAGCAGGCCCACCGGCCCGGCACCGACCACGATCACGTCGGTCCGTTCGGGCGGGCCCGGGTACGGCCCGGCGGAGCGGGGGAGGGAGGCCATGGTCAGCGCCGCTCTTCCGCGTACCGCTTGGCCAGGCCGAGGGTGGCGCGGCTGTTCCCGCCGAGCGCCTCGCGGATGAAGACGCGGGCCTCGGCGACGCCGGCGCCGGGGCCCAGGACCCCGGGGATGGCGTCGGCGTTGAGGATCACGGTGTGCTGGGAGGTGGCCGTGGCGGTGCCGTCGGCCTCCTCGGTGAGCTGCCAGTAGCCGGTGTGCAGTGCCAGCAGGGCGGGCAGCGTGGTCTGCTTGTAGGCGATCTTGTGGTGGGGAAAGGCGACCCGGACCGATTCGGTGGTGTGGGTGGAGCCGTCCTTGGTACGGGTCTCCATCCGCAGGGTCTGCAGACCGGGCGTGGTCTCCGTGAACGCGACGGAGGCGACGTGCGGGAGCCGCTCGGTCCACCGGTCGGCCTCGTTGAGGAAGTCGAAGACGTCCTTGGCCGCGCCCTCGACGCGGACGCTGTCCTCGAAGGACAGGGTCAGCTCGTCCGCGCCCGAGGCCCGCTCCAGGTTCTCCTTGAGGGCGGGCAGTTCGGCCCGGCTGTTGCGGTCGACGGCCTCGTCGATCCAGGTCAGCGAGTCCGGGTCGTCGTCGATGGCGCGGTAGGTGTGCAGCAGCCGCACCCGTGTCCCGCCGTCGGCGGCCGGCTCCAGGATCCAGGTGCCGGTCATCTCGGCGATCGGCGGCGAAGAGACCTCCTGCCAGAAGCGGATGCGCAGGGCCTCGGGGTCGAGGACCCGGCGGGAGGTCCAGTTCTTGGCCTCGCCGTTGGCGGTGGCCCAGATGCGTATCCGTTCCTCGTCGCCGCTCTGCTCGAGGCGGTCGACGTAGACGGACGGCGGGAACAGGCGCGGCCAGTTCTCCACCTCGGCCAGCAGCCGGTACACCTCGGTGGCCGCGGCGCGCACGGTGATCTCGTGTTCGACCTCACGAACGGTCATGGTGAACTCCCGGGAGTTTGGTGATCGGAGAGGGGATCTCGGAGGTGGGACGGGGGCGACGGGGGCGGGTCAGAAGTTGCCGAGGCCGCCGCAGACGTTGAGGGCTTGCGCGGTGATCGAGGCGGCGGTGTCCGAGGCGAGGTAGCCGACGAGGCCGGCGACCTCCTCGGGGGTGGAGTAGCGGCCGAGCGGGATCTTGGCCTGGAACTTTTCGAGGATCGCGTCCTCGCTGGTGTCGTAGGCGGCGGCGTACCCCTGGCGGACCCGCTGGGCCATCGGCGTCTCCACGTAGCCGGGGCAGACGGCGTTGACGGTGATGCCGGTCGGCGCGAGTTCGTTGCCGAGCGACTTGGTGAAGCCGACGACCCCGTGCTTGGAGGCGGAGTAGGGGGCGCCGAGGACAACGCCCTGCTTGCCTGCGGTGGAGGCGATGTTGATGATGCGGCCGCGGTCCTTGGCGCGCAGACCGCCGGCGTTGAGGACCTCGCGGGTGACGCGGAAGACGCTCGTGAGGTTGGTGTCGATGACGTCGTCCCACAGCTCGTCGGCGAGGTCGGCGGTGACGCCGCCGCCGCTGCGGCCCGCGTTGTTGACGAGGACGTCCACGGGGCCGAAACGGGTCACGGCGGCGCTCACGAACTCCCGGACCTCGTCGGCCGAGCGCACGTCGAGGACGGCGCCGTCGACGTCGAGGCCCTCGGAGCGCAGCTCCTTGACGGTGGCCGTGACGTTCTCGGCGTTGCGCGCGCCGATGAAGACGCGGTGGCCCTGGGCGGCGAGCAGCCGGGCAACGGCGAGGCCGATGCCGCTGGTGGCGCCGGTGACGAGGGCGACGCGGGGCGCGCGGGGGGTGGGGGTCTGCTGGGTCATCTCGGGCTCCCTCAGGCGGCGCGGGCGGCGGACAGGTGGGCGTTGACCGCGTCGACGAGCGCGCCCGGGGTGCGGGCCTCGCCGAGGGTGTCGTCGTCGAGGGTGATGCCCCACTCGCGTTCGATCCGCCCGGCGGTCTCCAGGAGGGCCAGGGACTCGTAGCCGAGGGCGTCGAACTCGGCGTCGCGGATGTCGCCGTCGAGGTCGACGCCCTCGTCGGCGCCGGCCGCCTCGCGCAGCACGCGGCGCAGGTCGTCGAGGGTGAAGGGGTTCGTGGACATGGTGGTTGCCTCTCGTGGGACGGTGAGTGGGGCGCGGTGCGTGGGGTGTTGCGCAGGGCGTTGCGCGGGACCTTGTGCAGGGCATTGCGTGGGGCGTTGCGCGGGACCTTGTGCAGGGCATTGCGTGGGGCGTTGCGCGGGACCTTGTGCGGGGCGTTGCGCGGGACCTTGTGCAGGGCATTGCGTGGGGCGTTGCGCGGGACCTTGTGCGGGGCGTTGCGCGGGACCTTGTGCAGGGCATTGCG